>NZ_JBVIKC010000066.1:0-37075 GCF_055581065.1 Streptomyces sp. NPDC031479
TCGCTGCCTGGGTTGTTGCGCCCCGCCGCGGGCGTTCTCCTCGCCTGCGTGGGGGGGGGGGGGGGGGGGGGGGGGGGACCCCCCCCCCCCCCCCCCCCCCCGCGACCGTCGCTACTTGACGGCCTTGAGCGCGTCGACCACGCCCGAGCCGTAGTAGCCGGTCTGGCCCCACTTGGCCTTGCAGGTGGCGGCGTCGATCAGGTTGCCGGTGCCGTCGTAGATCTTGTCCGGGCAGGCCGTCTTCGTGGCCTGGCCCTTGAGCATCGCCTGTATCTGCGCGGGCGTGGCCCACGGGTGCGCGCTCTTGATCAGGGCCGCGACGCCCGCGACGTGCGGGGTGGCCATCGAGGTGCCCTGCTTGTAGCCGTAGCCGCCGCCCGGCAGGGTGGACAGCACCCGGCCGTTGGCGTCGGGGGTGGCCGGGATCTGCCACTTGTCGCCGCCGGGTGCGGCGACGTCGACGACGCCGAGGCCGTAGCTGGAGTAGTACGAGCGCAGGCCCTTGTCGCCGGTCGCGCTGACCGTGACGACGCCGGGCAGCTGCGCGGGCAGGTCCAGGCAGACCTTGGGGTCGATGGTGCGGGGCCCGGGGGTGGCGTCGTCCGGGCTGGTCTCGTCGAGGATCGAGTCGGCGGCCAGGTCGAAGTTCTCGTTGCCCGCCGCGGCCACGTTGAGGACGCCCTTGCGCTCCGCGTACCTGGTGGCCCGGGTGAGGGACTCCACCAGCGCCTTCTGGTCGTCGTCCGTCTTGCAGTTGAACATCCACGGGTCGACGTAGTAGCTGTTGTTCGTCACCTCGATCCCCTTCTCGGCGGCGAACATGAAGCCGCACACGACCGCCTCGGTGAAGAACAGGCTGGTCCCGGGCTCGCTCACCTTGATGCCGGCGACCTTCACGCCCGGCGCGACGCCGCTGACGCCGATGCCGTTGCGCGGGGCGGCGATGGTGCCCGCCACGTGCGTGCCGTGGTCACTGCCGTCGGGGTACGGGCGCCAGGCGCCGTCCGTGGTGTCGGCGACGCCGCCCACGCAGTTGGCGGACTGGCTCTTGGAGAAGTTGGCGGCCAGATCGGGGTGGGTGTCGTCGACACCCGTGTCGATGACGCCCACGGTGACGTCCGGACTGCCATCGTTGATCTTGTGAGCCTGGTCGGCCTTGATCGCGCGCAGGTCCCACTGGTTGGACTCCAGGGGCTCCTGCCCCGGCTCGGCCTGCGCGGCCGCCTTGGCGGCGTCCGCCGCGCTCAGCTTCTGGGTCGTGCCCTCCTCGGTGGTCTGCACCGTCTGGAGGGGGGCCGTCCGGGTGGCGCCCACCGACACGAAGAGGCTGCGCTGGGTGCGCAGCTGCTTGGCGAAGTCGGGGTTCTGGGAGTGTGCGACGACGACGCCGATCTGCTCATACGACGTCACCACCGTTCCACCGGCCTGCTCGATGGCCTTCTTGGCCTGCTTGGCCGTGCCGTACGCGGTCAGGTTCGCCACGTACGACAGCTTCGGGCCGGTGGTGGAGGCGGGCTTCGCGGCCGCGGCCGGGCCCGCCGTGTCGCTCAGCGGTGCGGCCGAGGCCGCGACCGAGGGCAGGAAGGCGAGCGAGGCGGTGAGCGCCAGGCCGACCGGAACGGCGAGGACTCGCCGGCGGCCGTGTCCCAGATGAGCCATGGGTTCTCCACATCATCCGTGAAAAAGCCGTCCGCACGCGGTCGCGTCGGACGGGTACATGACACGCGAACCTAGCGTTGACGTTCCCTTCTGCGCCATCAGTTCGAGGAATCAGTTTTCAAAGAATCGCCGGGTGTTGAACCGTCGCGACACGCCGGCCGTGCCGTTGACAGGGGGGATCAGCACCACCGTCCCCCCACACGGAGGTTGTTTTGTCCGTCGTCCCCACCGCACCCGCGTCACAAGGAGAACCCCCCGTGACCACCGAAGCAGCGCCGCCCCACGGCGGCGCGGGACCGGCCCCGGCCCACCCCTCGGCAGAAGAGTTCACGCGCGTCCAGCAGAGCCCCGAATTCGCCGAACTGCGCAGCTCCTACCGGTCCTTCGCCTTCCCGCTGACCGTGGCCTTCATCGCCTGGTACCTGCTCTACGTGCTGCTGTCCAACTACGCGGGCGGCTTCATGGGGACCAAGCTCTTCGGCAACATCAACGTCGCCCTCGTCCTCGGCCTCGCCCAGTTCGCGACGACCTTCCTGATCGCCTGGCTGTACTCGCGGCACGCCGCCGCGAAGCTCGACCCCAAGGCCCGCGCCATCAAGCAGGAGATGGAGGCCGGGGCATGAGCGCCGTCCCGCAGCTGGCCTCCCGGCTGACCGTCGCCGCGGGCGCGAGCGAGCACCGCCCGCTGATCATCACCCTGTTCGGGCTCTTCGTCGTCGCGACCCTCGTCATCACCGTCTGGGCCGGCCGGCAGACCAAGGACGCCGCCGACTTCTACGCGGGCGGGCGCCAGTTCACCGGCTTCCAGAACGGCCTGGCCATCTCCGGCGACTACATGTCCGCCGCGTCCTTCCTGGGCATCGCCGGAGCCATCGCCCTCTTCGGCTACGACGGCTTCCTCTACTCCATCGGCTTCCTCGTCGCCTGGCTGGTGGCCCTGCTCCTGGTCGCCGAGCCGCTGCGCAACTCCGGCCGCTACACGATGGGCGACGTCCTCGCGTACCGGATGCGCCAGCGGCCCGTCCGCACCGCCGCCGGCACCTCCACCATCGTGGTCTCGATCTTCTACCTGCTCGCCCAGATGGCCGGCGCGGGCGTCCTCGTCTCGCTGCTCCTGGGCATCACCAGCGACGGCGGCAAGGTCGCCGTCGTCGCCCTGGTCGGCCTGCTGATGATCGTCTACGTGACCGTCGGCGGCATGAAGGGGACCACCTGGGTCCAGATGGTCAAGGCGGTGCTGCTCATCGCGGGCGCCCTGCTGATCACCTTCCTGGTGCTGCTGAAGTTCGACTTCAACATCTCCGCCCTGCTCGGCCAGGCCGCCGAGAACAGCGGCCAGGGGTCGAAGTTCCTGGAGCCCGGCCTCAAGTACGGCAAGGACGGGCTCACCAAGCTCGACTTCATCTCGCTGGGCCTCGCCCTGGTCCTCGGCACCGCCGGCCTGCCGCACATCCTGATCCGCTTCTACACCGTCCCCACGGCCAAGGCCGCCCGCAAGTCCGTGAACTGGGCCATCGGCATCATCGGCGCCTTCTACCTGATGACCATCGCCCTCGGCTTCGGCGCCGCCGCCCTCCTCAAGCGGGCCGACATCCTGGCCTCCAACAAGGCCGGCAACACCGCCGCCCCGCTGCTCGCCCAGGAGATCGGCGGCGGCGCCGGCTCCACCGGCGGCGCGGTCCTGCTCGCGGTCATCTCCGCCGTCGCCTTCGCCACCATCCTCGCGGTGGTCGCCGGCCTCACCCTGGCCTCGTCCTCGTCCTTCGCGCACGACATCTACGTCAACGTCATCCGCAAGGGCCGGGCCACCGAGAAGGAGGAGATGCGCGCCGCGCGCTGGTCCACCGTGGTCATCGGCGCCGTCGCCATCGCCCTCGGGGCCCTCGCCCGCGACATGAACGTCGCCGGCCTGGTCGCGCTCGCCTTCGCGGTCGCCGCCTCCGCCAACCTCCCGACCATCCTCTACAGCCTCTTCTGGAAGCGCTTCACCACCCAGGGCGCGCTGTGGTCCATCTACGGCGGCCTGATCTCGGCGGTCGGCCTGGTGCTGTTCTCACCGGTCGTCTCCGGCAAGCCCACCTCGATGTTCAAGGACGCCGACTTCTACTGGTTCCCCCTGGAGAACCCCGGGATCATCTCCATCCCCCTCGGCTTCCTCCTCGGCTGGCTGGGAACCGTACTGTCCAAGGAGGAGGCCGACCCCCGGAAGTTCGCCGAACTGGAGGTCCGCTCCCTCACCGGAACAGGGGCTCACTGAGATCCACCGAACACCCAGCGTGGCCGCGTCGTAGTTCCGTACGACGCGGCCACGCCACGTCTCGTTCCTTTGGGCCTCCCTCCCGGTAACAACCGTCGCGTAGGCTCGAAAGCAGCGCTTCCGCTCACCTGCGACTGCGCCAAGCTCTACGGATCCGGACAGGGAGGGGGCCGTCCATGCTTCTCGACACCTACGGCCGCGTGGCCACTGACCTGCGCGTCTCACTCACCGACCGGTGCAACCTGCGCTGCACGTACTGCATGCCCGAGGAAGGCCTGCAGTGGCTCGGCAAATCCGACCTGCTGAGCGACGAGGAGATCGTCCGGCTGGTCCGCATCGCCGTCACCCACCTCGGGATCACCGAGGTCCGCTTCACCGGCGGCGAGCCCCTGCTGCGCCCCGGCCTGGTCGGGATCGTCGAGCAGTGCGCGGCCCTGGAGCCCCGCCCCCGGATGTCCCTGACCACCAACGGCATCGGTCTCAAGCGCACCGCACAGGCGCTCAAGGCCGCCGGCCTGGACAGAGTGAACGTTTCCCTGGACACCCTGCGCCCCGAGGTCTTCAAGACGCTCACCCGCCGTGACCGCCACCACGACGTCATCGACGGCATGGCGGCCGCCCGCGAGGCCGGCCTGACCCCGGTCAAGGTCAACGCCGTCCTGATGCCGGGACTCAACGAGGACGAGGCCCCCGAGCTGCTGGCCTGGGCCGTGGAGAACGAGTACGAGCTCCGCTTCATCGAGCAGATGCCCCTGGACGCCCAGCACGGCTGGAAGCGCGACGGAATGATCACCGCCGGGGACATCCTGCAGTCCCTGCGCACCCGCTTCACGCTCACCGAGGAAGGCGCCGACGAACGCGGCTCCGCCCCCGCCGAGCGCTGGGTGGTCGACGGCGGCCCGGCCACCGTCGGGGTCATCGCCTCCGTCACCCGCCCCTTCTGCGGGGCCTGCGACCGCACCCGGCTCACGGCGGACGGCCAGATCCGTACGTGCCTGTTCGCCACCGAGGAGTCGGACCTGCGCGGCGCCCTGCGCTCGGGCGCCCCGGACGAGGAGATCGCCCGCCTGTGGAAGGTGGCGATGTGGGGGAAGAAGGCCGGCTCCGGCCTCGACGACCCGTCCTTCCTCCAGCCCGACCGGCCCATGTCGGCGATCGGCGGCTGAGGCCCGGCCGCCGGGGCCGCCACGGGGCGGCCCCGAGCCCGTCGCGACCCCGTTGCGAGGCCGTCCCGGCCCGCCCGAGCCCGCCTCCAGGCGGTTCCGAGCGGACCCCGGCGGATCCTCAGCGGCGTTCCGAGCCCTCGGGCTGCTCCCACTCGTCGAGCTTCACGACGTCCTTGAGGAAACCGCGCACCCCCAGGAACTGCGAGAGGTGTTCGCGGTGCTCCTCGCACGCCAGCCACGTCTTGCGCCGCTCCGGCGCGTGCAGTTTCGGGTTGTTCCACGCCAGGACCCAGACCGCCGCGTCACGGCAGCCCTTGGCGGAGCAGGTGGGGATGTCGGCTTCGGAGCCGGAGGAGCCGGAGA
The DNA here is from genome assembly GCF_055581065.1 of Streptomyces sp. NPDC031479. Taxonomy (NCBI): domain Bacteria; kingdom Bacillati; phylum Actinomycetota; class Actinomycetes; order Kitasatosporales; family Streptomycetaceae; genus Streptomyces; species Streptomyces sp. NPDC031479. The sequence goes on from NZ_JBVIKC010000066.1 coordinate 5,446, forward strand.
AGAAGTCAGGGGAGTTCACGGCCTCAACCCTACAAACGGAAGGGCGACGCCGGGCAGCCACGGGGGGAGCTGCCCGGCGTCGGTCCGTCGCTCCGACGGGGGATGCGGAGCGCGTAGGCAGTATGTCACGCAGGACCGGGTGGGGTGCACCGGAACTTCATGATTGATCTGAGGTTTTATTGAGGTTTCCCGCCTCCAGTGCGGGGCGCACGGGGGCCGGAACGAAGTGCGAGGGCAGCGAGGGGGTCGACTCGCGTCCCGCGTTGGCGATGACCACGGCGATGTAGGGCAGCAGCAGACCCGCCGCGAGCGTCACGATCGCCACGTGGCGTTCCACGTTCCACAGGAGGACGGTGGCGATCACCGACAGGGTCCTGATCGTCATCGAGATCACGTACCGGCGCTGCCGTCCCCGCACGTCCTCTTCGAGGCCCATCCGGGCCCCGGTGATCCGGAAGACCTCGGCCCCGTTCCGCTTCGTCCGCTGCACGTTCCACCACCCGATCCACCCGCCGGACACTCCCCGGCCCGCAACCCTTCCACCGTACGCCGCCCCCGTCGAGCCGAGGAGAGGGGGTGTCCCTCCGATGGCGCCGTCCGGCATGCGTGCGGGGCCGGACGGACCGACACTGGGCGCACATGCGCACAACGCGCCACGAGGAGGCTCGACATGCAATGGTTGTGGGCGATCATCGTAGGCTTCGTGCTCGGCCTGATAGCCCGGGCCATCCTGCCGGGCAAGCAGCACCAGCCCCTGTGGCTGACCACCCTCTTCGGCATCCTCGGCGCGCTCCTCGGCAACGCCGTCGCCGGGTGGATCGGCGTCGGGGAAACGAGGGGCATCGACTGGACCAGGCACCTGCTCCAGCTGGCCGGGGCGGTCCTGATCGTCGGGCTCGGCGACATGGCCTACAAGGCGCTGTGGGGCGGCAGTCGCCGGACCGTGTGACGCCGCCCATGACGAAGGGGCCGGTCCGGACGACTCGCGTCCGTACCGGCCCCTCGTCACGTCTGCCCGTCGGCCGGCGTCAGGGGCCGGTGACCTCGACCGCCGCCAGGTTCTTCTTGCCGCGCCGCAGCACGAGCCAGCGGCCGTGCAGCAGGTCCTCCGGGGCGGGGACCGCGTCCTCGGCGGCGACCTTCACGTTGTTCACGTAGGCGCCGCCCTCCTTCACGGTCCGGCGGCCCGCGGACTTGCTGGCGACCAGTCCGGTCTCCGCGAGCAGGTCCACGACCTGCCCGAGCTCGGCGACCTTCGCGTGCGGCAGCTCGGAGAGGGCCGCGGCCAGCGTGGCCTCGTCCAGCTCCGTCAGCTCGCCCTGGCCGAACAGCGCCTTCGACGCGGCGATCACGGCGGCGCACTGGTCCGCGCCGTGCACCAGCGTGGTCAGCTCCTCGGCCAGCGCCCGCTGGGCGGCGCGCGCCTGCGGCCGCTCGGCGGTCTGCGCCTCCAGTGCCTCCAGCTCCTCGCGGGACTTGAAGGACAGGATCCGCATGTAGGTGGAGATGTCCCGGTCGTCCACGTTCAGCCAGAACTGGTAGAACGCGTACGGGGTGGTCATCTCCGGGTCCAGCCAGACGGCCCCGCTCTCGGACTTGCCGAACTTGGTGCCGTCCGCCTTGACCATCAGCGGGGTCGCCATCGCGTGGACGTGCGCCTCCGGCTCCACCCGGTGGATCAGGTCGAGCCCGGCCGTCAGGTTGCCCCACTGGTCCGAGCCGCCCTGCTGGAGGGTGCAGCCGTAGCGGCGGTACAGCTCCAGGAAGTCCATGCCCTGGAGCAGCTGGTAGCTGAACTCGGTGTAGCTGATGCCCTGGTCGGACTCCAGCCGCTTGGCGACCGAGTCCTTCGTCAGCATCTTGTTGACGCGGAAGTGCTTGCCGATGTCCCGCAGGAACTCGATGGCGGACATGCCCGCCGTCCAGTCCAGGTTGTTCACCATCAGCGCCGCGTTCTCGCCCTCGAAGGACAGGAACGGCTCGATCTGCGAGCGCAGCCGGTTCACCCAGTTGGCGATGGTCTCCGGGTCGTTCAGCGTCCGCTCGGCGGTCGGGCGCGGGTCACCGATCTGACCGGTGGCCCCGCCGACCAGCGCCAGCGGCCGGTGCCCGGCCTGCTGGAGCCGGCGCACGGTGAGCACCTGCACCAGGTGCCCCACGTGCAGCGAGGCCGCCGTCGGGTCGAAGCCGCAATAGAAGGTGACGGGACCGTCCGCGAACGCCTTGCGCAGCGCTTCTTCGTCGGTGGACTGGGCGAAGAGCCCACGCCACTTCAGTTCGTCGACGATGTCCGTCACGGTCTCTCGACTCCTTCGATGTCTGAAAATGCCGTGCTCAGTCTAGGTGGGTCACACGCCCTTGCTGACCGAGCTCATGTTGAAGTCCGGGATGCGCAGCGCCGGCATCGCGGCCCGGGTGAACCAGTCGCCCCACTCGCGCGGCAGGGTCTTCTCGGTCCGGCCGGCCTCCGAGGCCCGCGAGAGCAGGTCCACCGGCGACTCGTTGAACCGGAAGTTGTTGACCTCGCCCGTGACCTGCCCGTCCTCCACCAGATAGACGCCGTCCCGGGTCAGGCCGGTGAGCAGCAGGGTGGCCGGGTCGACCTCGCGGATGTACCAGAGGCAGGTCAGCAGCAGGCCCCGCTCGGTGCCCGCCACCATCTCCTCCAGCGACTTGTCCCCGCCCCCGTCCAGGATGAGGTTCCCGAAGGAGGGGGAGAGCGGCAGGCCGGTCAGGGCCGCGCTGTGCCGGGTCGTGGTCAGCCGGGCCAGCTCGCCGCCGCTGATCCACTCGGTCGCCGGGACCGGCAGGCCGTTGTCGAACACCGAGGCGTCGTCGCCGGAGCTGTGCGCGATCACGAAGGGCGCCGACTCCAGGCCGGGCGCGTGCGGGTCGCTGCGCAGGGTCAGCGGGAGCCGCGAGAGCTCCTCGCCGATCCGGGTGCCGCCGCCGGGCTTGGAGAAGACCGTACGGCCCTCCACCGCGTCCCGGGCCGCCGCCGACCACATCTGGTAGATCAGCAGGTCCGCCACGGCCGTGGGCGGCAGCAGGGTCTCGTACCGCCCGGCGGGCAGCTCGACCTTGCGCTCCGCCCAGCCCAGGCGGACGGCCAGCTCCGCGTCCAGCACGGTCGGGTCCACGTCCTTGAAGTCCCGGGTGGCGCGGCCGGCCCAGGCCGAGCGGGAGCGGTCCGGGGACTTCGCGTTCAGCTCCAGCGTCCCGTTGGGCTGGTCGTGGCGCAGCCGCAGCCCCGTGGAGGTGCCGACGTACGTGGTGACCAGCTCGTGGTTCGCGAACCCGTACAGCTCCCGCCCGCCCGCGCGGGCCCGGGCGAAGGCCTCGCCGAGGGCCGGGGCGAAGTCCGCGAACACCGCCGAGGAGGTCTCGGCGGGGGCGTCGGTGAAGTCGGGCGAGGCCGGGGTCCCGGTCACCAGCGGCTGGGCGTCCTCGGCGGGACCGGCCCCGCGCGCGGCCGCCTCCGCGGCCCGCACCAGCGGCTCCAGGTCGGCGGCGGTGACGGCGGAGCGCGAGACGACCCCCGAGGCCGTGCCCTCCTTGCCGTCGACGGTGGCGATGACCGTCAGGGTACGGCCGCGGGTTACGCCGTTGGTGGTGAGCGCGTTGCCCGCCCAGCGCAGGTTGGCGCTGGACTCCTCGTCGGCGATGACGACGCAGCCGTCGGCGGTGGACAGCTCCAGGGCGCGCTCGACGATCTCGTGCGGCTTCGTTCGGCTCATCGGCCGGCCTCCTGCGTGGTGTTCAGGATGTTCACATCGCGGAACAGGGCGGACGGGCAGCCGTGGGAGACCGCCGCGACCTGCCCCGGCTGGGCCTTGCCGCAGTTGAACGCGCCGCCCAGCACGTAGGTCTGCGGGCCGCCGACCTTCTCCATCGAGCCCCAGAACTCGGTCGTCGTGGCCTGGTAGGCGACGTCGCGCAGCTGCCCGGCCAGCCGGCCGTTCTCGATGCGGAAGAACCGCTGGCCGGTGAACTGGAAGTTGTAGCGCTGCATGTCGATCGACCAGGAGCGGTCGCCGACCACGTAGATCCCGCGCTCCACCCCGCCGATCAGGTCCTCGGTGGACAGCCCGCCCGGATCCGGCCGGAGCGAGACGTTGGCCATCCGCTGGACGGGCACGTGCCCGGGGGAGTCGGCGTAGGCGCAGCCGTTGGAGCGCCCCAGGCCCGTGAGCTTCGCGATCCGCCGGTCCGTCTGGTAGCCGGTCAGGGTGCCGTCCTTGACCAGGTCCCAGCTCTGCGCCTCGACGCCCTCGTCGTCGTAGCCGATGGTGGCCAGGCCGTGCTCGGCGGTGCGGTCGCCCGTCACGTTCATGACCGGGGAGCCGTACCTGAGCTTGCCCAGCTGGTCGAAGGTGGCGAAGGAGGTCCCCGCGTACGCCGCCTCGTAGCCCAGCGCCCGGTCGAGCTCGGTGGCGTGGCCGATGGACTCGTGGATGGTCAGCCACAGGTTGGACGGGTGCACGACCAGGTCGTAGCGCCCGGCCTCGACGCTCGGGGCCCGCATCTTCTCGGCGAGCAGGGCGGGGATCTCCTCCAGCTCGGCGTTCCAGTCCCAGCCGGTGCCCGTCAGGTACTCCCAGCCGCGCCCGGCGGGCGGGGCGATGGTGCGCATGGAGTCGAACTCGCCGGTGGTGGCGTTCACGGCGACGGCGGTGAGCTGCGGGTGGATCCGCACGCGCTGCTGCGTGGTGGAGGTGCCCGCGGTGTCGGCGTAGAACTTGTTCTCGTGCACGGCGAGGAGCGAGGCGTCCACGTGCGCGACGCCGTCGGCGGCCAGCAGCCGGGTGCTCCAGTCGGCGAGCAGGGCCGCCTTCTCGGCGTCCGGCACCGAGAAGGGGTCCACGTCGTAGGCGGAGATCCAGGTCTTGTCGGCGTGCACCGGCTCGTCGGCGAGTTCGACGCGCTCGTCGGAGCCGGCGGCCTTGATCACCTGGGCGGACAGCTTCGCCATGGCGACGGCCTGGGAGGCCACCTTGGCGGCGGCGTCCATGGTGAGGTCCACGCCGGAGGCGAACCCCCAGCTGCCCCCGTGCACCACCCGGACCGCGTAGCCGAGGTCCGTGGTGTCGGAGCCGCCGGAGGGCTTGGCGTCGCGCAGGCGCCAGGAGGCGCTGCGGATCCGCTCCAGCCGGAAGTCGGCATGGTCGGCGCCCAGCGCGCGGGCCCGGGCGAGCGCCGCGTCGGCGAGCGCCCGCAGGGGCAGCGCGGTGAAGGCCGCGTCGATGGAATGGGCCACGGAAATCCTCCCGGGGTCGGGGCAGGTCGCCCCGATCATGTCGAACCCGGGGCTCTGGTGCCTACATCTTTCTGTAGGGACTCGACATACCCCGTCGCGAGGCCCTGTCGGAGCCCGATTCTCCGGATGCCGGAGCCGACCTATAGGTTTTTGGTATTCAGACAGCTAGCGAAAGGGTGATCCGTTGAGCCGCTCGGTTCTCGTCACCGGAGGTAACCGGGGCATCGGCCTCGCCATCGCCCGAGCCTTCGCCCAGGCCGGCGACAAGGTCGCGATCACGTACCGCTCGGGAGAGCCGCCGCAGGAGCTCACCGACCTCGGCGTACTGTCGGTGCGCTGCGACATCACCGACTCCGAGCAGGTGGAGCAGGCCTACAAGGAGATCGAGGCCAAGCACGGCAACGTGGAGGTGCTGGTGGCCAACGCCGGCATCACCAAGGACACGCTGCTGATGCGGATGTCCGAGGAGGACTTCGCCTCCGTCGTCGACACCAACCTCACGGGCACCTTCCGCGTGGTCAAGCGCGCCAACCGCGGCATGCTCCGGGCGAAGAAGGGCCGCGTGGTCCTGATCTCCTCGGTCGTGGGCCTGCTGGGTTCCGCGGGGCAGGCCAACTACGCCGCCTCGAAGGCCGCGCTGGTGGGCTTCGCCCGCTCCCTCGCCCGCGAGCTGGGCAGCCGCAACATCACCTTCAACGTCGTGGCCCCGGGCTTCGTGGACACCGACATGACGAAGGTGCTCACCGACGAGCAGCGTGCGGGCATCGTGTCGCAGGTGCCGCTGGCCCGCTACGCGCAGCCCGAGGAGATCGCGGCCGCCGTGAGCTTCCTGGCGTCCGATGACGCCGCGTACATCACCGGAGCCGTCATTCCCGTTGACGGCGGATTGGGCATGGGTCACTGATCACCATGAGCGGAATTCTCGACGGCAAGCGCATCCTCATCACCGGGGTGCTGATGGAGTCGTCCATCGCCTTCCACACCGCGCGACTGGCCCAGGAGCAGGGCGCCGAGGTCATCCTCACGGCGTGGCCGCGCCCCTCGCTGACCGAGCGGATCGCCAAGAAGCTGCCGAAGCCGGTCAAGGTCATCGAGCTCGACGTCACCAACGACGAGCACCTGGCCCGCCTCGAAGGCCTCGTCCGCGAGGAGCTCGGCGGCCTCGACGGCGTCGTGCACTCCATCGGCTTCGCGCCGCAGGACGCGCTCGGCGGCAACTTCCTGAACACCCCGTTCGAGTCCGTGGCCACCGCCATGCACGTCTCGGCGTTCTCGCTGAAGTCGCTGGCCATGGCCTGCAAGCCGCTGTTCCCGGCGGAGGGCGCGGCCATCGTCGGCCTCACCTTCGACGCGCAGTTCGCCTGGCCGCAGTACGACTGGATGGGCCCGGCCAAGGCCGCGCTGGAGGCCACCAGCCGCTACCTCGCCCGCGACCTGGGCAAGGAGAACATCCGCTGCAACCTGGTCTCGGCCGGTCCGATCGGCTCGATGGCCGCGAAGTCCATCCCGGGCTTCGGCGAGCTGGCGGACACCTGGAACCAGCGTTCCATGCTGGCGTGGGACATGAGCGACCCCGAGCCGACGGGCCGGGGCGTCGTCGCCCTGCTGTCGGACTGGTTCCCGAAGACCACGGGCGAGATCGTCCACGTCGACGGCGGCCTGCACGCGATGGGCGCCTGACCGGCACCCGCATCCGTACGGCGGTGGCCGTGCCTCCCTCTCCGGGAGGCACGGCCACCGCCTTTTTCGCGGTCCGGCGCCGGGGGAGCGGGGGTTCGTTCGATCGGATTTTCGCCGTCTGACCGGATCTTCCCGAGTCGAAAACCAGGACAGATGCCTGCAAACTGACCTCGTCGGGATCTTCCCGGCCGCTTCGGGGAGGAGGTACGGGCGTGCGCGCGAGGCGGAGCCGAGCGGTATCGCTGCTGTTCACCTCGGTGGTCCTGACCGGACTCCTGGTCCCCGGAGCCACCGCGCAACCCGGCGGCCCGGACCCGGGAGCGGGACCCGCGGCGGCCGCCCCGGCCACCGTGGACCTCGCCGACATCCCGGCCGAACCCCCCGTCCGGCCCGCGCCGGCCGCCACCCCGGAGCTCTTCGGCTCCGACTGCGACACCGAGATCGACGGTTCGCAGGTGACCGCGTACTGCCACAACGGCTACCCCGAGACCGACCTGCTCCGCCTCCACGTGGAGTGCGAGCGCTGGTGGGACCTGGACGGGGACGGCGCCGCCGTCTCCCTGGACCCGGCGGGCCGGGTCCGGCTCACCGGCCGCTGCTGGAAGGAGGTCCGCACGGCCTGGGTGAGCCACCAGCGTCCGTGAGGGCCGCTCGGGCGCCTCCGGCCCGGCCGGTCCCGCTCAGCGTCCGCCCCTGCCGAGGCAGGCGAAGGGGTAGCCGGCCGCCTCCGAGGCCGCCGCGTCCCCGTCCCCGCGCCGGACCGCCTCGATCAGCCGGGCGTGGTCCAGGTGGGCGGCCGGATCCAGCACGGTGCCGACGTCCGCCCGCAGCCAGTCCGCCACCAGGTCGCCCAGGTCCGCGTACAGCTCGATCAGCACGTCGTTGTGCGAGGCCGTCACCACCGCCATGTGCAGGGCCACGTCCGCCGCCACGAACAGCTCCGCCTCCCCGCTCGCCCACGCCTCCTCGCGCCGTGCCAGCAGCGCGTCCAGCTGGACCAGGTCCCGGTCGGTCCGCCGCTCCGCCGCCAGCCGGGCCGCCGAGGACTCCAGCGTCGAGCGCAGCTCCGCGATGTGCCGCGGGTCGGCCCCGGCGAAACGCCGGTGCATCACCCCGGCCAGCTCGCTGGTGGCGATCACGTAGGTGCCCGAACCCTGGCGGATGTCCAGCAGCCCGTTGTGCGCGAGCGCGCGGACGGCCTCCCGCACGGTGTTGCGGGCGACGCCCAGCAGCTCCACCAGCTCGGGCTCGGTCGGGATCCGGCCCCCGACCGGCCATTCGCCGGAGGTGATCTGGTTCCGGAGCTGGGCGATCACCTGATCGACGAGCGCGGATCGCCGGGGCGAGGTCAGCGGCATCTGGGCAAGGTCCTCTCTGGGACGACTGGACAACCAATCATCCCATGATTCTATGATGGTTCAATGTCCGACGAAGAAGTCCAGACCATGAACCGCCCGGAGGCCGTGCGCACCGCCGCGCACGAGCCCCTCCCCGCCTCCGCGCACGTCGCCCCCACGTGGCTCGGCCCGGTGCTCATCGTCGGAATCGTGCTGGCCGCCCTCAACCTGCGGCCCGCCATCACCAGCCTCGGCGCCCTCTTCGAGGAGACCAGGACCGGCCTCCACATGAGCGGCGCCGTCGCCGGACTGATCACCTCCGTGCCCGCCCTCTGCTTCGCGGTCTTCGGCGTCACGGCGCCCCGCCTCTCCCGCCGCTTCGGCCCCGCCGCCGTCGTCTGCGCCGGCATGGCCGCCGTCGCCGCGGGCCTGCTGATCCGCCCCTTCGCGGACGGCGCCGCCGCTTTCCTCGCCGCCAGCGCCCTGTCCCTGGCCGGCATAGCCCTGACCAACGTGCTGCTCCCGGTCATCGTCAAGCGCTGGTTCCCCGACCGCCTCGGCACCATGACCGGGCTCTACTCCATGGCCCTGGCCGCCGGCACCTCCCTCGCCGCCGCCGCGACCGTCCCCCTGACCTCCGCCCTCGGCGGCAACTGGCGCACCGGCCTGCTCGTCTGGGCCGTCCTCGCCGCGGTCGCCGTCCTGCCCTGGCTGCCGATCGCCGCCGCGAGCCGCCGGGAGAAGGCGGCCGCCCCCGCCGCGGCCGTGCGCGAGGACAAGGGGCCCTCCGTCGTCCGCAGCCGCACCGCCTGGGCACTCGCCTGCTACTTCGGCCTCCAGGCCACCGGCGCCTACGTCACCATGGGCTGGCTCCCGCAGATCTTCCGCGACGCGGGGGTCTCCGCCTCCACCGCCGGCGTGCTGCTCGCCGTCACCATGGTCATGGGCGTCCCGCTGGCCTTCGTCATCCCCCGCCTCGCCGGACGCATGCGCCACCAGGGCCCGATCGCCGTCACCCTCAGCCTGTTCGGCTTCGTGGGCTACCTCGGCCTCTACCTCGCCCCCGCCGCCGGAGCCTGGGCCTGGGCCCTCCTGCTCGGCATCTCCAACTGCGCCTTCCCGCTCGTCATCACCATGATCGGACTGCGCGCCAAGTCCCCCGCCGGGGTCGTCAAGCTCTCCGCCTTCGCCCAGAGCACCGGCTACCTGATCTCCATCCCCGGCCCGCTGGTCATCGGCACCCTCTACCAGCGCAGCGGCGGCTGGGACCTGCCGCTCGCCCTGATGGCCGGGCTGCTCGTCCCCCAGCTCGTCCTCGGCGTCCTCGCGGGACGGGACCGCACGATCGAGGACGAATGCGGCATGCGAGACTGACCGCCATGTCGCCCGTCCTCGAACCGAACCCCCAGAACGGTCACAAGAAGCTCGGCCTCGTGCTCGGCGCGATGCTGCTCGTGACCGTGATCATCGCCGTCATCGCCAGCCTCGCCTCCCCCTGAGCGCCCGCCCGGGCCCGGCCCCCGACCCCGATGGTGGGGTTGTCCCCACCATCCCCTAGGGGGTCAGGCTCAGGGTCGGATGGGGTGTGACCCCGATGGGAACCGCTGCCACGGATCCGTAGATTCGAAGCAGCGAGCCCGTCCCAGCGCACACCCCGGAGGCGGCCATGTCGGCCCCCACGCAGACCCCGTCCCTCCCCGCCGCCCGCCGCCGTCCCGCGGCACACGCGGGAGCGGGCACCCGGCTGCACTGGTGGGCCCTCGCCCTGCCCGCGCTGGCCTTCGGACTCCTGCTGCTCCTCCTCGCCGGCTCGGGCGAGGCCCAGGCCGCCACCCCGGACGCCTCCGGGCTGCTCCAGGTCAGCCGGCAACTGCTGCGCGCCGTCGGCTGACCCCCGCGCGCCGAGGCGTGCCCCCCGCCCTCGCCGAGGCCTCCCAACACCCTGCGCCCCGTGGCGCGTTTCGTGCGAAGCTGGGAGCCATGAGCGCCGACACACCCCGCAGGATCGTCCTCCTCCGGCACGCCAAGGCCGACTGGCCCCAGGTGTCCGACCACGACCGCCCGCTGGCGGAACGCGGCCGCAAGGACGCACCGGCCGTCGGACTGAAGCTGGCCGAGACCGGCATCACCTTCGACCTGGCCCTCTGCTCCACCGCCGCCCGGACCCGGGAGACCTGGAAGCTCGCCGTCCAGGAACTGCCCCACCGGCCGAAGACCCATTACGAGGAGCGGCTCTACGACGCCTCGCTGGGTGAGCTCATCGCCCTGCTGAACGAGACCCCGGAGGAGGTGGCCGACCTCCTCGTGATCGGCCACAACCCCGGCATGCACGCCCTCGCCGACGCCCTCTCCGGGCGCGCGGAGGGCGACGCCCTCGACCGGATGACCCGTACGGGCTTCCCGACCGCGGCGCTGGCCGTCGTCTCCTTCACCGGATCGTGGAAGTCCGTCGAGCACGGAGTGGGCACGCTGCTGGACTACTGGACGCCCAAGGAGCACTGAGCCCGAGGGCCCGGGGCCGTCGCGCCCCGGGCCCCGGGCCCCACCGGACGTCCGGGAACGTCACCGGGCGGGCAGCGGCGGGATGCCCGCGTCCCGCGCCTCCCACAGCTCCGGGTGGAACCGCCGGTGGACCGCCGCCCGCAGATGGGCCACGCCGCTGCTGCCCCCGGTCCCGGGCCGGCCGCCGATCTGCCGCTCGACGAGCTGCGCGTGGCAGGCCCGCCACTCCGTCCAGATCTCGTCGTGGTCCACCAGGGCCTCCACCAGCTCCGACAGCTCCGCGAACTCCACCGGGTCACCGTCCCGGGGCGCCGCCGCGAGCCGCCCGAACGCCTCCCGCCGCTCCTGCCCCGTCCCCACCGCGAAACCGGCCTTGGCCAGCAGCGACACGAACGCCTCCCACAGGGTCGGCTCCGCGAGCCGCCCGCGCGCCCGCTCCCGTTCCCGCGGACTCAGCCCGGCGACCGCCCGCGCCCCGTGCTCCCCGCGCACCCAGTCCGCGCCGCACAGCGCCGCTATCTCCAGATACTGCGCCGACTGCGCCCCGCTGCTGCCGCCGAGCGCCCCGCGGAAGGCGTGGAACTCCCTCGGCGGCATCCCGCGCAGCGGATGGATCCCCGCGATCAGCGCCCGCGTGATCACCGTGCTCCGCACCAGGCCCGCCCGCGCGGCCCGGGGATCACCCTCCAGCATCCGGTCGCGGGCGCCGGACAGATCGCGCAGCAGCTGCCCGAACCACAGCTCCTGCACCTGGTGGACGGCGATGAACAGCAGCTCGTCGTCCACCCCGTCGGCCAGCGGCACCTGGAGCGTCAGCAGCTCCGGCAGCCGCAGGTAGTCCGCGTACGTGACGTTCTCAGACATCGGTCTCCTCCGGTGCGCGCAGTCCGAACTCCGCGAACGCGTCCGTGACGCCGGGCAGGTCGAAGGCGTCGACCTGGGCGCACAGCCGCAGGGTGGAACGGGAGATCGTCTGGATGCGGTCCAGGCCCGCCCCACCCCCGTAGCTGTCCGCGAGGACCGCCTCGGTGCGGTCCTCGTCCAGACCGGCCAGGCGCAGCGACACCCGTACCGGCTCCAGGTCCCAGTCGAGCGCCGCGCGGATCATCGCCGGCAGGGCGCGGGCCGCCAGGACGCGCCGGCGCCCGTCGAGCCGGGCCCACAGCTCCAGGAAGAACGCCGAGAAGAAGCGGTGGTGGCGCCCCTCGTCCTTGGCGTGGTCGCGCATCAGCTCGCGCACCGTGCTCACCACGGTCGGGTCCTGCGGCACCTCGTTGAGCACGGCGGTGATCAGGGTCTCGAACACCACCGCCTGCAACTGCCCGGCCAGCACCGGGTCCTGGGGCAGCAGCCGCCGCCCGCTCTCCTGGAGGGCCGTGACGAACCCGCCGTAGTCGACGTCCGGCACGGCGATCCCGGTGACGGCCGCCACCTGATCGGCGAGGTCCAGGCTGTAGAGGGCGTGGTAGCCCTCGTCGCAGTAGACCTTGAAGGCGTCCATCCGCAGCGCGGTCGGGAAGTGCAGCCCGCAGTTGCCGTTGGCGACCGGCTCGGCGGCCCCGTTGACCACCCGGGTCTCCAGGTGCGTCGTCGAGTGCAGGAACTGGTACAGGTGGCGTACGGAGATCTCGCGGACCCGCTCCGGGGCCAGCGCCTTCACCTCGGGGTGGGCCAGGTGCGGGACCAGGGCGTCCGGGAAGAAGACCCGGCCCTGCTCCGCCTCGGCGTGGAACATACGGCGTACGCCACCCCGCACGCCGGCGGTCTCGTACCAGCGGTCGAGCGGACCGGGGGCCGTGCTCATGGGCGTCTTCCGTTCGGGGAGGAGGGGGACGAGGGGAACGAGGTGAGGGAGCCGGGGAGGGCGGCCTCCCCGAGGGCCCCGCCCAGGTGGCCGGCGATCCGCCGGACCGCCTCCGCGACCAGGGGGGCCTCGACGGTGTGGCACAGCCGGAACCAGCCCGGCTCGGGCGAGCGGAACGCCCCGCCCGGCAGGATGCTGACCCTCGCCGTCTCGAACAGTTCGCGCCACAGCCGCTGTTCGGCCTCGAACCCGGCCCCGGGCAGCCAGCGGCGCAGGTCCAGCCAGACGGAGAACCCGGCCTCGGCCGGAACGTACGGGATCCGGTACGCGTCCAGGTGCGCGACGAGGTGCGCGTACGAGGACCCCAGCCGGCGGCGGCCCGCCGCGAGGAAGGAGGCCACCCACGCCGGGTCGGCCAGCAGACCGGCCAGGGTGTGCTGGGTGGCGGTGGAGACGGGCGCGAAGTAGGCCATCGCCCGCGCCGCGTCCCGCACCCGGGGATCACGCGTGTGCAGGACACCGGTCTTCAGTCCGGGCAGCCCGAAGTCCTTCGCGAAGCCCCAGACCACGTGGGTGCGTTCGGCCCAGTGCGGATTGACCGCGGGGTCGGCGGCGCTGGTGAAGGCGTGCGGGCCGAAGACGGCGTGGGCGTAGATCTCGTCGGAGACGAGGTCCACGTCGTGCTCGGCGGCCACCCGCAGCAGCTCGGCGAGCACCTGGGGCGGGTGCACCTCGCCGAGGGGGTTGGAGGGGGAGGAGAGCGCGACCGCGCGTACGGTCGTCCCCTCCGCGGCGGCCTGCTTCAGGGCCCGGTCGACGGCCTCCGCCGTCAGCCGGAACCCGTCGGCCGGCTCCAGCGGGGCGGGCAGGATCCGGGCGCCGGAACGTCCCCCGAGATCGGTGTCGAAGGCCCCGTAGTAGGGGGCGGGCACCACGATCGCCTCGCCCGGGTCGCACAGCACCGACGCGATCGCGTCCAGCGCCCCGGTGGCGCCGCTGATCACCACCAGGTCCTCGGCGTCGAGCGGCGTGCGGCAGGTCGCCGAGAGCAGCGCGGCGACGCGCTCGCGCAGTTCGCCGGTGCCGTGCAGGGGCGCGTAGCGGGCGGTGGACTCGGTCATCGGCTCCAGCGCGGCCAGCCGGCCGTCGAGGAGGTCCCACAGGAGACGGTTCTCCGCGGTGCCCAGGTTGAGGTAGCCGCCGGGGCGCAGGTCCGGGTCGTACGGCTCGGCCTCGGCCAGGAAGTGCGCCTCGGCGATGGCGGGGGTGTCGGCGAGCAGCCGTGCGGCCTGGCGGGAGACCATCAGGCCCTCCCGCTGTCCACGTCGGCGCCGGTGAGCAGGCCCGGATGGACCCCGAGGCCCATCGAGGCGTCGATGACGGCGCCGTGCAGGGCCGCCGCGTGTTCGCCCGCCAGCCACCACACCTGCTCGGCGATCTCCCGCGCTTCGATCATGCGGCCGCGCGGCAGCCGCGCGGTGAGGGAGGAACGCTCCTCGGGCGAAAGCCGGTCCAGGGTGCTGGCCTTGAACATCGTGGTCTCCACGGCACCGGGGCACAGGGCGAAGACCTGCACCGGGGTGTGCACCAGCTCGGCCGCGAGGTGCCGGGTGAGGTAGGTGAGGGCGGCCTTGCTCATGCCGTCGGCGGGGTGGAAGCCGGGGAACTGGAAGATCCCGCCGCCCACGCTGGAGATGTTGATGATCTTCCCGAAGCCGCGTTCCAGCATGCCGGGCAGGAGCTGCTCGCTGAGCCAGAGCGGGCCCACCGCGTTGATCTGGAAGAAGGCCGACGCCTTGTCCTGCCGCGGCCCGTCGCTGTACCGGTCGATGGTCTTGGAGCCGACGGCCGCGTTGTTCACCAGTACGTCCACCGGGCCCGGCAGCCGCTCGACCAGCTGCTCGTGGTCCTCCCAGTCACCCTGGCTGAAGGGGAACGCCTCCACCTTGGCGCGACCGGTCAGCGCCAGCTCCTGCACCAGCTCCTCGGCCCGCTCCCGGCCGTTGCGGTACGTGAACCAGACGGTCCAGTCCTCTTCCGCCGCGAACCTCTCCACACAGGCCCGGCCGATTCCCCCCGAGCCTCCGGTGACGAGCACACTTCGAGCCATCGCTGCTTCCCCTTGACGATCAAGAATGACCGAGAGCCGCCGCCGCGTCCGCAGCAGCGCAGTCGGAGCATTTGTCGCACAGGGGGGTGTCGAACTCTCGCGATCCGGCTGGAAGTTGACTGGAGGAACGGCCGAGGTCCTGCGGCGTCGCAGGTCACGCGGGGTGGCTCGGCTCCCGGTCGGACACCGGTGGCCCGATTCCTTCTAGCGTTCCTGAGGGCGTCTCCGAGCGCTCCGGGCCCGCGCGGGGGCCGGCCGCACCGTGGAACGAGAGAAGCCCGGCCGGGAGGACCCGGCCGGGCGGCGTGAAGGAACCGGTGGGGATCAGGCCAGGTCGGCCGCTTCCACTTCCTCCCGGGTGATGCCCAGCAGGTACAGCACCGCGTCCAGGAACGGCACGTTCACCGCGGTGTGGGCGGCCTCGCGGACGACGGGCTTGGCGTTGAAGGCCACGCCCAGCCCGGCGGCGTTCAGCATGTCCAGGTCGTTGGCGCCGTCACCGATGGCCACCGTCTGGGCCAGCGGCACACCCGCCTCGGCGGCGAAGCGGCGCAGCAGACGGGCCTTGCCCGCCCGGTCCACGATCTCTCCGGTGACCTTGCCGGTCAGTTTCCCGTCGACGATCTCCAGGGTGTTCGCCGAGGCGAAGTCGAGCCCCAGCCGCTCGCGCAGGTCGTCCGTGACCTGCGTGAAGCCGCCCGAGACCACGCCCACCTGGTAACCGAGCATCTTCAGGGTCCGGATCAGGGTGCGGGCCCCGGGGGTCAGCCGGACCTCGGAGCGGACCTTGTCCACCACCGACGCGTCCAGCCCCGCGAGCAGCGCCACCCGGGCGTGCAGGGACTGCTCGAAGTCCAGCTCCCCGCGCATGGCCCGCTCGGTCACCTCGGCGACCTCGGCCTCACAGCCCGCGTGGGCGGCGAAGAGCTCGATGACCTCGTCCTGGATCAGGGTCGAGTCCACGTCCATCACCACCAGGCGCTGCGCCCGGCGGTGCAGGCCCGCCGACACCACGGCCACGTCGACGCCGATCTGTGCGGCGGTGGTGGCGAGGGCGGTGCGCAGCGGCTCGGTCTCGGCGCCGGAGACGGCGAACTCGACCGCCGTCACCGGATACTTCGCGAGCCGGAAGATGCGGTCGATGTTGCCGCCCGTCGCGGTGATCCGGGCGGCGATGGTGGCCGTGGACTCCGCGGTGAGCGGGTGCCCGAGGACGGTGACGTGGGAACGGCCGCTGCCGCGCGGCCGGTTGTCACCGGTGCCGGAGAGGATCTCCGCCTGGAGCTTGAGTGACTCGGCCCAGCTGTGGACGGTGGCCCGCAGCTCGCCCTCGGAGCCGGCGGCGGGCTTGGTGACGAGAACGCACAGGACGATGCGGCCGCGGGTGACGACCTGCTCGATGTCGACGACATCGACGGAGTAGGCGGCGAGGGTGTCGAACAGCCCGGCGGTGATCCCGGGACGGTCCTTGCCGAAGATCTTGACGAGGAGGGTGGGGACGTCGGAGGTCTGCGAAGCGCTCATGGTGCCCTCACCGTATCTTCCCCACCCGGCGCACCGGACCCCCGTCCCACTTCCTGAACGCGCCACGGCGTTTCCCGCCGCGCCGAGCGCCACCGGCCGCCCCCGAGGGCCCTGGGGCCCACCCCCGCCGCGGCCTCAGCGCGGCCGGTCCGGCGGGTGGGGCGGGTGGGGCGGCTTCGGCGGAGGTGGGGTTCCCGGTGGGGGAGGAGGGGTGAAGGGGGGCCGCCGGGGCGGGTGGGCCGGGCGCGCGGGGCGGGGCGGGAGTCCGGTCACGGTCACGTCCCACGAGACCCCGGGGTCCCGGTACGGTCCGGGCCCGCCGGGCCCGCCGGCCGGCGGCTGCGGCGCGGGCCACCCCGCCGGCGCGTCGGGGTCCGGGCCGGGAGCCGGGGTCCCGGCCGGGCCGCGCCGTCCGGCCAGTACCGCTCCCGCCGCGCCGGCCGCCGCGCCCCACGCCGCCCCCAGCACCAGGGCGTACCCCGCCTGCCCCCGCAGCTCGACCCCGGTGTCCACCAGGTCCACCCCGAGCACCGCGAGCGACGCGTCCGCCGACAACCCCGTCAGCCACACCAACCCCGCCAGCGTCACCCCGCTCACCGCACCCAGCCGTACCGCGCACGGCAGGATCCCGCGCACCGGGCTCCGTACGGCCGCCAGCACCCCCGCGTACAGCATCAGCAGCCCCGCCCCCAGCACCAGCAGCCAGACCCGCCCGTCGTACTGCGCCAGCCGGCCCACCGTCACCGGCTCCCACCGCGACACCCCCATCAGCCGGTCGAGCGGATCCGGCAGCAGCCGCCCGAACCCGCCCGACGCCCGCCCCCGCAGCGGTACGAACAGCCCCAGCAGCACCCCCGTCCAGCTCCCGTTGGGCGCCCCCAGCAGTGCCGCCCCCACCACCCGCCCCGGGTGGGCGTCCCGCGCGGCCGCCCACCCCGCCGCCGCCAGGCCGGCCCCCACCGCCACCACCAGCATCGTCACCACCGCCGACACCGCGGGCCGCAGCCGTGCCCACGCCGCCGGACCGCGCCGCGAGGCCAGCAGCGCGACGGCCAGTACCAGTGCCGCCCACGACCCCGCGCCCAGCAGTGTCGGCCCGAGGTCCACCGAGAAGCCCACCCGGGCCCGGGTCCGGACCAGGTCCCCGACCCGGTCCGGCAGCAGGCCCCCGATGTCCCCGATCCCCGGCACCTCCACCCTCACCGGCACGCGGGGCACGGGCAGCCGTCCGCCGTCGAGGGTGACCGCGTCGTGGCCGGCCCACGCCAGCCCGCCCGCGGTACCGGTGAACAGCACGCCCACCACCGCGGCCCGCGCGGCGAGTTCACCCCGGCCCGCACCGGCGCGCACCGAGCGCAGGAACACCAGCCCCAGCACCAGGGCGCCCGTCAGGGTCACCCCCAACGGCATCACGTCCAGGGCGGCCCGGGCGCCGCCCGCCCCCACGCCGAGTCCCGCCCCGAACGCCGTCACGTCCCCGGTCGGCGTCACCGAGCCGCCCACCGCCAGCACCACCACGGCCGCGGTCATCGCCGCCCACGACCCTCCCGCCGCACCGGCGCCCACGAGGCGCAGCCCCAGTGCGGCCACCCCCGCCATCGCGGCCGTCGACCACCCCACGGCGGCGGCCCCGGACAGCAGTACGTCCCCCCAGCGAATGCCGCGCATCCGGTGACCCCCGATCGCTACCGAGCGGTAATCTGCGGGGACGTCCGTCCGGAAGCCGGGCCGAGAAGTCCCCTATCTCACTCTCCGGGTGGCTTTCGACCCCGTCAACGGGCCTGCGCGGACGCCCTCGCAAGGCCCCGATTCCACATGTGGCCGAAGGCCTGAAATAGTTCCCCCGGATGTTCGCCATCCCTAGACTCCCTGGCATCAGGGGGATTCTCGGGGGACCTAAGTGGGGCTGGAGTGCCGGAACTCGTACTGGAATTGAATGGAAGGACCTGGACGCTCGATCCGTCCAGGTCGTACTCGCTGGGGCGTGATCCCCAGGGAGACGTGGTGATCGATGACGCCCGGGTGTCGTGGCGGCACGCCACCATCACCTGGAACGGCCGGGGTTGGGTCATCGAGGACCACGGCAGCACCAACGGCACCTACGTGCACGGTGCGCGGGTCCAGCAGACCGAACTCGTGCCCGGCACGCCGGTCCACCTCGGCAACGCGACCGACGGGCCGCGGCTGAATCCGACCGGTGCCGCCGCACAGCAGCAGGTGCAGCAGCCCGCCTACCAGGCCCCGGTCGCCCAGCAGCAGGCCCCGGCCTACCAGGCCCCGGTCCAGCAGCAGGCCTGGGATCAGCAGCAGCACCAACCGCACCACCAGCAGCCGCAGCACCAGCAGCAGCCGCAGCACCAGCAGCAGCCGCAGCACCAGCAGCAGCCGCAGCACCAGCAGCCGTACGTACCGCAGCAGCAGGGCGGTCCGGCGCAGTCCGCCGCCCCGGCCGCCCACGGCGGGGACCGCAGCCCGACGACGTTCCACCAGATCGCCGTCGGCCACGTCATGCGCATCGGCCGTGCCCTGGAGAACGAGCTCGTCGTCTCCGACCTCCAGGTCTCCCGCCACCACGCGGAGTTCCGCTCCACCGGCGGACGCTTCGAGATCCACGACCTCGGCAGCCACAACGGCACCTACGTCAACGGCCAGCCGCTGCCCAAGTCCGGCAGCACCCTGCTCGGCCCGAACGACATCGTCGGCGTCGGCCACTCCACCTTCCGGATCGTCGGCGACCGCCTTGAGGAGTTCGTCGACACCGGTGACGTCTCCTTCTCGGCCCGCCACCTCACGGTCACGGTCGACGGCGGCAAGCAGATCCTCAAGGACGTCACCTTCGGCGTCCCGGAGAAGTCGCTGATCGGTGTCATCGGCCCCTCCGGCTCGGGCAAGTCGACCCTGCTGAAGGCGCTGACCGGCTACCGGCCCGCCAACGAGGGCGACGTCCTCTACGACAACCGCAACCTGTACAAGCAGTTCGCGGAGCTCCGCCAGCGCATCGGCCTGGTCCCGCAGGACGACATCCTGCACAAGGAACTGAAGGTCAGCACCGCCCTGAAGTACGCGGCCAAGCTCCGCTTCCCGGGCGACACCGCCGAGTCCGAGCGTGCCGCCCGCATCGACGAGGTGCTGCGCGAGCTCAAGCTCGACATCCACAAGGACAAGAAGATCACCTCGCTCTCGGGTGGTCAGCGCAAGCGCGTGTCCGTGGCCCTGGAGCTGCTCACCAAGCCGTCGCTGATCTTCCTGGACGAGCCGACCTCCGGCCTCGACCCGGGCATGGACCGCGACGTCATGCAGCTGCTGCGCGGCCTCGCCGACGACGGCCGCACCGTCCTCGTGGTCACCCACTCCGTCGCCGAGCTGTCGCTCTGCGACAAGCTGCTGGTCATGGCGCCGGGCGGATCCGTCGCCTACTTCGGCCCGCCGGACGAGGCGCTGAACTTCTTCGGCTACACCACCTGGGCCGACGTGTTCTCCGCCTTCGAGAACTACCGCGACTACGACTGGGCCGGCCGCTGGAAGGGCTCGCAGCACTACCAGCTCTACGCCGCCGACCTCGACGCGGTCGCCCCGCAGCAGGTCGCGATGCCGCCGCAGCAGATGATCCCGCCGAAGCCGCAGGGCTGGGGCTCGCAGCTGTGGACGCTGATCCGCCGCTACGTCTCGGTGATCGCCTCCGACAAGGGCTTCCTCGCCCTGATGCTGCTGCTGCCCGCCGTCCTGGGCGTGGTCTCCATCGTGATCCCCGCGAAGTTCGGCCTGGCTCCGCCGACCCCGCCGAGCCGCTTCAACGGCGACGCCGGCACGATCATGCTGATCCTCGCGGTCGGCATGTGCTTCTCGGGCGCGGCCAACTCGGTCCGTGAGCTGATCAAGGAACGCGTCATCTACGAGCGCGAGCGCGCGACCGGCCTGTCCCGGTCGGCGTACCTCATGTCGAAGGTGATCGTCCTCGGCCTGATCACGGCCATCCAGGGCGTGATCATCTGCGCCATCGCCTTCACCCCGCGCAAGCTGCCGGCCGAGGGCCTGTTCATGAACCCGGCCGTCGAGCTCTGCGTCTCGGTCACCGCGCTCGGCTTCACCGCGATGATGTTCGGCCTCGTGATCTCCTCGCTGGTGAAGACCGCCGAGAAGACCATGCCGCTGCTCGTCATGTTCGCGATCGTCCAGGTCGTCTTCACCGGCATCCTGTTCCAGCTGTACGACAAGATCGGCCTGGAGCAGTTCGCCTACCTGATGCCCTCCCGCTGGGCCATCGGCGCCGCCGGCACCACGCTGAACCTGGGCAAGCTCATGGCGCCGTGGGACATGCAGAACCCCACCAACACCGACCCGCTGTGGGACCACACCACCGGCCAGTGGTTCGTGGACATCTTCGTCCTGGTGTCCCTCGGCGTCATCTGCGGCTTCGCGGTGGCCCGGCTGCTGCGCCGCCACGAGCCCGAGGTCATGCGCAAGTAACGCGACCGGCGGGGGGCGCGCCCCCCGCACGCGAACGCCTCAGGGCGGCACCCGGAAGTCCGGGGGCCGCCCTGAGGCGCATGGGGGTACGCGGTGCCTAGTAGGCGCTGTTCACGTTGTCCATCGAGCCGTAGCGGTCGGCGGCGTAGTTGCACGCGGCGACGATGTTCGCGACCGGGTCGTACAGGTCGAACTTGGTGCCCTTGACGTGGTACGCCGCGAAGGTCGGCTGGATGACCTGGAGCAGGCCCTTCGACGGGATGCCGTTCTGGGCGTTGATGTCCCAGTTGTTGATCGCGCGGGGGTTGCCGCTCGACTCGCGCATGATGTTGCGGTGGATGCCGGAGTAGGTGCCCGGGATGCCCTCCTTCTTCATGATGAAGAGGGCTTCCTTGATCCAGCCGTCCAGGTTGTTCGCGAAGATCGGGGTGCGGACCGTGGAACGGCTCGCCGCCGCCTTCTGCTCGCGGTCCTTCTTCGCCTGCGCCTCGGCCTTCGCCTTCGCGGCGTCCTTGGCCTTCTGGTCGGCGACGAGGTGCTGCGCGTTGAGGTTCTGCTTCACCGACTGGCTCCAGGCCACGGGGGCCACGGACACGACGGCCTCCGGCCGCGCCTGGGCGGCACCGTCACCGGCACCGGCCGGGACGAGGGAGAAGGCGAGGGCGGCGGCACCGAGCGTGGCGACACCGGCGAGGGAGAGCTTGTGTGCCTTCGTCAGACGACTGTGACCGGGAGTGCTGGAAGCAGACATGGCGGGGCAACCTCTTCGACGGGGGCACCCCGTGGGGAATCAAGGGGCGGTGCCAGGACAGCGCCGCGAGGATCCGGGATCCGGCGGCGCTGGGCGACGTCGACATTCTTAGCGGCGGCAAAATCGCCTGGCAAAGGTGTGACGTACGATCCCGCTTAGTGGATCAGCCCCGTCGGCCGGAGCCCGGATACGGCCCCCGATGCAAGGCGCGCCCGTACTGACAGCGTCTTTACGCGTCCACTAGGCGGCTTCGTAAGTGATGTGCGTCCTATGCGCGGGCTCACATCGACCTCGCGGCCACCTCACCCAGAGTTGCACCAGCAACGCATGGTGTGACCGGAGTCCGCCCAGAGGAGGGGCAGGCCCCCCGCCGCCTCCTCCTCCGGGTGGACGGGGCAGCCCTCCCACCCCCGCCCTTCGGCCGACCGGCTCCGGCCCCGGTCCTACGCCCGAAGCCCGATCCCGCAGGTCAGGGCCGCCGGTACGGTGGCCCCATGCACAACGGACCCCGCTCGGGACTGGCGGCCGTCAGCAGCGCGCTGCTCGCCATGAGCCGCCGCCTGGAGGTCCACGACGTCCTGCGGACGATCGTCGCCTCCGCCCGGGAACTGCTGGACGCCGAGTACGCGGCCCTGGGCGTCCCGGACGACCACGGGGGCTTCGCCCAGTTCGTCGTGGACGGCATCAGCGAGGAACAGTGGCGCCGCATCGGCCCGCTGCCCCGCCAGCACGGCATCCTCGCCGCGATGCTCCACCAGGAGGAGCCCGAGCGGCTCGCCGACGTGCGCGAGGACCCGCGTTTCGGGGGCTGGCCCGCCGCCCACCCCGACATGTCCGACTTCCTCGGCCTGCCCATCCGGGACGGGGAGGAGACCATCGGCGCCCTCTTCCTCGCGAACAAACGCGGCGGGAGCGGCCCCGGCGGCTTCACCGACGAGGACGAGGAACTCCTCTCCCTCCTCGCCCAGCACGCCGCCATAGCCCTCACCAACGCCCGCCTCTACGAGCGCAGCCGCGAGCTGACCATCGCCGAGGAGCGCTCCCGCCTCGCCCACGAGCTGCACGACGCCGTCAGCCAGAAGCTGTTCTCCCTGCGGCTGACCGCGCAGGCCGCCGCCGCCCTCGTCGACCGGGACCCCGCCCGTGCCAAGGGGGAGCTCCAGGAGGTCGCCGCACTGGCCGCGGAGGCCGCCGACGAGCTGCGCGCCGCCGTCACCGAGCTGCGGCCCGCCGCGCTGGACGAGGACGGCCTCGTCGCCACCCTGCGCAACCACGTCCGCGTCCTGGACCGCGCCCACACCGCGGCCGTCACCTTCACCTGCGACGGCGTACGGGCGCTGCCCGCGTCCCAGGAGGAAGCGCTCCTGCGCGTCGCCCAGGAGGCCCTCCACAACGCCCTGCGCCACTCCGGCGCCGACCGCGTCGAGGTCACCCTCGCCCGCACCCCCGCCGGCGGCGCCCTGCTGCGCGTGCGCGACTGGGGCCGGGGGTTCTCCCCGCCCACCGTCCGCAAGGCGGGCCGCCACCTCGGGCTGGTCTCCATGCGGGACCGCGCGAGCGGGGCCGGAGGCCGCCTCGACGTCCGTTCGGAGCCCGGTCGGGGCACCACGATCGAGATGGAGGTACCCGGTGGCTGAGGTTCCCGGCCGTCACCGCGTCCGCGTCCTGCTGGTCGACGACCACCAGGTGGTCCGGCGCGGCCTGCGCACCTTCCTGGAGGTCCAGGAGGACATCGAGGTGGTCGGCGAGGCCGCCGACGGCGAGGAGGGCATCGCCCGCGCCGAGGAGCTGCGGCCCGACGTGATCCTGATGGACGTCAAGATGCCGGGCACCGACGGCATCGAGGCCCTGCGCAGACTGCGCGGGCTCGCGAACCCGGCACGGGTCCTGATCGTCACCAGCTTCACGGAGCAGCGGACCGTGGTCCCCGCCCTGCGGGCCGGAGCCGCCGGGTACCTCTACAAGGACATCGACCCCGACGCGCTCGCCGGAGCCATCCGCTCCGTGCACGCGGGCCACGTCCTGCTCCAGCCGGAGGTGGCCGAGGCCCTGCTAGCCGCCCAGGACGACCGGCCCGCCGCGGCGGGCCGTCCGGGCGCGCTGACCGACCGCGAGCGGGAGGTCCTCGGCCTGATCGCGGACGGCCGCTCCAACCGCGAGATCGCCAGGGCGCTCGTCCTCTCCGAGAAGACGGTCAAGACGCACGTGTCGAACATCCTGATGAAACTGGACCTCTCCGACCGGACGCAGGCCGCACTGTGGGCGGTCAGACACGGCCTCGCGGACTGACCGGAACGACAATCCCTTCAAGGGAGATTCATACGGTCGGGTGTATGTAGCCCACATGGCGTATCCCCACGGGCCGGGGCGCCGTTCTCCAGCACGTGCCGCGACGGCTGGTCGCGGCAGACGTACTGGAGGACGAGAACGTGAAGAACTTCAAGAAGGCCGCAGCCGCCACCATGATCGCGGGCGGCCTCGTCGCCGCCGGCGCCGGTGTCTCCTCGGCGCACGGCGGTGCGTCCGCGGAGGGCGAGGCCCTGAACTCGCCCGGCGTGGCCTCCGGGAACCTGCTCCAGGTCCCCGTGCACGTCCCCGTGAACGTGGTCGGCAACTCCGTCAACGTGATCGGCCTGCTCAACCCCGCCTTCGGCAACACCGGCGTCAACGCCTGACGCACCCGGCCGGATCCCGCACCCCCCGGGGTGCCGGCCGCACCCCGCA
Organism: Streptomyces sp. NPDC031479; assembly: GCF_055581065.1. NCBI lineage: Bacteria > Bacillati > Actinomycetota > Actinomycetes > Kitasatosporales > Streptomycetaceae > Streptomyces > Streptomyces sp. NPDC031479. The sequence goes on from NZ_JBVIKC010000066.1 coordinate 29,602, forward strand.
GGCCCCGTTTCCCCCCTTCTCCCCGGGAAGCGGGGCCGTGCCGCGCCCGGCCCGCGCCCGCCCCTGGCTACCGCTGTTCGACCGCCGCGTTGTACGCCGCGACCAGCGCCCGCCGGGCCACCCGCTCCACCGGCCGCAGGGCCTCGGCCCGCGCCGCCATCTCCGAGGCGGCCACCGCACCGCCGTGCCCGTTCTCGTACGCCAGCGACACCATCAGGTCCACCCGCTGCGCCAGCGCCAGCACCCGTACCGCCCGCGCCGGGTACCCCGGCGCCAGCACGTCACGGCCCGCCTCCGCCCGCGCCCGGTACACCGACAGCGCCGCCTCCGCCACCGGACCCGACCCCGCCACGTCCAGCCGGGTCAGCACCACCGTCGCCTCGCGCAGCGCCTCCGCCAGCTCCCGCTCCGCCTCCCCGAGCGAGGGCACGTCCGCCGGCGGGGCCTCCCGCACCGGCAGGCACTGCCACAGCACCGAGACGTGGACGTCACCGGCCGGGCCCGCCTCGGTCACCTCCGGCACCAGACCCAGCGCCGCACCCGCGCACACCACGGCCTCCTCGGCCTCCAGCGCCCGCGCGTTGAACTCCGGCGGCCCGCTCAGCCCCAGCGGATGCCCCGGCGCCGGCAGCGCCACCCGCAGCCCGCTCACCCCCAGCGCACGCAGCCGCCCGAGCGCCAGCGTGAGCCCGACCGGCCCCGCCTCCCCCGGCAGCCCGGCCACCCGGTGCACGGCGTCCTCGCCCACGATCGACAGCGCGGCCTCGTCGGGCGAGACCAGACCGGCCAGCAGAGCGTTCCCCCAGGCGGCCAGCCGCCCTGAACGTGGTTCGAAAAGCATCCCCCCACTCTACGGATCCGGCGCGGGACCCGGCCTGGCGCCCGTGGCCCGCCGAGAGTGGCGTAGGTTTTCCCCTGGGGCCGCGCCTACAGGCGCGCACAGAGAACCGTGACTGCAAGGGGTGACAACACGCTCATGAGCGATGTTCTGGAGCTGGTGGACGTATCCGTGGTCCGCGAGGGCCGGGCTCTGGTGGACCAGGTCTCCTGGTCGGTGAAGGAGGGGGAGCGCTGGGTGATCCTCGGCCCCAACGGCGCCGGCAAGACCACGCTGCTGAACCTCGCCTCCAGCTACCTCTTCCCCACCAAGGGCTCCGCCACCATCCTCGGCAGCACCCTCGGCAAGCCCGGCGCCGACGTCTTCGAGCTGCGCCCGCGCATCGGCGTCGCCGGCATCGCGCTGGCCGACAAGCTCCCGAAGCGGCAGACCGTCCTGCAGACCGTGCTCACCGCCGCCTACGGCATGACCGCCACCTGGCAGGAGGAGTACGAGGAAGTCGACGAGCAGCGCGCCCGCGCCTTCCTCGACCGCCTCGGCATGAGCGACTACCTCGACCGGAAGTTCGGGACCCTCTCCGAGGGCGAGCGCAAGCGCACCCTGATCGCCCGCGCCCTGATGACCGACCCCGAGATGCTCCTCCTCGACGAGCCCGCCGCGGGCCTGGACCTCGGGGGCCGCGAGGACCTCGTACGCCGCCTCGGCCGCCTCGCCCGCGACCCGATGGCCCCGTCGATGGTCATGGTCACGCACCACGTCGAGGAGATCGCCCCCGGCTTCACGCACGTCCTGATGATCCGCCAGGGCAAGGTCGTCACCGCCGGTCCCATCGACCTGGATCTGACCTCGCGCAACCTCTCCCTCTGCTTCGGCCTCCCGCTGGTCGTCGAGCGCAACGACCACGACCGCTGGACCGCGCAGGGCCTGCCGCTGCGCTAGGCGCCGTCGAGCCCCGGTCCGCCGCCGGGCCGGGGCGCGTGCCCCGCGCCCGCGCCCTGTCCGGACGCACCCACCCGACCTACCATGACGATGTGAACATCGACGCGTGGGTGTGGTGGCTCATCGGCGCGGCCGGACTGGGCATCCCGCTCGTCCTGACCGCACTGCCGGAGTTCGGCATGTTCGCCGTCGGCGCGCTCGCGGCCGCCGGCACGGCGGCCCTCGGCGGGGGAGCGGTGGCCCAGGTCCTGGTCTTCGTCATCGTGTCGGTCGCGCTGATCGCCGTCGTCCGGCCGATCGCCAACCGACACCGGAACCAGCGGCCCCAACACCGCAGCGGCATCGAGGCGTTGAAGGGAAGATCCGCCCTCGTCCTCGAACGCGTCGACGGCAGCGGCGGCCGGATCAAGCTCGCGGGCGAGGTCTGGTCCGCCCGCACCCTGGACGTCGACACCAGTTTCGAACCGGGTCAGTCCGTCGACGTGGTCGACATCGACGGGGCGACCGCGGTCGTCATGTGAGCAAGCAGCCCACCCGCGGCCCCGGGGTCTGCGAGACTCCGCTGAACGGGGCAGCACAGACAGCCGGAAGGGCACGGGGAACCGCATGCAACCGATCATCATCGTCCTGATCATCCTGGTGGTTCTGGTCTTCATCGCCCTGGTCAAGACGATCCAGGTGATCCCGCAGGCCAGCGCAGCCATCGTCGAGCGGTTCGGCCGCTACACCCGCACCCTCAACGCGGGCCTCAACATCGTCGTCCCGTTCATCGACTCGATCCGCAACCGGATCGACCTCCGCGAGCAGGTCGTCCCCTTCCCGCCGCAGCCGGTCATCACCCAGGACAACCTGGTCGTCAACATCGACACCGTCATCTACTACCAGGTGACCGACGCCCGCGCCGCGACGTACGAGGTGGCCAGCTACATCCAGGCCATCGAGCAGCTCACCGTCACCACCCTGCGCAACATCATCGGCGGCATGGACCTGGAGCGGACGCTGACCTCCCGCGAGGAGATCAACGCCGCCCTGCGCGGAGTCCTCGACGAGGCCACCGGCAAGTGGGGCATCCGCGTCAACCGCGTCGAGCTCAAGGCGATCGAGCCGCCGACCTCCATCCAGGACTCGATGGAGAAGCAGATGCGCGCCGACCGCGACAAGCGCGCCGCGATCCTCCAGGCCGAAGGCGTCCGCCAGTCCGAGATCCTGCGCGCCGAGGGCGAGAAGCAGTCCTCCATCCTCCGCGCCGAAGGTGAGGCCAAGGCCGCCGCACTGAAGGCCGAGGGCGAGGCCCAGGCCATCCGTACGGTCTTCGAGTCCATCCACGCCGGCGACGCCGACCAGAAGCTCCTCGCCTACCAGTACCTCCAGATGCTCCCGAAGATCGCCGAGGGCGACGCCAACAAGCTCTGGATCGTGCCCAGCGAGATCGGGGACGCCCTCAAGGGACTCTCCGGAGCCATGGGCAACTTCGGCCCCCTGGGCGGCGGTTCGGCCGGCTTCAACCCCCAGGCCCCCGGAAAGGGCGCCCCCGAGGCCGACAGCGCCAAGGACCGCCGGGAACAGCCCCCCATCGACTGACGCCGCCCTCCCCTCGTGCATGATCGGTGAGGCCCCTCGACCTTCATGGCGGGGAGGCGACTCACTCACGCAAAGGGGATGGCTCCGTCCATGTCCATGTCCGTCTGGGAATCACTCGCGGTCTTCGCCGCCGGAATCGGCGCCGGCACCATCAACACCATCGTCGGTTCCGGCACCCTGATCACCTTCCCGGTGCTGCTCGCCACCGGACTGCCCCCGGTCACCGCGAACGTGTCCAACACCCTCGGCCTGGTGCCCGGTTCCCTCAGCGGAGCCTTCGGCTACCGCAAGGAGCTCCGGGGCCAGCGCGCCCGCGTCCTGCGGCTCGGCGCGGTCTCCCTCGTCGGCGGCCTCGCGGGCGCGATCCTGCTCCTCAACCTGCCGTCGGACTCCTTCGACACGATCGTGCCCGTCCTCATCGGCCTGGCACTCGTCCTCGTCGTCCTCCAGCCCCGCCTCGCCGCGGCCGTGCGCCGCCGCCAGGAAGCCGCCGGCGGCGACACCGCCCACCCGGACGGCGGCCCGGCCCTCATGACCGGCATGCTGCTCGCCAGCGCCTACGGGGGCTACTTCGGCGCCGCGCAGGGCGTCCTCTACCTCGGGCTGATGGGCCTCTTCCTCCACGACGACCTGCAACGGATCAACGCCGTCAAGAACATCGTGGCCGCCCTCGTCAACGGCATCGCGGCCGTCTTCTTCCTCTTCGTCGCCGAGTTCGACTGGACGGCCGTGGTCCTCATCGCCGTCGGCTCCACCATCGGCGGCCAGATCGGCGCCAAGGTCGGCCGGCGCCTCCCGCCGACCGTCCTGCGCGCCGTCATCGTGACGGTCGGGATCCTGGCGATCGTCCAGCTCCTCCTCCGCTGAACGGCGTACGAGGAATACGCCGCCCAGCGGACGAGTGGCTCAGGCGCTACGCCCGAGCCACTCGGGCAGCCCGTCCTGCCCGCCCACCCCGAGGGCGAGCAGCATCGCGTCGGCCGGGGACGGGACGAAGGGCTTGCGCAGCAACGGCATCCCCGCCTCCTCAGGAGTCCGAGCCGCTTTGCGGTGGTTGTCCTCCGCGCAGGAGGCCACCGTGTTCAGCCAGGTGTCCCCACCGCCCTGCGCCCTCGGGAGCACGTGGTCCACGGTCGTCGCGCGCTTCCCGCAGTACGCGCACCGGTGTTGGTCCCGGACCAACACCCCCCTCCGTGACCAGGGAGCATGTCTTCGGAACGGCACCCGGACGTACCTGCACAGCCTGATCACCCGAGGCATCGGCAACTCCATGGTGGCCGCACGCACACGCAGCTCGGGATGCGACTGTTCGACCACGGCCTTGTCCTGGAGCACCAGGACCACAGCCCGGTTCAGCGTCACCGTCGACAACGGCTCGAAGCTCGCGTTCAGCACCAGCGTGTCCCGCATCTCGCCCACCTCCCGTGTGCAGGCCCGCGACCACCCCGGCGGCAGGGCCCGCAACCACTCTGGCCGCGCGCGCCACGCGGGACAACGCAATAAAAATGCCCGGTCCTGGCCGTCTTTAGACCAGGACCGGGCGAACACGCGGAGAACGATCAGCGCGTCGGAGCCTCGTACTCACCGATCAGCTGGGCCCGGCCGAGCGCGTGGAACCGCAGATGGAAACCGACGACCGCCGGAGAGGAGTCCTCGTCCGGCCCGAGCTGCTCCCGGTCCACCGCGTACACGGTGAACACGTACCGGTGCCGCTCCCCGCGCGGCGGAGCCGCGCCGCCGAAGTCACGCGTGCCGTAGTCGTTCCGCGCGTGCACGGCACCCTCGGGCAGGCCGGCGAAGTCCCCGCTGCCCGCACCGGCCGGCAGCTCGGTCACCGAGACCGGCAGGTCGAAGAGCACCCAGTGCCAGAACCCGCTGCCCGTCGGGGCGTCCGGGTCGAAGCAGGTCACCGCGAAGCTCTTCGTCCCCTCGGGGAAGCCCTCCCACCGCAGCTGCGGCGAGACGTTCTTGCCCGTCAGGACCTGGGCCGCGTGCAGATCGGCCCCCGGTGCGACGTCGTCGCTCGTCACCGTGAAGGAAGGCACCTCCGGGTGGAAAGCGTGCGGAAGGGGAGCCCTGTTCTGTTCGGCCACTGCTGTACCTCCTGAGGGGAAACGCGTACGGGCGTACGGGCCCGAGCCTAGAACCAGTTGCGCTGCGAACCGACCGACGCGATCCACTGGTTCAGGTACGCGGCCCAGTCCGTTCCCTCGTACGACTGCAGACCCACCTGGAAGCAGCGGTAGGTGTCACTGCCCTCGCTGAACAGGCCCGGCTTCTTGTCCATCTCCAGCACGACGTCCATCTCACGGCCGTCCGAGACGAAGGTCAGCTCCACCTGGTTCAGACCGCGGTACTGCGACGGCGGCAGGAACTCGATCTCCTGGTAGAACGGCAGCGTCTGCCGGGTGCCGCGGATGTGCCCGCGCTCCATGTCCGCGCTGCGGAACGAGAAGCCCAGCTGCCGGAAGGCGTCGAGGATCGCCTGCTGCGCCGGCACCGGGTGCACGTTGATCGGGTCGAGGTCGCCCGCGTCCACCGCGCGCGCGATCTCCAGCTCGGTGCTGACCCCGATGCTCATCCCGTGCAGGTGCTGACCCCCGAAGTGGGTGATCGGCGTCTCCGCCGGGATCTCCAGTCCGAACGGCACCACGTGCAGCGCGCCGGCCTGCACCTGGAAGGCACCGCCGAGGCGCTGCTTGGTGAAGACGATGTCCTGCTTGTACTCGTGGTCGCCGCCCTCCACCTCCACGCGCGCCTGGAGGCCGACAGACAGCCCCTCGATCTGCTGCTCCACGGACCCGCCCTGGATCCGGACCTCGCCCTGCACGATCCCACCCGGCACGACGTTCGGCTCGGTGATGATCGTGTCCACCGAAGCACCACCGGCACCCAGGCTCGCGAACAGCTTCCTGAACCCCATGCTCACATCTCCCCTGATACATATCTAAGGAACTGGCGACTACGTCGCGCCTACCCCATACCAACGCGGAACCTTAGGCCCCGGTTGCACGGGCGCCCGTTCCACTACGCTCGACCGGATGAGCGCGCGCCCCGACCGTACGCCCCTGCCCCGGTCCTTCTTCGACCGGCCGGTCCTCACCGTGGCCCCCGACCTGCTGGGCCGCGTCCTCGTCCGCCGCACGCCGGACGGCCCCGTGGAACTGCGCATCACGGAGGTCGAGGCCTACGAGGGCGCGGCCGACCCGGGCTCCCACGCCTACCGCGGCCGCACCGAGCGCAACGCGTCCATGTTCGGGCCGCCCGGACACGCGTACGTCTACTTCATCTACGGCATGTGGTTCAGCCTCAACCTGGTGTGCGGCCCGCCCGGCCATGCGAGCGGTGTCCTGCTGCGCGCCGGGGAGGTCACGGTGGGCGCAGATCTCGCGGCCAAACGTCGACTTTCCGCCAGGAACCCCCGAGAACTGGCCAAGGGCCCGGCCCGTCTGGCCACGGCCCTCGATGTCGACCGCTCCCTCGACGGTACGGACCTCTGCGCCGGCCCCGATTCCCCGCTGTCCCTCCTCACTGGTACCGCCACCCCGCCCGACCTGGTGAGCAACGGACCCCGCACGGGGGTGGGCGGCGCGGGGGCCGCCCACCCCTACCGCTACTGGCTCACCGGCGACCCGACGGTGAGCCCCTACCGCCCCCACGCACCACGCCGCCGCCCAACTTGACTCGGCCGTGACGTACGCCTAACGTAGTCCGAGCCGCTTGAACGGGGTACTGCCATCGCAGACCCCCAGAACGGCGAAACCACTACCTACGACTTGCCCCTGGCGGGGTCCTTTTCGGCATGCCCGAATTCCCTGCCCCCCGACTCGATTATGAGTCGGAAGGGGAAAGCGCTAACGTAGCGGAGCGCCGAAAGGCACAGACCCTCCAACGGTCACCGAATTCAAATCCAGAACCGGAAACGGCGCGGAAATGATCTGGTAGGGTTGGAATCGCCGGAAAGGGAAAGCGCGAAAGCGCAGAACCTCGAAAGCACCGAGGAAAATCGGACACGAAAGAGTCTGATAGAGTCGGAAACGCAAGAACAGAACGAAAGCCCGGAGGAAAGCCCGAGAGGGTGAGTACAAAGGAAGCGTCCGTTCCTTGAGAACTCAA
>NZ_JBVIKC010000067.1:0-37004 GCF_055581065.1 Streptomyces sp. NPDC031479
CACGCTGGGCATCAGTGACCGACAACGGCGGAATCTTCGGACCAGGACGACTCATACCCAAACCAACGACAAACCTCTGACTCAGGTCACTAGCCCCTCGGGTCCCATTGCATACCCCTCGCGGGACCGTCCCTGCGCGTACGGGCCGGAACGAGCCCGCCTGTTTGCCGAGATGGAGCGCCTGGGACCATCCCTGCGCGTCCGGGCCGGACGACCCTGTCCCGCTCGGCAACGGCGCGTTCGCGGGACCATCCCTGCGCGTACGGGCCGGACTACCGCCTCGACCTGATCCGCGCCGCCGACGCGGGACCATCCCTGCGCGTACGGGCCGGACGGCGACGCCTTCGCCGACGTGACCGGCGGCGCGGGACCATCCCTGCGCGTACGGGCCGGACACCCACCGCGGCGGACTCAAGGGCGGATGGATGGGACCATCCCTGCGCGTACGGGCCGGACCCTGGCTGACCTGCTGCAGTTTTGCGGCGGTTGTCGTTGCGGCATCACTTCCGCTGGTTCCGGCATTCTTCCTATGCCTGCACGCTATGGATATATAGGGACGGCTAGGGCATTACTGCCCTAGATGGCCTGTTCGGGCCTTCCCGCTTCTTCCCGCTTGCCTTGCCGGCACCTGGGTGCCGACCGGGACTTACTAGTGGTCCACGGGCATTACAGCCCCTCTCCAGGGGTCTGTTTCGAACCATATCCGGTGGATGTGGCATTTGCTTTGATGTTGCGGGCGGCGTTGCGGTCTCTGTCGAGTACCAGCCCGCAGTCGCGGCAGTGGAACTGCCGGTCCTTCAGGGTCTGCTCCTGGTTGATCCATCCGCAGCCGGAGCACGTCTTGGAGGACGGGAAGTACGTCGAGACCCGGGCGATTCGGGCGCCGTACGAGAGGGCCTTGTACTCGATCTGCCGATTCAGCTCGCCGAACGCGGCGTCCAGAATGCCGCGGTTGAGGCCGGCTTTCTGGCGTACATTGCGGCCCGGCCTTTCCGTGGTTCCTTTGGCCGAGGCCACCATGCCTTTGGTGTTCAGGGTCTCCAGGGCCACTTCGGCGTACTGCTGGACCAGGCGCTTGGAGATGAGGTGCAGAGCATGTGCCCGGCGGGCGGACAGCTGCGCGTGGAGTTTGGCGACGCGGTCCCGGGCTTCGAGGTATCCCTTCGACTGCTGGGCGGCACCGCGAACGTAACGGCGGGCCATGACGCGTTGGGCGCGGGCCAGCTTCCGGCGGGTGTTTTCCAGATGGCGGGGATTGTCGACTGCTTCGACGGCCCGGGCGTGGGAGTGGAGGGTGAGCGGGTCGGAGAAGGTTGCCAGTGTGCTGACGCCCAGGTCGGCGCCGATACGGCCAGCGGCCACCTGGCGGCGAGTCGGCCGGTCGGGGATGCTCTGCTCAACCCGGCACAGCACGGACGCATGCCAGCGGTGGCCCTCGCGGGACACGGTCACCGAGGTGATCACCGCTGTGCCGGCGCTGATGCGGCGGACCAGGTCCCGGGCGGACTGGTGCAGCCGGACGGTGAACGCGGCCTGCCCGCCACCCCCGGGGATCCGCAGACGGCGGGGGCCGGTGAATCTGATCTCAGGCTTCTTCACGTTGTGGACCAGGCGGAAGCGCTCGCGTCCGCCGCGCCGCTTGAATCGCGGGTACCCGACGCGGGCCCCGGCGCGCTGGCCGGCCGCCGAGGCCCGCCAGTTTCTGAACGCGGTCGAGGCATCGTCGAACGCGGTGTAGTACGCCCTGCTGCTCACGCCTTCCCACCACGGGAACGGTTCCTTGCCCTCCTCTCCTTCCGGCAGCGGGCCGATGAACGGCTGGCCTTTGACTTCGCGGAACCAGGCCTGTGCCTGGAACGCTGAAGGCACCTGGACCCTGGGGGCCTTCTTGTTGGCTTCGGCACGGCTCATCCCCTCGGCCACCAGCCGGTCGCGGCCACGTTCCCAGACGCGGTGCACGGCCGTCATGTAGCCCAAGGCGAAGTCGAAGCCGCACCTGGCGGCGGTGGCATACCGCTGAAGAACCTCGACCTGGACAGGAGTGACGTCGAGTGCGAACCGGTGCGCGCGCAGCAGTTCCATGATGGCCATCGGGAGCCAGTCCAGCAGGTGGCGGACCGCGATTCCAGGACCGTATGGGTTCGGATTCCCCGTGGCGGGCTTGCGGCAAGTGCAGATGGCTCTCGCGTTGCTGATCCCGGCGAAAGCGTCCCGGCGGTCTCCTCGGGTGGGCAGGATGTGGGCATGGAGCAGCGTGATATGGGACCGGGCGGCGCCCGGCCGGTGGTGGTACGGGTACCGGTCGATCCGGTCGAGGCGGTCGTGGAAGCGGATGCCGCCGATGCTGCGAAGCAGCTGGCCGATCTGGCCGTGAGGGGACCGCTGTTCGGAGTGGCCGCGCAGGACGTCCGCGGCGGACCGGGCTGGTCGGTGGTCCGTCCCGTGACGGCCGGCTGCCCGCAGCAGGCACGGGACAGCCTGAACTCGCTGCTGTGGTTCCGGGCGAAGGACGAGGCGCGCGACCGGCAGGAGCGGTGCGCGCTGCTGGCGGCGGTGGCCCGCCTGGAGGGTGAGCGCGTCGACGACCTCACCGTGGCCGGCACCCGGTACCGCATCGTGCGGGCCGAGGAGTACGCCGGTTCGGGTCCGACGGGCATTGAGGAGCCCCGGCCGACCGACCCGGAGCCAGCCGCCCCCGACTGGACGCGCGGCGCCCGGCGGGCGGAGATCGACGCCGGTCTGGTGCTGGATCCCGACGCGCCGGTCACCCCGATGCAGGCCGCGGAACGGCTGGCGCTGCGCGACCTGTCCTACGCCGGTACCCGCTACCCCGCCATGGTCCTCGCCGACTCGCAGCGAGCCCTGGAGACCCACCCGGACGTCCTGCTCCTGCCCGCGACGTTCACCGTGGTGGAGAAGACCGACAGAGGGTGGAAGCCGGTCAGCGGCCCGCACGCCAGCGCACACGACGCGCGCCGGTCCCTGGACTTCGCCCTGACCTGGGCGTGGCCCCGGATGCAGGGCCTGATCCCCTTCGATGCCGACGACACCGCAGACGCCCGCACCCTCACCGCCGCCGGCCACACTTCGGGCACCGCAGCCGGGCAGCTGGCCACCTGCGCCGAGGCAGCCGACCGGCTCCGGGCCGGACTCGTCAACCGCCTCGAAGTCGGGGACAGCGTGTATCTGATCGGCCGTGTCCGGCGCCTGGTGCGCTGGGGCCCCGACGGCCCCGAGGAGCCACGCCCCACGGACACCAACGGACACGATCCCGGCCAGATTCACCCCGTGCTTGACGAAGACGGCAACATCCTGCCCGAGGAGGGCGACGACGAAGACGAAGCGGCCCTCTGATCGTCTCGGATTCCAGCGCTGGCTAAAGAGTGCTGGGACACGGCGACGTGCACGGCCCGGCTGGGCTGTGGGCGGGAGACTGGCGGGCATGGATGTGGAGTCGGTGGAGTCGGAGTTGCGGGCGCTGCGTCCGGCGGAGTTCACCGCGGCCCGGGATGAGTACGCGGCCCGGGCCCGGAAGACCGGAGACAGACAGCTCGCCGCGGCGATCGCGGCACTGCGCAAGCCGACGCTCGCGGCGTGGACGGCCGCGCTGCTGGCCCGCAGCCGGCCGAAGGAAGCGCACGGCCTGGCCGAGCTTGGCGAGGCACTCCGTGCGGCGCACCAGAGGCTGGACGCCGGGCAACTGCGGAAGCTCTCACATGATCAGCGTGTGGTGATAGCCGGACGGCCGTGAGCCGATCGGATTCGCAGCCCTCCTCGCCAACCTCGTCACCGACCGGGCCTGGGAACTGCCCTCCGCCGGCGGATCGCTGGCCGACGAATGGCCGACCGTGGTCACCGACCTCACCGGCCACGTCGCCCTCGCCGGCTACGACCCCGAAACCGGTGAACTCGCCGTACGCCCCTCCTCCTCCCCCTATGCCACCGCCGTCCGGCTCCGCACCCGCCAGCTCATCGACGCCGCCAACCAGGTCATGGGCTCCGCCACCGCCGTCCGCAGCATCCGCATCCTGCCGCCCGGCACCGCCCCCGCCGCCCCGCGCCCGGCCGGCACACCCCGCAGTGCGGCCGCGGCCCCGAACCCGGCCCCGCCGCGGGCAGAGCCCTACGAGCAGCCCGCGGGCTACCTGGAGGCCATCGCCCAACACCGCGCCCACCGTCGCAGCGGCCCCGTGGACGCCCGGATCGTCCACGCCGCACGCGAGCAGATCCGCACCCGGATCCTCGAGCCCGAGAGCTCCTTCGCCCAGGGGCGGGCCGAGGCCCAGCGCCTTCGCGAGCAGAAGGAACGGGAACGGGCCAGGGGAACGTCGGAAGCCCGCGCCCTGGCTCGGGCCCGCGCCGAGAAGGCTGGCCTCACCCACCTTCCGCCGCGCCAGACCACGGCCGCCGGGCCCGAGCTCCTTGACCGCACTGCTTGAAGAATGCGTCGTGGAAGGTCGCCTGGTTCTGTTCACGAGTTCCGGTTCTGGCTCAAGTTCTGTGGTGCATCAACGCTCTGTAATTGTTGATCTTCGTATTGTGCTCTGAGTAGGCCTCCTACCTGGAGATGCCGGAAGCAGGCGAAAGCAGAGGCCAACACCGGGTCACCCGAATGGACGCACCTGAGGCCTGGTGGCCCCCGGAGGGCGACTAGCGTCGGCTTTAGGTATCCCATATGACCGAAGGAGGACCCATGACCCGCATACCCCGGCGTCCCGCGGCCCGCGTGGCCGCAGCCTTCGGGATCATCGCCGCGCAGTCCCTGGCCATGGGTGCCCTGGCTGCGGGCCCAGCTCACGCTTCCGTGCAGTACTACGAGATCCGCAGTCCGGACGGCAAATGCCTGGCCGTCCCGGGATCCTCCCAGCACTCCGGCGCGGATGTAGTCCTGTGGGACTGCCTGGGAATCACGGACCAGCGGTGGCGGGTCACAGACGGCCTCGACACCCCTGTCGGGCAGTTGGAGGACCGGCCGGCCAGCCAGCAGACCAATCACATCCTCTTCGTCAAGCTCCGGGTGCAGCACAGCGACAAGTGCCTGGTCCTGACCGGGGACCGCTTCGAACTGGGTGGCGACATCATGCAGGCGGACTGCTCGGACCAGAACCTGAACACAGAGTGGGGGCTGGAAGGACACGGGGACCGCTTCGAGATCGGCGACGTGCACTGCGTCGGTGTGGCGGGCGGGAAACACCGCAACGGCACCCCCGTCGTCTACCAGGCCCGCACCGAGAAATGCCCGAAGTGGCTTTTCAAACCCTGGCAATGACCTGGATTGCTCTGAACTTCCTCCCGGTGAGTGCCTGGCCGCACCTCTCACGGGAGCATCGGCCCACAGCCCATCAGGCATCCAATGCGTCACCCAGGGGTGCGGATCACGGAAGTTGGGCCAGAACCCGAGTTCCGACGGCAGATGTACACGACTGTCCTTTGTCAGCGAAGGTAGCCGACGGCGGTGCGCTGACCAGGGCGGACTATGTTCGTTGGCAAGGGCTTTGGGGCGGGCAGGCTGACAACCGCAGTTCACCCCAGGGAGTCGAGCACGACTGCATCAGGCGTGCTTGGGGACTCAGAGTCGTGTCACCTCGCGGCGCGCCTGGCTGCCTGACTTCCTCGGCCGGAAGCCTGCTGGCGGTCACGCTGAGGGGGATCCGTGTGTGGAGCGTCCGGCGGAGGGTGCTCGGCGGCAGCCTCGCGGGCGCCTCTGGCATGCTGCTCCATTTCAAGGTCGAAGATCCGTTCCTGGACTTCCTGGTTGGCTGCCAGGTTCGGGGGAAGCTCCGTGGTGTCGGACGGGAATGCAGCAACGACCTGTTCCGCGGTAAGGCCTTCCACGCCGGCCATGTAGGTACCGCTAAGGGATGCCTGGAAGGTGATTGCCCCCTTCATGTCCGAGTCCCGGAGGACGGCGCCCCGCAGGTCGGACCGGGCGAGGTTGGCGTTGTGCAGGTTGGCGCTGGTCAGGTTGGCGTTGCGGAGGTCGCTTTCCGAGAGCTGTGCGTTAGCGAGGTTTCCGGTATTCAGGTCTGCGTGGCGCAGGTCGGTGCCGCGGAGGTCGATATAGAACGGCTCATGGCGCTTCGGGCGGCGCGCCAGGACGGTCAGTGCTGCCTGGACCGCTTCCGTCGGCCGCGGACGATTGGTCACGGGCATGCCAGGGTCCCTTCCGGCCGGGGCGTGGTAGCGGACGAACGAGGCAAGGACCTCCACGACAGTGGGGTGGTCCTTCTCGGAGTCCCCCATGATCCGCTCCAACGCGTAAACGCCGCCCAGCGTCTCCACATCTCGTTCCGAGGCCAGCTGACTGATTGCCCTGGTGAAGCGGTCGGTAACCTGGCCCTCGCGCGTGAGTTCGGCCTGCTCGCTGTCGCGGACCTGCGCGTGCTCCAGAGTGCCGCGGGTGATTTCGAGAGTGCCGCGTGTGAGCTCGGCCTGGACCCGGTCGTTCGCACGCGTGTGCTGGAACGTGCGGTGGCTGAGGACCAGGCCGATGCCAGCCACAATGCCCGCCCCGACCGCCACGACTGCCGTGCGGAAGCCGGTCACGACCGACGCCACCCCGGGTGTGGCCCCGTTGAGGTGCGCTCTGTCGAGAAACCAGGGGCCCTTCCAGAGAAGCCAGAGGAATCCGGCGATCAGGAGGGCGGCGGCTGCTGCGAACCACCAGGTGCGAGACGAGGTCGCTGGGGCGGAGTCTGCCATGCCGTCATGTGACCAGGTCCGCTAAGTGAGGCGTCGCTGCGACACTCTAGTGCTGTGACCGCATAGGTTCGCCGGATTGGCGGTCGTGGCGGCTGGATGGCTTTCTCGCCGCCAACCGGCCCGAGTCAGACCCGCCCAGACCAGACACCGGCAGTTCCGGCTTGGAGCGGCCCCACCCGCGACGTGCTCACGGTAGCCCGCTGGGGCCAGCCCCGACCGGAGTCGAACAAGGGCTCAGGTCGGAGGAGGTGGGCCAAGCACACCGAGAAAGCCAGCTGGATGCGGCGACGTCCGATACCACCGCTGGAGTGAGGCTTCTTGACGGGCGGCTCCCCCAGCCAGCGTGTCCGGGCAGGCGTACCGGCGGCACAGGCCCGAGTCTGAAGTCATGCATACACCCAGAGTGGTCGTGGAACCACCGGACAGTCGTGGCCTGCGGAACTTTACGCACGGGTAATTCCGGTGGGGTGTGGCCAGTAGCTGTCCCGGACCAGGGTCCCGCGTAGGACAAAGCAGCCCGCCCCGGCGACATGGACACGAGATGGTCCCGGACCCGATGGGTCCGGGACCATCTCGTGTCCGCGTTCTGCCGCGCCGTATCCGAGGCGGAGTCAGTGGCCGCAGGTCGGCTCCGGTTTGGACGGCATGGGGGCGGGCTTGGCACTGTGCATGCGTTCGTCGGTCCAGTACGAGGCGACGGCCGACGGGTCGTCGGTGACGGGCCGGCTCGTTGCCTGGTCGGCCGCCGCGGGGGGTGAGGAGGGAGGGCAGTCGCCCGCCGTGCTGGTAGCCCGCCCGCAGCCGACGGCCAGCAGGAGGATGGTGAGGAGCAGGGCGGTCCGCTTGGTCGGCATGCGGTTTAACTCCCGGCATCCGAGGGGGTCAGGAATAGACGTCGTCCTGTACAAGACTGTAGAGGTTGCTCACAGCCGAGGTGAAGGGCGAGCTGTAGAGAGTGCTGCCGGAGGTCGACTCGTTGATGCCCACGGCGTAGCCGAGCCCGGTGGCGTTGTCGTAGTTCTGGAGCCAGGGACCGCCGCTGCTGCCGCCGTTCAGCGGGCAGGGCATGCCGAGCGTGTTGTCGCTGGTGTCCAGGGTGGCACTGCCCAGGCAGTAGTACTGCCACTGGCCGTCGTACGGAGCCTCCGCGGGGTAGCCAAGGGCGGTCACTCCCAGGACGGCCTGGGGGATGGAGCCCCATGTGCGCAGGCCCTCACCGCCTACCGTGTGGCCCAGGGTGTCGGCGTTGTTCCACACGTTCACGAAGGCGACGTCGTACTCGCGGTAGTGATTCTGCGTCCAGCCGTTGAAGGTGGTCATGTTGGCCGCGTACCACGTGCCGTAGGGGCGTGCGCCGTGGTCGTAGTAGGGAACGAAGATCCAGTTGGTCATCCAGGCGCCGTCGTAGACGCAGTGCCCGGCGGTGAGGACCACGTTCTGGGCGGCACTGTTCACCGAGGAGCCCGAACAGACGTAGTCGTTGCCGTTTGCGGGATTATGATAGAAGACCTTGCCCACCAAGGTCGACGCGTTGACGGTGGCCGCGAGCGTAGGGCCGGTCGCAGTGTCGCCGGCCTGGGTCGCTGGCACGGGCTGCTGCACGGCCTTGGGCCCGGCCGGGGTGACCGATAACGGGGTCCGACGGGGGGCCGCTGATGGCTGGTCCTTGGCAGGCGCGGATATGTGCCGGGCATTATCAGCCGGGATCGCAGCCTCCATGCGGGCGGGGGTCCACACATCCGCGGTAAGCGTTTTAGGGGCCGCACTGGCGTTGGACACCGGGTTCCACGGGGCGGCGGGTGCGGCTTCCGCTGTCGAGATACCGGCGAAGGCGAGGAGTGCGGAGCCGAGGACTGCTGCCACCCTGGATCTGAACCTTGGCATGGACATTAACTCCACAGTGTTTAGGGTCAGTTGAGATCGCAACGCTGTCATGATTGAAAAGAATGCGGTCAAGCTTGACTGAAAGACTGCGCATGTTTGACCGGAATGACCAAGCAGCCCGGAACCGGACCGGCCAGGCCAGGCAGTGCGACATGAGGTTCCCCCGCTATGCGGGAGGTGCTGACTAACGAGCTCGTGCATGGTTGGGGGTGTGACGATCGATCTTGATCCTCGATCATGTTCATGTGGTGGGGAACGGGTCTCGTGCGTCGATCACCAGCGATCGGCGGATCACAGGTCTGTCGGCCGGTGTGATCGCCGAACTCGTCGCCGAGATCGGTCCGTTATGGCAGGAACGCCACCAGGCGAGACTGGAGTCCAGGCCACGTAAGCGGGCCCGCCGGCGCAAAGCACCAGTTGGTCTTTGTGGACCGGCTCCTGGCCACGCTCGTCCACCTTCGCCACGGTGCCACTCACGACGTGCTGGCCTGCTGGTTTGGTGTCGCCCGATCCACGATCACCCCCGCTATCGGCGAGGTGCGGCCGCTGCTCGCAACCCGCGGCTGCACGATCGCCACCGGCGCCCGGCTCCGCACCCTCGCCGAAGTCATCGACTACCTCGGCGCCAGCGGACAGACCGGGATCATCGACGGCACCGAGATCCGGGGGAGGGATCCAGTGAGCACACCGGTTGTCCCCTGCACGCGTGGGCCTTACGACACCTGGGGCCGCCCGCCGCTGACCCACCGGGGTTGTCCCCTGCACGCGTGGGCCTTACCTGGGCACCCTCGACGCCCACGACCTCCCCCGCTTCAACAACGCCCAGACGTGGGCCGGCCCGATCCTTGACCTCCTGCTCCGCGGCGCACGCTGAAGTCGGGCGCCGTTAACCCCTGGGCGCAGGCGGTCCCACTGCGCTTGCATGAGGCATGGACTTTTCGACGAAGTGGTGGAACTCGGCTATTCGGGCGGCTACTCAACTTTCACCCGGGCCCTGCGGCGATACAAAGCGCGACCCCACTGCGAACCATGCCGGGCTTCGAGCGGCCGCGACGTGGAGATCATCGCGCATCCTCCGGGTGAGGAGATCCAGTTCGACTGGGTCGAGCTCCCGGACCCGCCCGCAGAGTGGGGCGTCGGCGCCAACGCACATCTCCTGGTCGGCGCCCTGGCCCACTCGGGACGATGGCGAGCCGTGCTCGCGGAGGCGGAGACCTTCCCGCACCTGGTCCAAGCCATGGACGCGGTGCTGCGGCGGCTGGGCGGAACTGCCCGAAGGTGGCGGTTCGACCGGATACCTCGGCCTCCGGCACGGTGCAAGGATTTCTTCGCACAGTTCACTTCGAGTGAGGTGGGGAACCGCAGGAAGAACGCGGCTCCAGGTCGGGGAAAAGGTCGCGCCACTGCTCCCGGGTGACGCTGCCGGGATGGCTGGTGCACATGCGCTGGTAGACCTTGTCCGGGTCCAGTTCCAGCAAATAGGTCGAGGAGTACGCGCCGCTGCTCCCGTCCTCTTTCTTCACTGCCGCGTAGGGCTGTCCGGGGAGGAGGTCAACTTGCCGTGCCTGACTGAACGTGGCGAAGGGCTGGGCGCCCCAGCGGCCGTCCCCGCCCACCTGCCACAGCTGGAAAGGCTGTGCTGACACCGCCCACCGGTGGTCGGAGTCGCCGGAAAGGCTCTTGACGCCTTGGTCCAGCCTGCGGCTGTCGTACTCGTGAGGGCGGTAAGGATCGCGGATGTCCCAGAACTGGACGAGCCCGCTGCCCAGAGCGGTGACCAGACGGTGTTCCCCCGCCGGGTAGTAGCCGCCGCTTGCGGCGGGGAGCCGTTTGGCCTTGCGCGGATGGGCCGGCTCGGACAGGTCCCACAGCTGAAGGGTGCCGCCAGTGGCCTCGGTCATCAGGATGTGCGCGGAACGGAAGTACGCCGAACCGTCCATCTGGCCGCCTCCGGGAAGCACGGCGCCTTCCTTGGGGTGGGATGGGTCCGAGAGGTCCCAGAGTTGAAGGTCATCGCCCTTCAGTACAGCCAGGGTCGTGGCGTCCAGAAACCACAGGATGCCCTTGCTCAGCTGCAGCGCTACCTGCATCTCGGAACGGCGTACGGGGTGCAGCGCATCCTGCAGGTCCCACAGGTCGACATGTCCCGTGTTCTGGTCCCCGACGGCGAGGAGCCGGCCGTCCTCGCTGACGCCGGTGAGGACATCGGAGGCAGTGAACGGGATGTCCGCACCGGGCACAGGTGCCCCTTCGGGGCCCTCGAATTCCCACACTCGAAAGACGTGGTCCTTGGTGTTCTCGGTCCAGCGATGGCTGAGGAGACCGGGCTTGGGGTGCTTCGGCAGGAAGTACCGGGCCTCCCAGGGGTCGGGCACCTGGAAGCGCAGCCGCGGAGCGTCGGGGTGGCGGACGTCCCATACGCGGATCTCTTTCTGCCGCGTGGACGGGTAGGAGCGGGTGACGACCAAGGAGCCGTCGTCACTGAAGGGACTGGTGCCGGGGTCGGGGCTGCCGAGCTCGCCCGGCAGCCTCGTGGCGTCGGGCCGTGTGGGCCAGATCCTTACCTCCCCCTGGAAATCGCCTGCGGCGAAGGCAGCGCTGTCCGGGCTGTAGGCCACCGATTGCACTTTCTCGCCAGCCTCGGGATCCTCCTCGCCGCTACAGATGTCCTTGTCCGGTTTGACCCTCTCCACAGCGATACAGGTCAGGACGTGCCCGCTCGCCGAGTCGGCCGCCGCCAGGGTCAGCCCGTCGGGTGCAAAGACCATGGACGGGATCGTGTGAGTGGTCCAACGCCGTCCGGGGATCGCGGGAGGGGCCACCGGAGTGAGCTTCTGGTCCGCTCCCACTGTCCAGCCGTACAGGCCTCCGGCTCCGGCGGCCGCCAGGATGTCGCTCTTGGGGTGAAAAGCGACGGTCATCACAGAGTCGGCGTGCCCGGTGTCGAGGAGGACGGGCTGCGCGGGGTCGCCGACGTCCCAGAGCCGGACCTCGGCGGGACGGCCGTCGGCCGGGATACCGTTTCCGGCCGCCAGGAGCCGACCGTCGTGATGGAAGGAGAGCGAGATCAGATTTGTATCGGCCTCGTCACGCGTGGCGCGGAGGGCCGGGCGTGCCGGGTCGGCGATGTCCCACAGCCGCAGCGCGCCGTCCTCGGCTCCAGTGGCGAGCAGGGTGCCGTCCGGGCTGATCCGTGCGTCGTAGACCTGCCCGCCGGGCGTGGGAACGTCTGCGAGCCGACGTGGCCGGGCCGGGTCGGCCACGTTCCACACTCCGAGCCGCGTCCGGGTCTGTGTAACCAGCAGCGGGCGATGGGGGTGGAAGACGATGGCGGCGCTGTCGTCCAGGCGCAGGGCGGCGGCCTGCACGGGCTCCTGCCCGGTCCCCGAGCTGTCGGCCAGCCGCCACAACGCCACCTCCCCGCCCTTCAGACTTGCCGCCAGAGTGTGTCCGTCGGCGCCGTAGGCGAGTTTGAGGACGGGCTGGTGGGTGCCCTGGAAGGTGGTCGGCGTGAGAGTGGTGTAGGCGGTGTACAGGCCCGACCGGGTCTCGGGGGTCTTGGCCAGCCGGTAGGCGGCCAGGCTGAGGCGGAGCGCCGTCTGCGGGTCCTTCGCGCGCATGTCGTCCGCCCTGGCCACGAGCTGCCGGGCAAGTTCCAGGGTCTCCTTGCGGCGAACCTCCGCATCGACCCAGGTGCCCCACAGCAGCGCTCCTGCCAAGGTCATCACCAGTATGCCGACGACCCCGATGACTGCTCGCACCCGGGTCCGGCCACGCCGTTCGGCCGTGATGCTCGCGGCCAGGAAATCGCGGTCGACCTGGCGCAGTTCGCTTCCCTGGGGATCGGCGGCTGTGGTGGCCTGTACGGCGGCAAGGTGCTTGCGGGAGTACAGGCCGCTGCCGGAGCGCCCGGCGGCCGCCCACGCGTCGGCGGATTCGCCCAGGCGGCGGCGGACCAACAGCGCGTCCAGGTCCTCTTTTATCCACTCGTGCAGGGTTGACCACGCGTGGAGCAGCGAGTCGTGGCAGAGCTGGGCGCGGCCCATATCGTCGACGACGACGAGCCGTTCCTCCACCAGCCGGGTCAGAAGCGCCCGGTGCCGGCATCGTCCTTCCTGGTCGGGGGCCGCTGTCAGGTCCTCCACGCTCATGCGGCGGCGAACGGCCTTGCCCTCCTCGTCCACCAGCCGGACCATGCGCAGCAACAGGCGTCGTAGTGCGGCCTGTTCGGCAGCGGTGGCGGACGCGTGGATGCGGTCCGCAGTGCGTGCGACCGATCCGCGGATACCGCCGGTGGCGTAATAGCCGGCCAGGGTGAGTCTGCCGGCCTGACGTCTTGTCCAGGTCTGTTGGAGCGTGTGGGCCAGGAAGGGCAGGGCCACGACCTCGGCCGTGTCGGCGTTCTGTTCCCGCAGTTCCCGGAGCAGGAGGTCGGGCAGTGCGGGCTCCAACGTCAGGCCGGCCTGGCGGGCAGGGCCTTCGATGGCCTGACGCAGTTCGCTGTCGCTCATGGACGGTACGGTGAACTGCCCCTCGCGTACGAGCGGGCCGAGCAGGGGGTCACGCAGACAGTGCGCGTAGTAGTCGGCGCGCAGGGCGAGGACCACC
Organism: Streptomyces sp. NPDC031479; assembly: GCF_055581065.1. NCBI lineage: Bacteria > Bacillati > Actinomycetota > Actinomycetes > Kitasatosporales > Streptomycetaceae > Streptomyces > Streptomyces sp. NPDC031479. The sequence continues at coordinate 13,195 of NZ_JBVIKC010000067.1, forward strand.
CGGGGTGCATGCGCGGGGTCCTGGGCGGCGACGGCGCGTATGAACAGCCGGTACTCCTCGGCGTCCTCGCGGTGCGTGAACAGCTCCTCCAACTGGTCCACCACGAGTACGTCCGGCGCCCTCGTGCCGTCTGCGGGCGCGGGGAAACGGCCCTCTCCCAGCTCCGTGGCCACCTCGACGAAGGGCCTCCCTACGGCCCCCGCCCAGCGTGTGACCAGTTCCCGGAAGGGGCGGGCGCCCGGGGCCGGGACGAAGAGGACCGGTCCGCGTTCCGTGGTGGGCGCGGACAGGGCCGCTTGGAGCAGCGAGGACTTACCGACACCGGAGGGCCCGACGAGAACCACGGGGCCCGGCGCCGCGGTGGGCCCAACCCGGGCTGTCAGCGCGCGCACGAGGTCGTCGCGGCCGAAGAAGGAGCCCCGCTCTTCGGGGAGGAACGGTCGCATCCCCGGGTAGGGGCAGGGGCTCTTGTCCGCTGTCAGGGCCGCCGGGACGGCCGGGTCGGGCGGCGGGGCGTAGCCGGGGTTCAGTGCGAGGACCAGGTCCCCCATCCGGCCGACGCTGTCGGCGTGGGGGCGGGCGCCGCTGTGGTGCAGCCGCTGGTCGAGGTGGCGGTAGAGGTCGGCCAGGGTGAAGCGCGGCGGCCCGTCGTCGGCGCCGTCGGTGAGCAACTCCAGCAGTTCCCCGGTGAAGAGGGTATGCGCGTCGCCCTCGGGTGCGAAGGAACTGGCGTAGTGCGTCGCCGAGGTGAGCAGGTAGCTGCCCGACGGCCGCGCAGAGACATACGGGTCCCGCCGTCGGTCGTGGGCGGCCGCCTCGGCGAGGCCGGAGAAGCAGCAGTCGAGGATCACGACGGGGCGTACCGGGGCCGCGCTCAGCTGGTTGCGGATCTCGGCGTACGGGATGGCTCGCACGGTGTCGTCGGCGGAAGTCGTGGCCGAGGTGGCCAGGTACAGGCGGTCCTCGGGGCCGAGCAAGCCGTGTCCTACGAAACAGAACAGGACGATGCCGCGCTCTGCCTCCTCGATCGCCCGCCGGACGGCCACCAGTGCGTCGGTTGACGCGGCGGGATTCAGCAGCAGTTGGATGTTCTCGCGGGGCATTCCGCAGGCCGTGTGGAGTGTTTCGGCCAGGGCTTGAGCGGACCGGGTGGCGGCGGGCAGGCCGGGCAATGGTGCGTCTGATGGGTGTCGGGCGGTCCCGATCACGACGGCTCGGCAGTCCGGGCCGGACAGGTTGCCGGCCGTCCTCTCCAGCGGCGCCACGGCTTAGACCGTGCCCGGGGTCGCCTCCGGGGACCGGTGCCCTGGTTCGGGCGGGACCGCGATGGCCTGCTGCCCTCCGTTCAGGGCTGCGGCGATCTGCCGGGCGATGTCGCCCGAATCCTGCGCGTTCAGACCGCGGACGTTCTCGGAACTCACCGTGATCTGCGTGGCGTCGGGCAGTGTGACGGTGACGGTCTGGCTGCCGCGCCGGCTCTGCAGCCAGGCCACAAGAGCGGCGCCCAGGGCCGCCGTCAGGCCGCCTGGTGCGAGCAGGACGGGCAGCAGTTCGCCGACCGCTCCCATCTCACCGGCCCCCGGCTCTGCGGACTGCGCACGGCCCAGCTGTTCGCGCAGCTCGGGATGGCGCTGCAGCCAGCGACGCAGGTCCGCCAGCGCGGCGGCGGATGCTGTCCAGCTGCCGGTGTCGTCCGGGACCGATGCGGTCACCGATAACGCGAGCTCCATGCTGCCCCTCCACTCTTCGGAACAACTACTTCGCTTCGGTTCGAGGCTACATCGGGCAGGCTTCGTTCATGTCCATTTTTGTGACGGTCTTGCACGTGAGGGCCAGGTGTCCGGCGGCGGCAGGCCGAGGGAGTGCTCACGCCCGAAACCGGCGGGCGGTGACCTGGGTCACCGCCCGAGTGACCCGGGATGTGGAGGTAGCCGGTCATGCCCGTGGTCTCGGACCAGGCGCCGGGCAGTCTCAGGAATCCGTAGGTCCCCATGCTGCGATGGGGGCACGAACTCCCCGAGCCGTGTGTCCTGCATCCCGAAGAGGTGGACACCCATCCCTGGGCGGAGGACGACACGCTGCCCGCCTCTCTGATCGCCGGCACCGGCACCGGCGCACGGTACGCCGCCCAGGCGGCCGAACACGGCCCTGACGCCCCCAGTTACTGTCGATCCCGCCCGGCTGGAGGGTCGGCGGCTTTCCGAGCTGGGCGTCAACGGGCCCGATGGCCATCGGCTGCGGATCCTGTTCGATGCCGATGCGACTGCTGCTGACCGCCGGCAGCGACGAGATGGACGGCGGCTCGCACAGCTGGGTCCCTCCTGAGGACCGCGCCCCGTCCCTGCGGGGGAAGGCCTCGATCCAGGGCGGCCCGTCCGTTGTCAACCGACCCGGCTCCGCTTCGGCCGAGACCGAAACCTGGCGAAGGCTCCCGCCGAGGCGTGCCCGGCGGCCTCCGCCGCATCCCGCTCCTGGCCGACGGCTGGTTCTACGCCCTGCCACTGCCCCGCCTGCACCTGATCGCCCTCGTCCGCGTCATCCCCCCGTACACCGATCTGTAAGAGCTGCCGACGGCGTCCCGCAGCGCCAAGCACCAAGGGCCGCCCCGCACTCCGCGGGGCCCCGGCGCGGAACATACGGCCAGGACTCCGCGCGCGGGAGCGGGGCTAGGGAACGACCAGGAAGAACGGCTGCTCCCGGGAAGCGTCGCCGATGGCCGTGAGGGGGCCGACCGGGTGGAGGCTGTCACGGGTGTGGGCCGCGCCGGCCGGGCCGGTGGTGACTCTGGTGATCCGGGTGACCAGTACGTGCGGATTCTCCGTGCATCAGCTCGGGTAGCCGATCGTCGCGTTGCCCTCGACCCACTCATAGTCGTGCAACTTGTTCAGGTAGAAGTAGTAGGTCCCGTCGTCGTGGGCCGTGAAAAACGCCCTCTTTCCCCTCTCGCAAGTCAACGTGTGCCCCTCCAGCTTGATGTCCGACCCGATCACCGAGCGCCGTAGCTCGACGTAGAACGTCTCCCGCTCCCGGCACCAAGTCACCGTGAAGGAGGTCGAACCACGCTTCTGCTTCCAGGTACGGGTCTCCATCTCCCGCTGGAAGCTGAAGGAGATCTTCTTGTCGGTCCGGTCGGCGGCGTAGGCCGACCCCGTCTGCACAGCGGCGAGCGACGCCGTACAGAGAACAGCGGCCACCACACGGCCCATGGTCGAACGAAGCACGTGATCTCCCTCTCCGGAATGCCAGGTGTGCGATCACCCTGACAACGACGGGAAGACACGACTGGTGACGAGCAGTCGTCGGCAGATGTCAAGCCCCTGACCTGCTCAAAAGACCACGCGACTTGTCATGTAGGGAGCCGACACAGGCACACAGTGCGCCTCTGAGCGCTGGGGCAGGTGACACAGAAGGCCTGAGCGTGCAGGCGAGCTGGGGTGCTCCCTCGTAGGGATGGCGCCGTCGCCGCTGGCGAACCTCCGGGCTCCGTCGTGCCGTCGCAGCAGTCATGAAGCCGATCGACGAGCAGCACATCACGGAGCCCGGCCTGGTGGTCCTGGACATCACCGGCGGGGACGAGGACACCCGTCCGGGCCGTCATGGCCGCGCTGGAAGAGCATCAGGCGTTGGCCCGGTGCGCCGGCACCCCGGCGAGCCAGGCGTGCCGGCCCGGGTCTACGCCGACGTCCTGGGCCCAGGGCGCGACGGGCCGTAGGCGGCAAGCCGTGGGCAAGGGGCTTGCCCAGGCTCCGCTTGGGCTTGCCCAGCCCCCTCTCAAGGTTGCCCGGCCACCGGTGTGCTGCGGGCGCTGATGGTGCCGACGGCTTGGCACAGGAGCGGGGTGAGGCCGTAGAGGCGGGCCGACGGCAGAGCGAGCCCGCAACGCTGCCCACCAGGATCTGCACCGTCTCCCTGAGAAGGGCGTTCGCCCCGCTGGACTTTGCCGGTCTGTGGGCCTCGATGTCGTCCTAGTACTGCAACGGTGTTTGCCGTGACGGTTGGGCAGTTCGGTCGTTGGTCGGTTCATGGGTGGGGAGCTTGCTGATGCCCGGTCGTGGGCTGGTGAACTGAACTTGTTGCATGAGCGGTTCGTGCACCGTTTTTCCAGGTCGGAGCCGCGGGAGTCGGCTCTTGCCTATATGCGGGGGCTGATGGCTCCGCTGGAGCGGAAGAACGGCTGGACGCTCGCGGAAGAAGCCGGGCATACGGGTCCGGACCGGATTCACCGACTGTTGAACCGGATCGACTGGAACGCCGATGAGGTCCTGGACGATGTGCGGGACTATATCGTCGAGCATCTCGGCGATCCGGACGCAGTGCTGATCGTGGATGACACCGGGTTCCTGAAGAAGGGTGTCCGCTCGGCCGGCGTCCAGCGTCAGTACTCCGGGACCGCAGGGCGGACGGAGAATTCCCAGATCGGGGTGTTCCTCGCCTATGCCGGCGGCCGGGGCCGCACGTTGATCGACCGGCGCCTGTATCTGCCCACGTCATGGACGGATGACCGGGAACGGTGCCGGGCGGCTGGCATCGACGAAACAGTCGCCTTCGAGACGAAGGTGGTGATGGCCAAGGCCATGGTCCGCCGGGCCATCACGGACCGGATTCCGTTCCGGTGGGTGACCGCGGACGCCGCCTACGGCTTCTCCAAAGGCTGGCGGACCGAGCTGGAGCGGGCGGATGTCTTCCATGTCATGGCGACCACCCGCCATGACACCGTCGTCTCCCGCTGGGCCATGGATCATCCCGTTCACGACCTGTTTCCCGGGCTGCCGAGGCAGAAGTGGAAGCGCCGTTCCTGCGGCGACGGCGCCCACGGCCCCAGGGTCTACGACTGGGCGAGGGTCGAGGTCCGTCCCTGGCATCGCGAGGACCGCCGGCACTGGGTGATCGCCCGCCGAAGCGTCCGCCGGCCGGACGAGATCTCCTACTACATCGCCTACTGCCCAGCCGAAACCACCCTGGACGAACTGATCCGCATCGCGGGAAGCCGCTGGGCGGTCGAGGAATGCTTCCAGAGTGCGAAGCAGGAGTGCGGCCTGGACGACTACCAGGTCCGCCGCTACGACGGCTGGCACCGCCACATGACCCTGGCGATGGCGGCCCATGCCTGCCATACCGTCCTGCGGGCCCGCGAACTCGACACCGGGAAAGCAGAAACGGATCCTCCCGGCTCATACCCCTCACCCTCCCCGAACTCCGACGCCTGATCCACCGCCTCGCCCACCGTCGCCCGGCACCCGTCGACCATGTCCTCCACTGGTCACACTGGCGCCGACGACGACAGTTCCAGGCCCGCATCAGCCACTACAAACGACGCGGCCACACACCACCCGAAGCCGACAAACCATCACGAAAAAGACCGTTGCAGTACTAAGTGCCGCTACTCCGGCATTTCCGTCAAGGCCCTCTGCTGGTCCATGGCCGTCCCCGCCCTTCACGGGTTCGGTGACCAAGTCCGCACTGCTGACCCATTTCGTCGCCGACTTCGTTCCGCCATGCCGACTGGCACCCGGGTTCCCTCGCCAGAGCGAATCCACCGAGGGGTGCAGAGCATCAGGAGCGTCACCGGCGGAAACTGCTCACGGACCCGGTGGCGTACGCCGAATCCGGCGGCACAGTGATGTAACAGCCGCACCTGAATCGGGACCCTGATGGCAGCGGCAGTACTAGCGTGGGGCAACAGGACTTCCTGGAGGACGATCATGAGCGCTCAGCCTGAGCACACGCCCATCCCGTCGTATGCGCCCGCGCCCGGTGCCCCGGCTGAACTCCTCGCCCAGCTGCGTGCCGACCGGCGTGCGCCGCAGTGGGTGCCGGCCTTCGAGCGGGAGTGGACGGCAGCGCTGGAGGAGTCGCGCCGGACGTTCTCCCTCGCCGGTCTGTACGAGGTCGTCCAGGACTGGCAGGGTCGCCTCGCCCATGCCCCGGCGGTCGACGCGTTCGTCGCCTCCGGCTACGACGACGGCGAGACGATTGACATGGCAGAGCTGCGGGGAAGGCGCCGGTGACCGGGCAACCGCACGCGGTCCGCTTCTCCGCGCCGGCTGCGAAGGTTCTCGACACCCTGCCCGAGCACGCAGAGGACACTGTGTGGGACGTCTTGGACGCCGCCGCGGTCAACCCATGGGGGTTCGGGCAGTGGAACGCCGACGACCCCGAAGGCGAGGACGTGCGCTACGCGTCGGTCGGCAGGCTGTCCCTCACCTACTGGGTCAACAGACCCCTGCACCGCCTGACCGTCCTGAACATCGTTTGGCTCGGATAGCCACCCGGTGACAACGCCTCGGCGCGGGCATCGCAACTGTCGGGGCTGGAGCGTTCTCCATCGTAGGCACGGCTTTATCAGCCGTGCCCTGCACGGCACCGTCCTGTATTGGCGATCTGCTCGTCCACGGCCGCCGCGCGCCTGCTGGCCGAGTCCCGGATGACGGTCGTTACTCGTTCCCTGCCGGTGGCAGAGCGCCTGAGGGGGGCGGGCCGGGAGCTGGGTGACGTGGCTCCAGCCGCGGCCGTCAGTCGCCGTGTGCTTGGGAAGACCTGCCGGGGTCCCGGGTGGGGGCCGGGACCCCGGCAGGCCGGTCAAGGCCGCGGCGGCCGTAGTGGCATCAGTTGACGGTCCACTGCTGGAGCGTGGTGCCGGTGTCGGGCTGCTGGGTGACCAGTGCGCCATTGGCGGAGGAAGCGGTGGTCAGGAGCAGTCCGCTCCAGGCGGAGGCGACGGTGTGGGTGCCGTTCGCCTGCCGCGTGATGTTCCAGCGCTGGTTGGCGCCGTTGCTGCAGGTCCACTGGACGATCTTCGCGCCGGGGCTGGTGGAGCCTCCTTCGACGTCGGCGCAGAGGCCGGACTCGCTGTTCTTGAGCTGGTACGTGCCGTCGGTCTGTTGAGTGAACGTCCAGCTCTGGTTGGCACCGCCGTTGGGTGACCAGGTGATGAGCTGGGTGCCGGGGGTAGTGCTGTGGCCTGGGTTGTCGAGTGCCTTGCCCCCGGCGGTGAGGGTGTGGACTCCGTCGAGGGAGGCTGTGACCGCCCAGGTGAACGTGGCCGTGCCCCCGGCGGTGCCGGAGGCTGCTGTGACCGTCACGGTCGAGGCGCCGGCGGCGGTGGGAGTGCCGGTGATCAGGCCGCTGGAGCTGATGCTCAACCCGGTCGGCAGGCCGGTCGCCGTGAAGGTCACGGGCTTGCCGAGGGAGTCGGTTGCCACGACCTGGAGGGAGACGGCCTTGTTCACGGTGCCGGCCTGGTTGCCCGGATTGGTGACCATCACCGTTTCGGGGACTTGGGCGATCGGGATCAGTGTCAGGGTCTGCTCGCCGGCCGTGCGGGTGCCGCCGACCGCGTTGCCGGTGGTGTTGGTCCAGCTGCGGGTGGGGGTGGTTTCGGCAAGGCGGGTGGAGTCCGCGGAGAGGCCGATGACGAGGCCGCTGTACCGATTGACGATCTTGTATGTGCCGGTGGAGGCGCCATCGACGGGCGAGGTGCCGCGTATGACGAACCACTGCTGGCCGACCGTGGGTCCGCCGGTTCCCGCCGCGGTGACGGTGGGCTTGGTGCCCCAGGCGCGGGTCGCCGTCGAGGCAGCGCCCACCCCGAGGAGCTGACCGGTGCCGGAGTTGGCGATGCGGTACGAGCCGTCGCCGTTCGAGGCGAAAGTCCACGACTCGAGGCCGGAGCCGGTGGCGGCGGCGCTCGACGTGGTGGCCGAGCTGCCGGAAACCTGGGCCAGGACCCGGCCGCCCGCGCTGCCGATGCGGTAGGCCTTGGAGGTGTCGACCGGCGCGGCGGGCTCGGTCGTGTCGATCGCGAGGTTGACGTACTCGCTACTGGCTCCGTTGGAGCAGCCGAAGGAGCAGTACGAGCGGAAGTTCTTGCCCACGATGGTGGAGCTGGTCTTGTTGCCGCTGTCGAGGAACCAGCGGTACCAGGAGGCGTTCTTGTAGCTGCCCGTGTCGCCGAGACGGAACCACTTCTGGGTGGTCAAGTCAGCGGTGGCGTAGATCTCCTGGGAGGCGTTGCCGCTCTGGTCGACCGCCTGGGGCTGGCCGATGTACAGGCCGAGGTGGGCGTTGTAGGTGATGTCCATGACGAACAGCGGGGACGTCGGGGGCATCAGGCCGGCGGCGACCTGCTGGCTCACGGAGCCGCTGTTGGCCGGGTCGTACTCCTTCGACGGCGGGGTGTATCCGGTCGCGCTGCCGGAGCCGACGGGCACCATGTTGCTCTCGCGGCCGCCCAGGCCGGGCTCGGACCAGGCGCCGTCGTACCACTTCTGCCAGGAGCCGGGCGCCAGCTTCGCCGATATCGGAGCGCGGGCGACGTGCCCGTAGAACGCGGCCCAGCCGCCGCCCTTGTTCACGATCCGGGAGCCGTAGAAGGCGTAGAAGTAACCGGACCCGGTGTCGACGAACAGCCGCTGGTCACCGGTGCCGTAGTGGAAGGTCTGCTGCGGGAAGGCGGCGTCGTCCCCGCGCTCGGTGCTGTAGTGCGAGGTGATGACGTGGTCCTTGATGGTCCACGTGCGGCCCTGGTCCTTGGAGACCGCGTAGTCGATGCCGTCGTAGTGCAGGCCGTCGGTGAACGGCTGCGGGGTGAACTCGTTGTGCACGAGTCCGTACCAGTCGCCGGTGTCCGGGTCGACCCAGACGCCGGCGAGGTCACAGTAGTTCCGGTGTGCATAGCTCGAACCCGCCGGGGCGGGTGTCGCTTGGAGCCCGGTGGGGCTGTTGTTGCAGCGCCAGGTGGTGTCGTTGTTGCGGTCGTTGGAGTTGGCCGGGTTGACCGCGTCGCTGATGGCGACGGACCGGGTGGCGGTGTCCAGGTTCGGCCCGGTGAAGAACGTCCACTTGCGGGGATCGTCGGCGCCGTAGAGCGCGTGGGCCTGCTGGAAGTAGAACGTGCCGTCCTTGTCGACGTAGGTGCCGGCGGGGGTGTCGTCAGGGTGTGTCCAGGAGCCCTTGGCGCCAACGGTGACGGAGTAGGTGGCGGGGGCGGGGACAGGGGCGGTCGACGCTGCGGATGCCGAGGGCATCATCAGCGTGCTGCCGCCGGAGATGACCAGCGCGGCGGCGGCGAATGCGCCGGCCAGTCTGCTTCGAGGAGTGATCACGGGTACTCCCTGATGGGAGGAGCCTAGTGGGGCGGCTCCCTTGACGGTCCGTCGTCCTTGGGGACGGCGGTTGTGCTCGGGACTGCTGCGAGGCGGCCCGAGTGGGGTGCTCCGCGCCCCGGGGCAGGACGACACGGGGCGCGGAGCAGTGTGGGGGGCGGGTCCTCAGACGCCCGCCAGAACGTTCAGGAGGCGCGCGACTTCCGCCGCGACCTCCTCACGGGCCGGGCCGAGGTACTTGCGGGAGTCGCTGACCGCGGGCTGACGGTGGAGTTCCCGCCGGACGGTCGCGGAGAAGATGCCGTTGAGGTGGGTGGAGATGTTGACCTTCGTCATCCCCGCCGACACGGCTTTGGCGAGGTCCGCGTCCGAGACGCCCGACGAACCGTGGAGGACCAGCGGCACGCGGGTGGCGCTGCGCAGCCGCGCGATCAGGTCGAAGTCCAGTACGGCGTCGCGGGTGGCCATCGCGTGGGAGCTGCCGACCGCCACTGCCAGGCAGTCCACCGCGGTCGCCGCGGCGAACTCCCGGGCCTCCGCGGGGTCGGTGCGGACACCGGGGGCGTGCGCGCCGTTCTTGCCGCCTACCTCGCCCAGCTCCGCCTCGACGAGAACGTCGGCCCGGTGCCCGTACTCGGTGACCGCCCGGGTGGCCGCGACGTTCTGCCCGTACGGCAGCTTGGAGGCGTCGAACATCACGGAGGTGAAGCCGAGGCGAACGGCTTCGTGCACCAGGTCCTCGGACTCGGCGTGGTCCAGATGCACGGCCACGGGCACCGTCGCCTGCTCGGCCAGAGCGAGTGCGGCGCGGCCGATCGGTGCGAGGGAGCCGTGGTAGCGGATGGTGTTCTCGCTGATCTGGAGGATCACGGGCAGGTTCGCCCGGTGTGCTCCGTCCACGATGGCTTCGGCGTGCTCGAGCTGGACGACGTTGAACGCTCCGACCCCCCGGTTCAGGGCGTACGCGGGGCCGATGATGTCGTCAGTGGCTGTCAGCGGCATGGGGCCTCTCCACACTCACGGTTGCGGTCGTACGGAACTGGTCGTAGAGGTCGCGGAGGAAGTCGCCCGCGAGGGGTGCCGGGACGGCGGCCGCGGACAGCGCGACGGCGTCCCGCAGGAGGTCTGGCCAGGGCAGGCCCGTCGCGAGACCGGCTGCGAGCGCGGCGACGCAGGCGTCACCCGCGCCGGTCGGGTTGCCGCGCAGCTGGGCGGGCGGAAGGGTGCGGTAGCGCCCCTCCGGGGTGACGGCGTGCAGGCCCTGGGGGCCGTCGGAGGCGACGACCGTCCGAGCGCCGCGCGCCTGGAGTTCCGCGGCCGCGTCGGCGACATCGGACCGTCCGGTGACTTCGCGGATCTCCGCCGCGTTCGGCTTGATCACGTCCGGGCCGGCGTCCAGCGCGGCGAGCAGGGCGGCGCCGCTGGTGTCGAGGACGGTCACGGCCCCGGCGTCACGGGCCGTCGCCAGCAGTCCGGCGTAACTGTCGCACGGCAGACCCGGCGGGAGGCTGCCGGCAAGAACGACGACGTCGGCCCGGGCGGCGAGTTCGGCGAACCGCCGTGTGAAGGCCCGCCATGACTGCGGGTCGACGTGCGGCCCGGGCGGGTTGAACACGGTGGCGTCCCCGTTGCGTTCGGAGACGACGGTGATGGTCTTGCGGGATTCACCCCGTACGGGGACCAGTGCGTCCTTGAGGCCGGACGCCCGCAGGTCCTCGCGGAGGATCCGGCCGGTCGTCCCTCCCACCAGACCCGTGGCGAGCACCGGGTGGCGCAGTGCCGCCAGGACCCGCGCCACGTTGATGCCCTTGCCGCCGGCCCGCTCGACGGGCTGCGTGACGCGGTGGGAGGCATGGGGGGTCACCTCGTCGACGAAGTAGGTGACGTCCAGGGCGGCGTTCAGGGTGACCGTGAGGATCACAGTGCTCCTCCGGCCGGGTCGGCCACCAGCTCGACCGGCCTGCCGGCCGCTGGGTCGGCGTCGGCGGCTTCCCAGCCGAGCAGGCCGGCTCCGAGGCAGCCGGCCTGCTCCCCGAGAGCCGCCCGGACCAGCTCCGGTCGCCGGTGACAGCTCAGGCGGCGGTCCAGCGCGATGCGCAGGGGGTCGATCAGGAGGCCGCCGGCCTGGGACAGGCCCCCGCCGACCACGATCACTTCCGGAGCGAGGACCGCGGCGCACGCGGCGAATGCTTCCGCCAGCGCCTCGACGGCGCGCTCCCACACACGGCACGCCACCGGATCGGCACGCGCCACGAGAGCCGCGACCTCCTCGGCCCCCTCGACCTCATGCCCAGACCGGGCGGCGTAGGCGGCGGCGATCGCGCGGGCCGAGGCCACCGCCTCCAGGCAGCCCCTCATGCCGCACGCGCACTGCTCGGCTCCGGGGGCGACCGTCAGGTGTCCGATTTCTCCGGCGTATCCGCACGCACGGAGCGGACGGCCTTCGACCAGGAGGGCGGCGGAGATTCCCGTGCCGATGGCCACGAAGAGGGCGTCGTCGAAGCCGCGGGCTGCGCCGAGCCTGCTCTCCGCCGTGCCGCCGGCGCGGACGTCGTGGCCGATCCGGACCGGGAGTCCCGTCGCGTCCGTGAGTACCGCGGCCAGGGGCAGGTCGTACCAGCCGAGGTTGACCGAGTGCACCGCGCGCTGCGTGGGCTCGTCGACGATGCCCGGGACCACGATGCCCGCGGCGACGGGTTCCACGCCGATGCCGACCGCCGCCCCCGCCAGGTCGCGCAGCAACCAGGTGATCGCGTCCACCGTGGCTTCATGGCCTTGGCGCCGCGGGGTCGAGCTGCGCAGGGTCGCCAGCGGCCGCATGGTGCGGTCGAGGAGCGCGCCCTTCATCGACGTGCCGCCGACGTCCAGAGCGATCACGCAGGTGCGGCTGCCGGCATGCTCAGGCATGCGCGCCGGCCAGCACCACGGAGCGGCTCAGGGCACGGGGCCGGTCCGGGTCGAGCCCCCGTGCGCCGGCCAGGTGGACGGCCAGGCGCTGGGCCCGTACGAGGTCGGACAGCGGGTCCAGATCGCCGGCCGCGTCGCCGGATTCGGCGACATAGGCGACGCCGGTACGGGCGACGTCGTCCGCGAGGCCGTGCGGTGCGGGGCCGAAGACCCAGGTGCCGCGGCCGGGGCGGGCGATGCTGATGGGGCCGTGGCGGTACTCCATCGCCGGGTATGCCTCCGTCCAGGCGCCGGCCGCCTCCCGCATCTTCAGCCCCGCCTCCAGCGCAAGGCCGTAGGCCCAGCCATCGCCCAGGAAGGTGATCTGCTCCGCTGCGCACATCTCCTCGGGCAGCGGTGCGGCCACGGCCCGTTCGGCGTCCGCGGCGGCCTGCGCGATCGTACGCACTCCCCGGGGCAGCGGGCCGCCGCTCTCCAGGTGGGCACGCAGAAGGGCGAGTGTCGTCGTGGCGAACCTGGTCTGCACGACCGACTTCTCGTCGGCGTAGGCGAGTTCGATGACGCCGTCGGCAACGTCGGCCACCGGGGTGCCTGCGTCGGCGGTGACGGCGGTGACCGGCGCCTGCCCGCGCAGCCTGGCCAGGAGGTCCAGGACTTCGGTGGTGGTGCCCGAGCGGGTCAGCGCCACGATGCGGTCGTAGCGGCGGCCCGCGGGGAACCGGGAGGCGGCGAAGGAGTCCGTCTCGCCTTGACCGGCCCGCTCGCGCAGTTCGGCGTAGGCCAGGGCCATGAACCAGGAGGTTCCGCAGCCGACGACGGCCACGCGCTCACCGAGCCGGGGCAGGACGTCCTGGTGGTCGGTGACCGAGGCGGCCGCCCTGCGCCAGCAGTCCGGCTGGGAGGCGATCTCGCGTGAGGTGTGGGAGGTGTGTGCGGAGCCCGGGGGAGTGGACATCGGTGCTGGATTCCTTCGAGGTGTTGCGCGGTTGCTGAATCGACCGCGCGAGGGGTGTGGGGGAGCGGCGTCGGCGCTCAGTCGAACGTCTCGATGTACTCCTCGCAGGGCCCGAGGTCGGGCGCGTCCACGAGGTCGACATGGTGGCCGAAGCGGTCGAGTTCCAGGATCGTCAGGAGGTTGTCCCCCGTGCGCAGCAGCGGACGGGGAAGGTACAGGGTCGTCTGCGGGCCCACGTCCCAGTAGCGGCCGAGCAGGGTGTCGTTGACCCAGACGAAGCCCTTGCCGAAGCCGGGCAGGCTCAGGAAGGTGTCGGCGGGCTCATCGACGTGCAGGCGTGCGGTGGCGATGCCGCGGCTGTCGGCGGACTCGGCGGCCGTGCCGGCGCGCGTGAGTTCCTCGGCGGTCCACTCGTCGAGCGGCAGGGGGTACATGGACCATCCGTGGACGAGCCGCCGCTCCACGCGGACCCCGCCCAGAATGCCCTTCCCCTGTCCCAGCAGGGGGCCGTAGTTGATGCGTCCCTGGTTCTCCACCAGCAGGTCGAGTTGGATCGCCGCGCCCGTGCCGGTGACGCCGAAGGACGCTGTCGGCCGGTCCAGGACGGTGACGAGGGAGCCGTCGACGAAGACCTGTGCGCGGTCGTGGAGGCCGGTGACCGTCACCTCGTGGGTGCCGGGCGGTACGACCGGGTGCGCGGTGTAGAGCACGAGGCCGGAAGCTTGGCCGAGCTCCTCGAAACTCAGCGGGTTGGCGGCGTGCACGGGCGTCGACACCGACCTCAGTGCAGCCGGCAGCGCGGATCCGCGGTGTACGGGGAGGGTGGCGGGCTCCAACAGGGGCGGGTCGTCCGGCGGCTCGGGGACGGGCCGTGTGCTGTGGGGGGCGAGCTTCTCGCGCAGCGCGTAGAACTTGCTGGTGAGCGCGCCGTGTTCGGCCACTGGGGCGTCGGAGTCGTAGCTGGTGATGGTCGGCTGGAGGGCCGTGCCGTCGTGGTTCGCGCCGGCCCACAGCCCGAAGTTGGTGCCGCCGTGTGCCATGTACAGGCTCAGCGACCCGCCTTGGGCCAGGATGCCGTCGACGTCGTCGGCGGCGTTCGAAGGGGATCGGACGTGGTGCTTCTCGCCCCAGTGGTCGAACCAGCCGTTCCAGAACTCGGCGCAGAGGAAGGGCTCGTCGGCGCGGCGTGAACGCAGCAGCCCGGCAGCCTGGTCGGGGCGTGACCCGAACGTGGCGGCCGCGAGTTCGCCGGGAAGGGTGCCGCCGTCGAGCATCAGCGGTGTGGGCCCGTCCGCGGTGAACAGGAGCTCGCGGACGCCGCGTGTTGCCAGGGCGTCGCGCAGCCAGCGCATGTAGGTGTGGTCGTCGCCGTAGCTGCCGTACTCGTTCTCGATCTGCACGGCCACGACCGGGCCGTCGTGTGCCGCCTGGTGGTCGGCGACGAGCGGGATCAATACGTCGAACCAGCGTCCGACCTCGTCGAGGAACTCGCGGTGGCTGCTCCTGGGCCGCATGCCGGGCCGTCCGGTCAGCCAGGCGGGCAGGCCGCCGTTGTCCCATTCGGCGCAGATGTACGGGCCGGGGCGGACGATGACGTCGAGGCCGGTTTCCTCGGCGAGCCGGAGGAACCGCGGCAGGTCACGCCAGCCGTCGAAGCGGATGTCACCGCGTCTGCGCTCGTGGAAGTTCCACGGCACGTAGGCGTCCACGGTGTTGAGGCCGAGTGCGGCGACGCGCCGGAGGCGGTCGGCCCATTGCTCCGGGTGGACGCGGAAGTAGTGCAGGGAGCCGGACAGGACCCGGTGGGGCTGCCCGTGGCGCAGGAAGGCGCCGTCGGCCCAGCTCAGCACGGGCTGCGTGACGAGCGCGTCGGTGACGGGGGCGGGGCGGGCGGTGCCGGCGGACTCGGTGGTGAGGGCGGGAGGGGTCATTTGACGGCTCCGGCGGTCATGCCCGCGCGCCAGAAGCGCTGGAGCGCGAGGAAGGCGATCAGAAGCGGGGCGATGGAGACCAGGGACCCGATGACGACGAGGGGCGGTGGTACGGCGACGTGGCTGGCGTTCCAGGCGACGAGACCGACCGTGACCGGCTGCAGCCGGTCGTCTCCCAGGACCATGGCGGGCAGCAGGTAGTTGTTCCAGATCTCGACGAACTGGAACAGGAAGATCGTGACGAGGGCAGGGAGCATCATCCGCACCCCGATCGTGCGGAAGATGCGGAACTCACCCGCGCCGTCGAGACGGCCGGCTTCGAGGACCTCGTCGGGCACGCTCTGCTCGGCGAAGACGCGCGCCAGGTAGACGCCGAAAGGGCTGACGACGCTCGGCAGCAGGACCGCCAGAGGGTTGTCGATCAGGTGAACGCCCGAGAACATCAGGTACAGCGGCAGAGTGAACAGCACCTTGGGCACGAGGACGGCTGCCAGGACCAGGGAGAACAGAGTTCCGCGGCCGGGGAAGTCGTACTTGGCCAGGGCGTACCCGGTCAGGGCGGAGAAGACGGTGCCGATGAGCGCGCCGACGCCGCAGTACAGAACGCTGTTGAGCATCCAGCGCCAGAAGATGCCGTCGTCCTGGCTGCTGAGCCGGGCGACGTTGTCGAACAGGCCGAAGCCGTCGAACCACAGGCCGCTGCCACTGAACTGCT
The DNA here is from genome assembly GCF_055581065.1 of Streptomyces sp. NPDC031479. Classification (NCBI taxonomy): domain Bacteria; kingdom Bacillati; phylum Actinomycetota; class Actinomycetes; order Kitasatosporales; family Streptomycetaceae; genus Streptomyces; species Streptomyces sp. NPDC031479. The sequence continues at coordinate 28,807 of NZ_JBVIKC010000067.1, forward strand.
CCCCGAAGGGTTTGGTCGCAGACACCAGCAGCCACCACAGCGGGAAGAGGAAGTAGAACGCGGACAGCCCCAGCAGGGCGAGTACGGTGACGCGGCCGGCCGGGCGCGTCTCGCGGCGGGGTCCGATCCGCTTGGGCGCCGGCGAGGGGGCGGGAACGGGGGCAGGGATCACCGTGGTCATGCCTGGTCTCCTCGGCGGGTCAGCTTGAAGAAGATGAGCGACACCAGGCCCACGGCGACCGCGAGCAGGACCGACTGGGCTGCCGCGTAAGGGTAGTTGCCCGCTGCGACCGCGCTCTGTGCCGACATCAGAGGCGTGAAGGCGGAGGAGATCGAACCGCCGGAGACCGGCTGCAGCACGGTCGGCTCGTTGAACAGCTGGGCCGATCCGATGATCGAGAACACCGTGGTGAGCACCAGCGCGCCCCGTACCGCGGGGATCTTGATGCTCCAGGCGATCCGCAGGGCGGAGGCTCCGTCCATCCGGGCGGCTTCCAGGACCTCGGCGGGGATGGACTGCAGGGCCGCATAGATGATGATCATGTTGTAGCCGGCCCAGCTCCAGGTGACGATGTTGGCCACCGACCACAGCACGATGTCGTCGTCGAAGAACGGGATGGTGACGGAGAACGGTTCGAGCAGCCGGTTGAGCGGGCTGGACGTCGAGGAGTACATGAACGACCACACGAGTGCGGCACTGACGCCGGGGATCGCGTAGGGGATGAAGCTCGTCAGTCGGAAGAAGCCCCGGCCCCGCGCCGACTTGGAGTCGATGAGCAGGGCCAGCACCAGTGCCACTGCCAGCATGAGCGGCACCTGTACGACGCCGAACAGGGCCACGCGGCCGAGCGAGGCCGTGAACGATCCGTCGTGCACGGCGCGCACGTAGTTGTCCAGAGGGGCGAAGACCTCCGTCGGGGCGGTCAGGCCCAGACCCGACCGGCGGACGGTGAAAAGACTGTTGTAGGCCGCGTACAGGATCGGTGCGATGTACATGGCCACGAACAGGGCGACGAACGGGGCGCAGAAGAGCAACGGGCTCAGAGGCCGCGGGCGCCCGGAGAGGGCTCCGCGTGCGGGCCGGGACGGAGCGGCGGCCGCCGGGCGCCGTCCGGTTGCGCGTACCGAAGGGGAGGCTTGGGTCACGAACGGGGTCCTCACTGTGGTTCGCCCCGCCGGCCGGCGAGTCAACGGCGGGGCGACTGCTTGCACTTGCTGATGGCGGGGCGGGGGCGAGAGGTATCCCTGTCGCGTCCCCGCCCCGGCGACAGTGCTACTGCGCGACCGCCAGGCCCTGCTTGCGCATTTCGGCCAGGGTCGAGTCCTGAGCGTGGCCCAGGGCCTGCGCGATGGTTCCCTTTCCGGTCCACGCCTTGCCGAGGCCGTCATTGAGGTCCGCGACCGTGGAGGTCATCAGCGGGCCCCAGGTCCACCCGGGGTCGACGTCGGGCGCGGCCGCGGCGAAGACGTCGTAGATCTGCTGGCCGCCGAAGTAGGGGTCGGCCTTCAGCTGCGGCAGGTGGAGCAGATCGTTCGCTGCGGGATAGAGCGAAGCCTTCTCGACCAGCGTGCCGAACGCCTGCTTGTCGGTTCCCAGCCAGTGGGCGAACTCCCATGCAGCCGCGGTGTTCTCGCAGCCCTTGAGCACGGCCGTGGCCGATCCGCCCGCGTTGCCGACCTTCTTGTCGCCCTCCTGCCACTGCGGCATGGGGGCGACGGCCCACTGCCCGTCCCCGTCCTTGGCGCCGCCCTTGATGACTCCCGCCTGCCACACCGCCCCCACGACCGTGGCGATGTCGCCGTTGCCCAGCCCCGTGTACCACGCCTGGTCGTACATGGGGGCGCTGCTGATCAGGCCGTCGTTCGCGAGGCCCTGCCAGTAGTCCGCGACCTTCTTGTTCTCCGCGGAGGCCATGTTGACCTTCCAGGCGTCCTTGTCGACGCCGAACCAGTCGGCGCCGGCCTGCCAGGCGAGCCCGGCGTAGTCGTAGTCGAGGTAGGGCGAGGAGATGAACCGCTTGGGGTCGGAGGCGTGGATCTTCTCCCCCGCGGCGCGATACTCGGCCCAGGTGGTCGGGGGCTTCAGACCGAGCGAGTCGAACAGCTTCTTGTTGTAGAAGAGGGCCATGGGGCCGGTGTCCACCGGAGCTCCGTAGACGGCCTTGCCGAGACTCACCGCGTTCCAGGCGGCGCTCTGGTACTCCTGCTTGGCGGAGCCGGCGTGCTTCGACACGTCCTGGAGGGCGCCCTGGGCGGCGAAGCTGGGCATCGTCTCGTACCCCACCTGGGCCAGGCAGGGTGCGTTGCCCGCCTTCACGGCGTTCAGCATCTTCTGGTAGCCACCCTTCGCCCCGGGCTGCACCGTTTGGTAGGTGACCTTGATGTCCGGGTGGCCTGCGTTGAAGGCGTTGACGGCGTCCTCGTAGCCGGGGGCCCATCCCCAGAATGTTATCGATGCCTTTCCGGAGGCCGATGGGGTGCCGGACGCCGACCCCGAGCAGCCGGTGGCCGCAAAGGCGAGGGTGAGGACTCCCGCCGCTCCCACAAAACGGATGAAACTACGCTTCACAGCTCCTCCTGAGTGCCGTGGCAGGCAACGGAGACGTCCTGCACGGGGGGCCGCCTGTCCGACGGGGCACACCGACGGTGTCGTCCGCCCGGTGTGCTGGCCGAAACTATGGCAGAGAATGTTATCGATGCCAATAGGAGGTAGCGGTTGGTGTCCTGGCCAGTGAAACTGCACGTGAACAGCCATGTGAGCGATATCATTGACCAGGTCGGACAGAAGAAAGGGATCCCATGGCGAAGAGCGGTGACACCCACAGCGGAGCGCGCCCCCCGGGCATGGTGGACGTTGCCCGGGTTGCGGGCGTGTCCGCGCAGACCGTCTCGCGCGCGCTCGCCGGCCACCCCAACGTGCAGGAGAAGACGCGCGCGAAGGTCTTGGCGGCGGTCGACCAGCTCGGCTACCGCCGCAACAACGCCGCGCGGATGCTCTCGTCGGGCCGGAGCCGGAGCATCGGCGTCGTGACCCTCCAGACGAGCTTCTACTCCAGGGCCGCCGTAACCTCCGGCATCGAGAAGGCTGCCCATGAGGCCGGCTACGCCGTCAGCGCCGCCACCACCGCCTCGCTGGACACCTCCGCCATCGAGAACGCGCTCTCCCGGCTCGCTGACCAGGACGTCGAAGGGATCATCCTCTCGGTGCCGCTCATTCATACCAGCAGCAGGATCGAGCAGCTCACCCGCTCCACGCCCACCGTCACCATCGACGGCTCGCGCACCGACGCGACCGAGGTCCTCGCGATCGACCAGGTCCAGGCCGCTCGCATCGCCACCCAGCACCTGCTGGACCTCGGACACGAGACGGTGTGGCACATCACCGGCCCCGTGGAGTGGCTGGAATCAGCCCACCGCCGCGACGGCTGGCAATCCGCCCTCGAAAGCGCGGGCCGTGCGGTGCCGCCACCGCTGGAGGGGGACTGGTCACCCGCCTCGGGCTACCGGAACGGCCTGGTGCTCGCGCGGATCCCGGACGTCACCGCCGTTTTCGTCGCGAGCGACGAGATGGCCTTCGGGGTGATCAGGGCCCTGCACGAGGCGGGGCGGCGCGTACCGGACGACATCTCGGTTGTCGGATTCGACGACATCGAGCTCGCCGAGTACTGCTCACCCTCCCTCACCACCATCGCCCAGCCGTTCCAGCACATGGGCGCCCTCGCCGTGACCCATCTGCTCCGCCAGATCGACGCCCCCGGCCCCGTCCCCGAGCCGCGCTCGGTCGAACCGCGCCTCGTCGTACGTTCCAGCACGACCACCGCGCCCGGTCGCTGAGCCCTGATGCCTTGAGGGTGCGGACGCCGGGCTGCCGGGCGTTGAAGTCGTCGGACACGGGTGCAGGTGCAGGCGGAGGGAGCCGGCTCACGGCGTGATCTCGAGTGGTGGAGCGGTGCACAACGCGGCACTGTGCGCCGGGCACATGGGCCACGCCGGTGACTGTGCCCACAGCACGGTTCTGGTCGTGGTGGCCTGTTCATGGCGCCTCGGCCACCGCGTGCCACGAGGTCGCCCTCGGGCTGTCCGGCCGGGGCCCGGAGCCCTCCGACGCCCCGTGCACCGCCGCCGCGGCGGACTTCGAGGCCCACCGCATCGACTTGCCGGTGCCGGGTGCGAGCAGCGCGGCCGTGGTGCGCGGTGGCGCGATCGTCCTGGACATCGCGCACACCGGGACCCTCGTGGTCACTGCGGCGCGGATCGTGCTCGGCGCGCCCGTGCCCGCGGACACGACGTCGCCTGCGGATCGGCCGGGCCTGTTCCGGTACGCAGGGCGGCCCGCGCTTTCGCTGTACGCGCGCCGCCTGCCGGCCCATCTCACGCCGCGGTCGGTGTACTTCCAGAACGCCGTCCGGATGCCGCTGGCCCTGGCGGCCAGCCGGATGATCGAGGGCGTGCTCGATCTGTCCCACGGCGTGTGGACGCTGTTGGCCACCCTCACCGTGACTGCCTGTTTCGTATCACCTGTGCGGGCTAGGAGTTGTCGTCAGAGTGTCACGCCCACATCAGGAGCGACGCGAGGGTGACGGCTGCTTGGTAGGACTGGGCGGTCTTGTCGTACCTGGTCGCGATGCCGCGCCATTGCTTGAGGCGGTTGAAGCACCGTTCCACGACGTTGCGGTGCTTGTAGACCTGCTTGTTGAAAGCCGGCGGTCGGCCGCCCCGGCTGCCTCGCCGGGTTCGGTTGCGGACCTGGTCGGATCGTTCCGGGATCGTGTGCGTGATGCCGCGGCGTCGCAGCCAAGAACGGATGGCCTTCGAGCTGTAGCCCTTGTCGCCTATGACGTGGTCGGGCCTGATGCGCGGTCTGCCCGGCCCGATCCGGGGCACCCGTATCGCGTCCATCACGGCGGTGAACTGGGTACAGTCGTTGATGTTCCCGCCGGTCAGGACGAACGCGAGGGGTCGGCCCGTCCCGTCGCAGGCCAGGTGAATCTTGCTGGTCAGCCCGCCGCGGGACCGGCCGAGGGCCGGGCTGCGGAGCCCCCTTTTCGGGCCCCGGACGCGTGCTGGTGGGCACGGACAACGGTGGAGTCCACCGACACCAGCCACTCGATGTCGCCTGCCGCGTCCGCTTGCGCCTGCGCGGCCTGGAGCATCCGCTCGAATGTTCCGTCCGCCGCCCACCGGCGGAAACGGGTGTGGAGGCTGGCCCACGACCCGTACCGGTCGGGCACGTCCCGCCAGGCGACCCCGGTCCGGAACTTCCACACGATCCCGTTCAGGACCGTCCGGTCGTCCAGCCGCGGCCGCCCCAGCGCAGGCTGCGGCAGCAACGGCTGCGCGAGTTCCCACTCAGCGTCCGACAGTTCATGGCGACGTATCACCCGACCATGATCCACAACGCAAGATCACTTTGACGACAGACCCTAGGCGGCCAAGAAGCCGGTAGTCGGCGACCTGCTCGGGTTCCTGCTCTTGCAAAGGTTGCACGGTGGGTAGCTCCCCCCTGGAACATCACTGCGGCGCACCAAGGTTAGTGCCGCATGACAGTACGAGAGCCGTCTATCGCCGTCGCTGTGCTTTCGCCGCCAGCCGGTGCTGCCAAGTTCTGAGCCCGGTGGCTCAAGCCGGGTGAGGGTTGTGTTCGCCAGAGGGCCGTTGCGTGCGTGGACGGTACAAGCGGCCTCATGATGTGGGCCGTGACCACGGCCGCCGCGGCTCTGACTCTGTCGCTTCCCGCCACTGCTGTGTACGCGACCGAGCAGCCTGCGATGGTGCTGCCGGCGGGGGCCGCTGTCTGTGTGCTACCGCATGTGATGGCGGCTTCCCGATGCGAAGATGCCGAGGTTCGGCTGGGACGGCCGGAACGGTCCGTCGATGGAAACCGACGGACCGTTCCGGAATTTCCTTTGGTTAAGTTCCTGGTGGAAGGAACGTGGGCCTCAGTGCAGGTGGTAGGTCAGATGTCCGCCCGAAAATTAGGACATGGCTCGGATTCATATTGTCATTATTGGGGGCGGCGATGATCCCCGCCGACAGTAGAATCTTGATGAGTGGTATCTGCATATGTAGACCAACCGTGCCAGGGTAGCTGGTGGCAGGAGTGTCAGTTAGTCCCGAGGTGAGATCCGCCAAAGCGGACTGCAGCTGACCGGCGCTGCATCGCCATCCCACGGATACTGATGCTGACATTGTCTCGGCGTCTGGTTCGACATGGACTACCGCGCCAGCCTGGTCCTGGAATCCGGATTCTCCTTCACGAAAAGCAGGCAAGCCAGCGCGCTGGAGAGCCTGGATGGCCTGGTCCGCTAATTTATTTCGGATGGATAGAACCTCATCGGAAGCGCGGATGAACCCATACTCTGTCAAGACTTTTTCCTCCTTCTTTTGGTCAGGTGTGGTGGGCGGTAGGGCGGGGAGGCCCACCGCACCGTGATCTTATTGAGCCCTTTCCATCCTCACGCTGAGGCGTGAGAACGGCCTCGACGATCGTGGTGATGCTGCACCCACCGGGGTGAGGGCGACGCTGGCCGCTGCCGCACTTCTGATTCCACCCCCGGGGGCAGGCGCTTGGTGGCGCCCGCAGCACGCGTTGCAAGAATGCTTCCTGCACGCACGTTTCGATCTGGGGTGGGTTAGGTGGGCTGGTGGGCGGAAAGGTTCCTCCGGGACGAGGAGCGCCCTGCGTGGACATGGGCTCCATTGAAGTCCGTGGGACCCATACGGTTCGGTCAGAGCAAGGAGGAAGTCTCAGCCGCTCTGGGCGAGCCGATCACAGCGTGGGATACCAAGAAGTACGCACGATGGTGTCCCTTCGACGGGGTTGGCATCGACACCTACTACGACCAGGAGACGCAGACCCTGGCTGCAGTAGCCGTCGACGCCTGCCGGGGCCCGCAGGTCAGCCTCGATGGTGTCCCTCTGGTTGGTCGGCTGCCGTCGGAACTCGCACCCTGGATCGACAAGACCGCGTCAACACTTGAGGATCCGAATCTGCCCGAGTACGTCGATGGCCTGCGCTTCGGGAGCCGCGGGGAGCCGTATCTCCTCAGCCTGGGATTGGTCCTGCGCTGCCAGCAGAACGGAGACCACGTCCGCTGTCGTCCTGTATTTCTCGCGCCTCAGTGGGCCATGCGTGGCCAGGAATGGATCGAGGACTTGATCCCCGACAGGGAGTGGCTGACGTACTGAGCTGTTTTGACCCGACGGAAGGTTGGACGTGCGGCCCCAGCGGCGGAGATGAAGAAGGCTCCTGGTAGACGGGTTTCACGACCATGATCACCAGTCCGCCAGGAGCTTTCGCGTGCTTGTCTACCCGTCCGCCATCGATCTGTCCAGCCGCACCTTGCGCCACCTCTCCGGTCTTCTTGCAGGTCACCGCCGCCGCATCGGCTCCCGCTGGCGTCGCCTGACCTGCGGCCGGCAGGCCCTGCTTGTAATGGCTCACCTGCGATGCGGCGATACCTACGCGCGCCTCGCAGCAGGCTTCCACATCGGGATCGCCACGGCCTACCGCTACATACGTGAGACCGTCGACCTCTTGGCCGCCCTCGCGCCCACGCTGGAACAGGCCATGGAGACCGTGCGGAAGAAGGCGTACGTGATCCTCGACGGCACCGTGCTGCCCATCGACCGCATCGCCGCCGACCGCCCGTACTACTCGGGGAAGAAGAAGCACCACGGGATGAACGTGCAGGTCCTCGCCGATCCAGCCGGCCGTCTCATCTGGGCCTCGGACGCACTACCCGGGTCCGTGCACGATCTGACCGCGGCCCGGACACACGACATCCTCGCCACCCTCGCTGCCGACGCCATCAAGTGCTGGGCCGACAAGGCGTACCAGGGTGCAGGTCCTGCGGTCCGCGTCCCCTTCCGGGGCAAGAATCTGCGGGGCTGGCGCCGACATCACAACCGAGATCACGCCAAGATCCGCGGCCTCGGCGAGCGTGCCATGGCCACTCTCAAATGCTGGCGGCTTCTGCGGAAGCTCCGCTGCAGTACCACCCGGATCACTGCCATCGTCCGAGCCGTCGTTGCCCTGGAACTTGCCGTCTGATCAAGACGAAAAGGGCTCAGTGGGGCAGGGCTTGCGACGCGCGGTATCACCTTGCGACGGGTGGTCTCACGCGGCCGAGGCCACTGCGGCTCAGATGCAGTGGTCAGCCGAATGTTCCGTCCTCGCGGTCGGTGAAGGATTCACA
>NZ_JBVIKC010000068.1:0-35759 GCF_055581065.1 Streptomyces sp. NPDC031479
GCCGTTCGACGACGGGGCCCGCGTCACCTACTGGATCACCGCTTCCGGCCTCGCCCTGCGTTTCATCATGTCGTCCTGACCAACCCCGACCAGAACGCTCGCCGGCTGTTTCCGCCGGCGCGTGGGCGTTCCGTCCGCCGGGCAAGAGTGACGACCTGGACGTTCGCGCCGTGTCGGCGATGCTTGGCCGAGTGGTCCGCCGGGCTGTCGCCGACGCGACGCGGTCGCACTCGGCGAGAGTGCCGTCCAGCAGGACGAACTCTGCGATGAAGAAAGCGGCCCTCCGCAGGCACCGCACCACGACCGGGGACACCGAGGCGGGCGAGGCCTTCGCGCCACGATGACGCAGATCCGCCTCACGCCGTAGCGGCGCTGGTGGTCGGCGACGAACTGGAAGCGGTTCACCAGCACGTCTCCCCGGCGAGCCCCTGGTCGCGGCCGGCACCGAGGCAGCCGCCTTCACCGACTGGGCGTCGATCACGCCCGCCGTCGGCTCCCGGTCGCGTCCGGCGGCTTCACGGATCCGGTCCCGCAGCCGGTCGTGGAACTCGGCGGTCCGGCCCTTGTCGCGCCAGCAGCGGAAGAATGCGTAGACGCGGTCCCAGGCGGGGAAGTCCGAGGGCGTCGACCGCCACGTGATACCGCCCGCGACCAGATAGCGGACCGCGTCGGCCATCTGCCGGTGGCAGTAGCCCTCCGGCTACCCGCCCGGCCCTCCAGCCAGGCTGGCACCGGCAGAACAGCACGGACCTCGGCCCATTTCCGCATCCGTCATGTCCGACGGTTCCTGCCCACCATCCACAGGACGTGCCATGACCCACCCGAAGGAAGCCACCACAAGGAAGCCGCTCCCCCGCTTCGAGGAAGCGGAAGGGCTCGGGCCGTCGGACGCGAGGTTCGTTTACGGGACCTGGTCGAGGTGCTCGAAAAGCACGGGAACCCGAACCGCTTCGGTCTGTGCCTTCTCCACGACCACTTCCCGCTCGCCCCGGACGAGGTCATGGTGGAAACGAACGACTCCGTGAGGCGCACCCTGCACTCTCACGTGGAGAAGAAGGGGCAGACACGGCACGTCAAGCCCTCCCAGCGGCGGTTCGCGCCCCACGGCACGCCGACGCCCCGGTCGTCGTGCTGCTGCACGGCTGGCCGGACTCGGTGTTGCGGTTCGAGCGGGTTCTGCCGCTGCTGACGGATCTGCACGTCGTGGTCCCTGCGCTGCCGGGCTTCCCGTTCGCGGCCCCGCTCACCACCTCCGGCATGTCGTCCCATCAGATTGCCGGGATCGTCGCCGCCGCGCTGGACGAGCTCGGATACTCGCGGTACACGCTGTCCGGCAGCGACGTGGGTGGCACCGTCGCGGAAGTCCTCGCTGCCGAATACCCGGACCGGGTGGCCGCCCTGCACCTCACGAACACCGCCCCGCAGCGTGCGCTTGCGGCGGACCCGGTGAAGCTCACGCCCTGGAGTCCTGGTCAGACGGATCGGCCTTCACCACGGACGAGCTCCTCACCTGGGTCAGCGCCTACTGGGTCACCGGCACGATCGGCACCTCCTTCACCACCTACGTCGAGCCGGTCGACCTTCCCGACCGGCTCGACACGCCGACCGTGCTGTCCGTCTTCCCTCACGACATCAAACCGGAGCCGCGAAGCTACGCCGAGACGTTCCTGAACATTCGCGACTATGTGGAACACCGGGCAGGCGGTCACTTCGCGGCCTGGGAACAGCCCGAGGCCTATGCCGAAGACGTACGCCGCGCAGTCAGGCTGGGCGCCTGAGACCAAGCTTGCGCCTGCTCCACCGCCGAGCCTTGACGGGGCTGGCTTTGTTAGCGAGTTACAGGTTCTGGCACAGATCTTGGGGAGCCATCGCGGAGAGTCATTGCGGTGTTCGAGGATGGGCGTGTCCTGCGCGGCTGGCCATTCAGTCGTTCGAATGTTCGCGGAGCAGTTGCTCAGAGCGGGACTGGAGGATCTCCAGGGCCTCGTGGATCGAGCAGCTGAGGTGGTCTCGGATCAGTTTGATGGCCTTGATGGTCATGCCGCCGAGGATCTCTTCGTCTGCGAAGGAGAGCGGGCCGGCCGTCCAGGGGGCGGACGCGGGGTCTCCGCCGGGCCAGTCGATGTCGGTCAGGGTGGCGAGCAGGCGGCCTTCCGCGAGCGCCACCGCCACGTCCATGCCGCGGGCTGCCTTCTCGGTGAAGGCAACGGGGGCTGTGTGATCCAGGAGGAAGACGAAGTGCTGGACCATGCGCGGCCGCCACCACTCATCCGACTCTCCGTCGGCGTCCAGGCGGAGGTTGGAGTTCCAGGCTGCCTGGGCGAGAACCGATACGAACAGCCCGAGGAAGTCCGACTTCAGCAGGTCGTCCGCGTGCTCGATCAGAATCGCGAGGTCCTGGTTTCCGTGGCCTGGACCGTGCCAGTCGTGGAGGCAGTCCACGAGCGCGTCCCAGTTGTGGCCGAAGTAGCCGAGGAACGACAGGTCCCGGGCGAAGGTGCGGAAGACGGACGCCGCATCCTGCATTTCCCGGCCGTCCAGCCGCAGGACGAGACCGTTTCGCTGCACGAGCGCGGCCGTTTCCAACGCTAGCCATGGGTCGGCCGGAGAGGTGAACACGACCCATGGAGAGCGGCGTTCCGTCAGCGTGGGCACGGTCGTCATGGGTGAGATCCTCGCACGGCACGTACTCGGAGCCCGAGCGATTAAAGGAGCGTAGATCGCGCCCAACGAGCACGGTCTGCCCAGGTCAGGAGGCTATCGACCATCTTCAATGCGAACGGACAGCCGAAGGTTTGAGCTTCGGATCCGTCCTTGCTTTGCGGGGCTACTGCAGCAGGATCATCTTCCGCAGCAGGTGGAAGCCAGCTCGTCCGTAGAGCTGCCTTTTGATCTTCTTGATGCGGTTGACGGCGCCCTCGATGCTGCCGGAGCTCCACGGGAGGGTGAGTCCGGCCGTCACGGCATCGAGGTCTCGGAGCAGGTGGAGTGCGAAGCCGGTGAGGCCGGGCAGTTGGCTGGCGTCGACTGCGTGGATCCAGGCAGGGAGCCGGGCGCCGAGGCGGTCGGTGAGTATTTCGCCGAAGTCGCGGACATGTCCGGCGGCCGTGTCCAGTTCGGGGCAGCGTGCCAGGACATCCTTCAGGCCGGCGCGGTCGTCCTCGCTCAGCGCGGTGGGATGCCGGGTGAGCCAGCCGGTCACCTGCCGCACCGTCGGCGGCCGGGGCGGCGCTCCGGCCGGAGCGCCACGGATGGTGGCAACGTGGCTGCGGACCATCTGGTAGGTGACGGGCGCATTGTCGGCAACGAGTTCGCTGTAGAGGCGGGTGACGCTGGTGCATCCCTCTGCGAAGCGCCGTTCCAGGTAAGGCTTGTAGGGGTCCAGCCTGCTGGGTCTGGGCCGGTTCTCGCGGATGGTGTCCTGCCAGCGTGCGGCGTTCGCGTATCTGAGCACGGTGTTGAGACCCCAGCTCAGGTGCCGGGCGATCGCCCGGCGCGAGTGGCCTTGGGCAAGGAGCTCGTGGACCAGGGCATGCGCGGCCTTCTTGCGCTCAGCCCGCCGGCCGACGGGCGCCGGGTCGTCCTGCGGTCGGCCCGAAGTCAGTCGGGCGGTTTCCGGCAAGATGTTGCTGGGCGAAGGGCGGCGCAGACAGTCGCGGTGGGCGGCGACGCAGGTTTCCACGGCCCGGCCGAGGCCCTGCCACAGGTGGAACCGGTCAGCGACCTGCAGAGCGTCGGGGGCACCGCGCCGGGCACCCTCGGCGTAGGCGCCTGCACGGTCCCGGCAGATGATCTCCACGCCGGGGTGACGAACCAGCCACGCGGCCAGCGGCCCGGCTTCACGTGTCGGGAGTACATCGACCACGCGATGGTCTTCGACGCTGGTCAAGACCGTGGAGTAGGTCTGACCGCGACGGATGGCGAAGTCGTCCACGCCCAGCACACGCGGGGTACTGAACTGCGGATCAGGCAGTGCCATGACCCTGCGCAACAATGTCATCCGTCCCGCGCCGAAGCCCAGGTGGCCAGCCAGCCGGGCGCCGGCTCGCCCGGCCAGCGCGAGCCCCACTCGTTCCAGGGCTCGGTTGAGTCGAGTCGTGAACCGTGCGTACGGGGCGGCCAGCCCCGAGAACGGCTCAGCGAAGGTCCGGCGTGGGCAGTCCGTCGACTCGCAGATGAAGCGCCGGACCGTCAGCCGGATCGTAAAGCCCTGCTCAGCGAGCGGAAGGTCCTTCAGCTTGCGCTGATAGCGGTCGTGGACCCTGTCCGAGAGGTGGCCGAAGTCTGGGCATCCAGCCTCGTCCGCTCGGCCTCTCGCGAGCACCTCGACCGTGCCGAACGCGGCCGTAACCGCCTCGACATCCACATCATCGATCCCCTCGAACACCAGCGAGTCCCAGAACGGTGCATCGGTCTGCATGACCAGCACCATCACCGTCCACGACCGGCCACAGCAGCAGCCGGACAGGTACCTGAGGGAGCGTCACTTCCGACTGTCAGACGACAAGGCGTACGCCGTCTCACCCGAGTCGGCACCTCGCAATCGAACACCGAGGTAACCCTCCGCAACGACTCCCCAAGATCTGTGCCAGAACCCGAAACCCACCGACATCCGTTCTTTGTTCTCGGTTCTGGAACACATTCCATGAAGACGATCACCTGGGTTCTGCCACGGTGACCTGGCGTCATCTGGGACCGTGGTGCGGTGTGATGACCTCATAACAGTGCTGTTTCCGCACTTCAACGCGGTGCTGGTGGAGCGAGTGTTCACGGAGTGCGGGGTGGTGCACATCGTGGCGAGGACCCTGGATGGCAGTGTTTCGTGCCCGGACTGTGGGCTTCCATCGGATCGCGTGCACAGCTGCTACGAACGTCGGCTGGCCGACACCCCGGTTGGCGACCAGCCGGTTCTGATCAAGCTGACCGTACGGCGGTTGTACTGCGAAAACGACCGGTGTGGGCGTCGTACGTTCGTCGAGCAGGTCGGGGGGCTGACGTTCCGCTACGGGAGACGGACCCCTGCTTCGCGCCGGCTCCTGGAGGCCGTGGCCGTCGCACTCGCCGGCCGGGCGGGAGCCCGGCTGGCCGTGGTGCTGCACAGTGTGGTCAGTCGGACGACGCTGCTGAGGCTGCTGATGGCGCTGCCTGACCCGTCCTGGGCAGTGCCCAAGGTGCTCGGGGTCGATGATTTCGCGACCCGCCGCGGGCGGCATTACGGGACCGTGCTCATCGACTGCGAGACCCGCAAGCCGCTTGACCTGCTGCCAGGACGGGACGCCGGGACCCTGGCCGCATGGCTGCGTGAGCATCCTGGAATCGAGGTGATCTGCCGAGATCGTGCGGGCTCCTACGCTGAAGGCGCTCGCATCGGAGCCCCGCAAGCCGTCCAGGTCGCTGACCGTTTTCACCTGTGGCAGAACCTCGGCACCGCGGTGGAACAAGGCGTGCGCCAGCACAACGGATGTCTTCTGCCACCCAGCTCCGGTCCCGGTGACCTGCCGGACACTGAACTGCCTCCAGCAAAGGAGATGTCACCGTTCGAAGCCCATATCCGTGCACGTCACGCCCTCGTTCACACGCTCCTCGACCAGGGCCACGGCATCCGGGAGATCGCCCGCGAGTTACACATGGGCGGGAACACGGTCCGGCGATGTGCCCGCGCGGCAAATCCAGAGGAGCTGCTCGGCGGCCGGCGGCAACCACGGCCCAGCCAGCTCGACCCTTACAAGCCCCACCTGGACAAACGCTGGGCAGAAGGACTCACCAACGCGATCCAGCTCCACTCCGAGCTCCAGGCCCTCGGCTACCGCGGCAGCTACCAGATCATCAGTGACTACCTGCGGCCACGCCGCCGACGCCGCATCCGCGTCGTCGGGCCCGCGCCGCCAACGGTTCGGCAAGTCACCGGGTGGATCATGCGTCACCCCGACCGGCTCTCGGAGAGTGAGGGCCGGCAGCTGACTGAAGTCCTCACTCATTGCCCGGAACTCGCTGCAACCCACCGTCTCGTTCGCGGCTTCGCCGAGATCCTCTCTACCCGCACCGGCCAGCATCTCAGGACTGGGTCGTCAGCGCGCGAGCCGAGGAACTTCCCAACCTTCACTCTTTCGCCACCGGCCTGGAGAAGGACTGGGACGCCGTCGTCCAGGGCCTGACGACTCACTGGAACTCCGGTCCCGTCGAAGGCCGCGTCAACCACATCAAGATGGTCAAGCGCCAGATGTTCGGCCGCGCCAAGCTCCCACTCCTCCGCAAACGGGTACTTCTCACCGCCGCCCGATGACTTTGCTGCTCAGAGAGTGACTGATTAGGAAAAACAACCAGCGAACTATCTCAGCGCCGGAAGAGGCGGCTGCCAGGACTACATGCCCGACTGACCCGCTCGCTCCGCTTCTGTTCGCAACGTGCGAGCCCGCTCGGCCGGGTCGTAGTTGGGCCCGACGCCCTCGATCAGCAGCAAGTCGCCCTCGATATGGTCGGTACGCAGGCGCAGGATGGCCTGGTAGGCGGGAGAGTCGTACCAGGCACGGGCTTCAGCCAGGCTGGGAAACTCGATCAGCACCATGCCGCCGGGCCACGTCCCCTCCACGACTTCGGCCGGCGGACCGTGGATGACGAAACGGCCCGCGAAGGGGTCGAGGGTCGCCTGGATGCGCTCTAGGTACTCCATGATGTCTGAGTGATTTCGGCGGCTGCGGAGATGAGCGAAGCCATAAGCGGGCACCATGGGGCTCCTTCGTTCCGGGGGGACGACCAGAACGTAGCTGAGGGTGCTTGGCCGGTGCGATTACCCCAGGGGTAATCGCCGCCACATCGCAAACATGCACCAAGGCCGCCGCCCGCCCCACAGCCTGCCTCTCACGGAATGTGTTCCAGAACCTTGTTCTCACCTACGCAGCCACGGAGTGCCATGAAACGATCGCAGAGTGTGGCAACTGTGCCACTGGTCTGTGAGGAGTGAGCACATGAGTGCCGACCGAGACGAACTCGACATCGCGGTCCCGGACTACAAGATCGACGACGTCATCCAGGCGGCCCGCTCGGGCGCCGTCACCGCGCAGGATCCCGGCTCCACCGACCTGGGCGCGCTGACCGGTGACGGGGGCGGTGACGGCAGCACCGGGATCACCAGGGGCACCATCCCGGTCACCGACATCACGCCCGTCGAGACTCTGCAGGAGGTGCCTGTCGCCGAGGTCCGGGCGGAGGACGTGGGTACATTCAGCGTCCGCTACACCGGCCGCGTCCCGCAGCTTGTCGTTACCGGCGGCTCGGTCGTGCCCTCCGTCATCACCGTCGTGGACGCCACCGGGGCCGTCCTCGCGGAATACACCGCCAGGCCCGCCACCGAGCAGTTCCCCTCGGTCCGCGCCAGCCGCGCCCTGCCCATCGACCAGAACCAGCTCATCGGCTGCGCCGGCCCCTCCTGCACTCCGATCACCCTGAACAGGTAGGCGGCCGCCACCCGAGGAGTGCCCGCAGTCCTCGGGCGGCCCAATTCCCTCACCGGTGGCTTCCTTGGTTGGTGCGCCGTGCTACCAGGAGAGGACCACGCAGCCGGAGCTGCCCTGGGCCCCGGGGAATCCGTTCTCTCTATGACCCGGTCCTTGGAGTCCGCCCCGTCCACCACTGCCAGCACTCTCGGGGCAGCCCCGGCCGTGTGCAGCCCTGCCGCCTGTGCCCCCTACGTCCTTCTGGAATCCAGGGGGTGCACCCCTGCCGCCGGGGATCACCTCGGAGCAGGGCAGCGCGCTGAGACTGCCGGCGCCGCCAGCGCCACCGGCCGGTACGCGGATCTTGTTGATGGGGCTCAGCACCTGCGTTTCCTCGTACCCGCCCTTGCCTCCGTGCGCGCCGACAGCCATGTTGGGTAGCTGCGGAGCGCCCACGCTGGAACTTTCGCCCTCGCGGCCCGGGCCGCCCTTTGCCCGGCCCTCGCCGTTCAGGACGGCTCCGGGTCCTCCGGTGCCCCCCTCGCCGACGCGGACGTAGAGGGTCCGGATCCGGGTGACATCGATGGTGCACGTCACCATCGCGCCACCACCGCCACCAGCGCCGGACCAGTCAGTCTCCCAGGCGTAGGCCCACCCTCCGCCGCCTCCTCCTCCACCTCCGGTGGCATGAACAGTGACTTTCGTGACGCCGTCAGGCACCGCAAAGGGCGCGCCGTTGACGGGCTGGGCGTACACCCGGGAGCCGGGCTCTGCAGTAGCGGGTGCGGCGGTCGCGGCAGGCGCTGCGAATCCGCCCAGGAGGGCTGTCACCCCGGCGAGGGCGGTCACTCCGGCAGGGACCGCGAGTCGGGGCACGGTTCGGCTCGCGAAGGCGTGGGCAGCGGGGCATGCACCCGCCGCGGCCACACTCGAGTGAAGTGCTGGCACAGAGGCCGACCGGCCGCCGGGAAAAGTGATCTTCATGCCCGCTCAACGAGCGTCCGGCACGTTGGAGACGGCGAACACCGCCGCCCGACGAAGGCCGAGTGCGGGTCGCTGGTCACGGCCCCGAGCCCGTGGCAAGTACGGCATATCAGCCTGCCCACGGGCGTTTCCTGCCAGACCGGATCTACCCGGGCACCAAAGTTACCGTCGGCACCTCATTCGTCACGGATTGCTGCAAGGCTCTGCCCTGGCGCAGCGGTTGCCCTGCGGATGCTATCCGCGTCGAGCCGGTGAGGGCCGGGTCGGCGGGTACCGTGCGCGACCCGAGAGGATTCCCATGGCCACAGATGAGACCACGGCCGCCCAGGGCTACCTGCCGGCGGAGGTCGCGGCGTACGTCGCCTCGGCGGACGTCGTAGCCCGGGCCGAACATGCGCGCAAGGAACTGGAAGCGCGCGGCATCGAGGTGTGGGTTCAGACGTCCTGGTGGAAGTACGAGGTCCACCTCAACGAGGAGGCCGCCGCCCTCGCGGCGGAGGTCGCGGAACTCATCGGCGATGTCGTCAGCCAGTTCCTGCCCGAGCCCTTCGGGACCATCGTGGAGGTGTACGCGAAGCTCCGCTCGGAGTGGATCAAGAGGGTCTCCAACGGGAACCCCTGCAAGCTCGTCTCGCCGTGGATCGTGCCGGGCGCGCTCATCCCGGTCCGCAAGCGGGGCCCCGAGGACATCAACATGTGGTGGACCGTCTTCGAAGGGGGTAAGGGATGGGGCCAGGACGAGAAGTTCACCGACCACCAGTCGGCGAGTAACCCCTCCCTGGCCGCCTTCAACGGGGGCCTGGTGTGCGCGCACCGCGGAGGCAAGGACAACGAGCTCTGGTACTCCGTCTACAACCCCGAGTCCGGCTGGTCCCCCGACACCAAGTTCGGCGGTGCCATGAGGTCGTCGGAGGGGCCTGCGCTGGCGGTCTACGACGGCAAGCTCCACAGCGTCCACAAGTCGGAGAGCAACAACCATATGTGGCACACCGTCTTCGACGGCAGCCGCTGGAGCGCCCCCGTCCAACTCCCCGACCACCAGACCTGCCGTGGGCCGGCCCTGGCGGTCTACGACAACAAGCTCCACCTCGTCCACCGCGCCCAGGCCGGCAACGACCACAACATCTGGCATGCCACCTACACCACCGCCACCGGCTGGAGCAGGGACACCAAGCTGCCCGGCCACCAGACGGCCTCCTACCCCGCGCTGGCGGTCTACGACAACAAGCTCCACCTCGTCCACCGCGGCGGAGGGAGCGACGTCTCCCTGTGGCACGCCACCTACACCACCGCCACCGGCTGGGGCCCGGACAACAAGTTCCGGGAGAACAACAGCCTGGAAGGACCGGCCCTGGCCGTGTACGGCGGAGAGCTGTACTGCATCCACCGAGGCTGGGGCGGCAACGATCAGAGCCTGTGGTGGACGAAGCTCCGCACCGGGCAGGCATGGACCGGGTCCCAGAGGCTCCCGGACCACCTCAGCAGCGCCGGACCCGCCGCCGTGGTCTTCCGCGACAAGAACGGCATCGGAGCAGACCAGCTCCTGGTCGTCCACCGCGGCCACGGTGGCCTGCCCGCCGGCGCAGCCACCGCCGAAGAGGAAAACCGGATCGCCGCCGAATACGCAGCCGCCACCGCCGACACACCGTAAACACCGAACATGACCGCCCCCTCGGGAGGCCACTCGACCGGGTGACCTCCCGAGGGAAGGACCCCCCTCCTGATCCTGGAAATCTGCAGGACGCGAGGCAGGACTTCACGAAGAAGGCCCGGGCTGCACGGCTCGCCACGCGGGACGCGTCGGCGGCATCGCCGCGCTCCCGGACAGACTCCTACAGGTCAACTTCCACTGCCCGTCGTCAGATTCGGCCGGGCCGGCGTTCAGCCCGGCCCTGCCTCGTCGTCCTCGTCCGCGGCTTCGTCCGGGTCGCGCAGGGGCCGCAGGGCGCCGTCGGTCGGGACGAAGGGGCGGAAGCTGTAACGGCCGAGCACGTTGAGGTTGGCGTGCCGCAGCGGGGAGAGGCGGGCGACGTCCTCGTCCAGGACGTCGTGCTCGCGCTGGCCGGCGGGCAGGGCCCGCAGCTGTTCGACGGCGGCTTCCAGGTAGCGGGTGGTCCACAGCACCGCGGCGTTGAGGACCAGGCCGAGCGCCCCGAGCTGGTCCTCCTGGCCCTGGCGGTACGCCTGCATGATCTGCCCGCGCTTGCCGTGGCAGATGTCGCGGGCGAGCTTGTGGCGGGACTCCTGGACGGTGAGCTGACGGTTCATCTGCCGGCGGTAGGTGTCGTCCACCGGGTCGACCACCCGCAACAGGTGCAGGGTCTTGGCGATCCGTCCGTACTCCATGAACGCCTGCCCAAGCGGGGTCGGGCGGCCCTCACGGCCGAACATCCGCAGCAGGTCGTAGGCGCGGACCTGCCCGGTCACCAGGGAGCCGGCCACCCGCAGCATGTCCGGCCAGTGCGTGATCACCTTGGCCAGGCTGACCTTGTTGCGGGCCAGCGGCTCCAGCGGCCCGTACCCGCCGGCGGGCGTCCCGGGCAGCTCGGCCCGCCAGAACCGCTGGTCCG
Source organism: Streptomyces sp. NPDC031479 (assembly GCF_055581065.1). NCBI lineage: Bacteria > Bacillati > Actinomycetota > Actinomycetes > Kitasatosporales > Streptomycetaceae > Streptomyces > Streptomyces sp. NPDC031479. The sequence continues at coordinate 10,988 of NZ_JBVIKC010000068.1, forward strand.
CGAGGTCCCGGAAGCGGGGCGAGAAGTTGTAGCCGAGCATGCTGAACAGGCCGAACACCATGTCCGAGTACGAGGCGTTGTCGGTGGCAACCATCTCCGGCCGCACCCCGCCGTCCAGGTTCAGCAGGGTGTCCAGGATGAACAGTGAGTCGCGCGGGGTACCCGGCACCACCATCTGCCCGATCCCGGCGACCTGGTCGTTCACCGCGTTCAGCCAGGTGATCCCGCGCTTGAAGTGGTAGTACTTCGGCGACGGGCCAGCACTGATGGTCCGCTTCGGCACCACGAACCTCAGCCCGTCGACCGAGGCCAGCAGCCCCTCACCCCAGTGGGAGACGATCGGCACCCGCCCCTGGGCCGCCACGAGCCGGCCATTCGCGGCGGCGATCGTGTCCGAGCGCAGGTAGTACTGGTCGACGTGTGCGAGCCGGGCCCGGGTCAGCGCCTCGTCGTCCGCGTCGGTGACCGGCGTGTAGCCGATGTTGCACGCCTCGGCGACCAGCAGCGCCACCAGCGAGGTCTTCAAGCGGTCCATGCGGGTGCGGCCGTCCCCGAGGTGGACGAAGGCGTCCAGGAACCCGGACCAGGAGTCGACCTCGAACAGCAGATCCGGCAGGTCGACCTTCGGGAGCATCGCCCCGGTGGTCCGCCGCAGCCACCGCAGGGACTTCGGCTCGCCGAGCGCGCCGAGCCGGTCCACGTTCAGCTTCAACCGGCCGTTCGACTGGACCTCGAAGGACAGCTTCGCGTCCTGCCCTGCCTCCTCCAGCCGCTCGGCCATCAGCCGCCACGCGGCGTCCAGCGCGCCGACCCGCTCCGCCAGGTGCTCCTCCACCGGCTGGTCCAGGCTCAGGCCGTGCAGGACGTCGGCCTGCACCGCCTCCCACCCCGGCCCGTCCAGCAGCCGGGCCCTCGGGTCGGCCCAGCGGGCGGACGGGGTGGCGAAGACGTCGCGGCGCCCGAGCGCCCGGTAGAGCTGTTCCAGCACACACACCACGTAGGCGTCGCGGTCCACCGCGCCGGACGGCAGATCGGGGTTGGAGAACACCGCCTTCTTCCACGCCGGCGGCACCAGCTTCTGGTCGACCTCGCGGGGCAGCAGCGGCTTCGCTTTCACCTTGCGCCGCGCGAGCGCGGGCAACCGCTTCACCGCCTCCAGCACCCGCCGCCCGCCGGAGGCCGCGCCGAGCGCCGGGGACTCGCCGAGTAGCGACAGGAACGGCCGCACCGTGTTGTACCGGCCGGCCAGCTGACGGCGCACCTCCGCCTCCGCCTCGTCGTCCCCGGGCGGCAGCAGCTCGTCCAGCAGCCGCACCGCGGCCTCGACCTCGGCGCGCGGGGCGACCTCGGCCTCCAGGGCCCGGAACATCGCCGCCGCGTCCAGGTCGGCGCCCGTCTCGGCGACCAGGTCCAGCTGCCCGTTCCACAGCCGCAGCGCCGCCTGCACCGTCCGCGACGCCTTCGCCAGGCGAGGACGTGCGGCCAGCCACTCCCGGTCGGTGGCCCGCTTCGCCACGCTGATCAGCTTCACCTGCATCAGCAGCGCGAACAGGCCCCGGTCTCCTATCCCTGACCCACGGTGCAAAGTAGCGGTCGGCTTCCTCTTCTCTCCCGTTGCTCCTGCTCGGCCTGTTCGTTAGGCCGAACGAGGAGTCGACGGAGGAGCGGGAACGGTCATGCGGCGGGAGTGGTCGCCCGAGGACGTGGTGGCGTGCTGGACGCCGGTGGGCAGTGACTGGGATCTGGTCGCGAACAAGTCGGGCCCGACCCGGCTCGGGTTCGTGCTGATGCTGAAGTATTTCGAGCTGGAGGGCCGGTTCCCCCAGTTCGTGGAGGAGGTCCCGCCCGCGGCGGTCGACTACGTGGCCAGCGTGGTCAAGGTGCCGGCGGAGGAGTTGGCGAAGTACGACCTGTCGTCCCGGTCGGCGAAGGCTCACCGGACGCAGATCCGCGAGGCCCTCGGGTTCCGCCCCGCGACCCGCGCCGACGAGGAACGGCTGACTGCCTGGCTCGCCGATGAGGTCTGCCCGCTGGAGTTGGTCGAGGACCGGCTGCGCGAGGCCCTGCTCGTGCAGTGCCGCAGCGACCGCATCGAACCCCCGGGGCGAACCGAGAGGATCGTGGCCGCCGCGCGGGCGCGGGCCGATCGCGTCTTCTGCGCGCAGACCGTCGAGTGCTTGGGCGGGGCGTGTGCCGGACGCCTGCTGGCTCTCGTGGAGGAGGGCAGCGAGGACGGCACGGCGCTGCTGGCCGCGCTGAAGCGGGACCCGGGCGCGGTGGGGCTGGACTCGCTGCTGACGGAGATCACCAAGCTGACTGCCGTCCGGCGGCTCGGCTTGCCGGAGGGGTTGTTCGCGGACTGCTCGGAGAAGCTGGTGGCCGCGTGGCGGGCGCGGGCGATCAAGATGTACCCCTCGGACTTCCGTGATGCGGGCGAGGACGTGCGGACCACGCTGCTGGCCGCGCTGTGCGCGTCCCGGCAGGCGGAGATCACCGACGCCTTGGTGGAACTGCTCGTCGCCCTGGTCCACAAGATCAACGCCCGTGCCGAGCGGCGGGTGGAGCGGCAGCTGACGGCGGAGCTGAAGAAGGTCCGGGGCAAGGAAGGCATCCTCTTCCGGCTCGCGGACGCGGCGGTGGGCCGGCCCGAGGGGACCGTGCGCGCGGTGCTGTACCCGGTGGTGGGTGAGAAGACGCTGCGCGACCTGGTCGCGGAGGCCAAGGCCAACGAGAAGGCGTTCAAGGCCAAGGTCCGCACCACGCTGCGCTCGTCATACAGCTCGTACTACCGGCAGATGCTGGCGCCGCTACTGAACACGTTGGGCTTCCGCGGCAACAACACCGCCTACCGGCCGGTGATGGACGCGCTCACGCTGCTGGAGAAGTACGCCGACGTCGACGGCAAGACCCGTTTCTACGACGCCGGCGACAGAGTGCCGATGGATGGCGTCGTCCGCAAGGACTGGCGCGAGGCCGTCGTCGATGACAAGGGCCGCATCGAGCGCATCCCGTACGAGCTGTGCGTGCTGGTGGCGCTGCGGGACGCGATCCGGCGCCGGGAGATCTATGTCGAGGGCGGGAGGCAGTGGGGCGACCCGGAGGACGACCTGCCCGGCGACTTCGAGTTGGCCCGCACCGTGCACTACGCCGCGATCCGCCAGCCCGAGGACCCCAGGGAGTTCATCGCGGGCCTGACGCGGCGGATGACGGACGGCCTGGACCGGCTGTCGGCGGCGCTCACGAACGGCTCGGCGGGCGGGGTGAGGGTCACCACCCGCAAGGGCGAGCCGTGGATCACCGTGCCGAAGCTGGAGCCGCTGGAAGAGCCCACCGGCCTCCAGGCCCTCAAGGACGAGGTCGTGCGCCGATGGGGGGTGCTCGATCTCTTGGACGTGCTGAAGAACGCCGACTTCCTCACCGGCTTCACCGACGAGTTCTCCTCGGTCGCCGCGTACGAGCGGATCGACCGCGCCACCCTTCAGCGGCGCCTGCTACTCGCTCTGTTCGCCCTGGGCACCAACATGGGTATCCGGGCGATCGTGTCGACCGGCGAGCACGGCGAGAGTGAGGCCGCGCTGCGGCACGTGCGCCGGCACTTCATCACCGTCGACAACCTCCGCGCCGCCGTGACGAAGCTGGTGAACGGCACGTTCGCCGCCCGGGACGCGGCATGGTGGGGGCAGGGCACCGCGTGCGCGTCGGACTCGAAGAAGTTCGGGTCCTGGTCCTCGAACTTCATGACCGAGTACCACGCCCGCTACGGCGGCAACGGAGTGATGATCTACTGGCATGTCGAGAAGAAGAACGTCTGCATCTACTCCCAGCTGAAGTCCTGCTCGTCGTCCGAGGTCGCGGCGATGATCGAGGGCCTGCTGAGGCACTGCACGGACGCCGAGATCGAGTCCAACTACGTCGACACCCACGGCGCCTCCGTGGTCGGGTTCGCCTTCACCGAGTTGCTCAGCTTCCGGCTGCTGCCCAGGTTGAAGAACATCGGCAGCATCCGCCTGTACCGGCCGGACGACGCCCCGCCCGGCTGGTCGGCCCTCGGCGGCTCACTGACCCGGCCGATCCGCTGGGACCTGATCGAGCAGCAGTACGACCAGATGGTCAAGTACGCCACCGCCCTGCGCCTGGGCACCGCGGAGGCCGAGCAGGTGCTGCGGCGCTTCACCCGCGGCGGCCCCAAGCACCCCACCTACGCCGCGCTCGAAGAACTCGGCCGCGCCGTGCGCACCATCTTCGCCTGCGACTACCTGGCCAGCTCCGACCTGCGCCGGGAGATCCACGGTGGCCTCCAGGTCGTGGAGAACTGGAACAGCGCGAACACCGTGCTGCACTACGGCAAGGACGGCGCCCTGACCGGCCCGGACAAGGAGCACGCCGAGACGTCGATGCTCGCTCTGCACCTGCTCCAGTCCAGCCTCGTTCACGTCAACACGCTGCTGCTCCAGCAGGTACTGGCCGAGCCGAAGTGGGCGAAGAAGCTGTCGGCCGAGGACCGGCGCGGACTGACCGCGCTGTTCTGGTCCAACTGCAACCCGTACGGCACCTTCCGCCTGGACATGGACAAGCGGCTCGACCTGGGGACGGTCACCGCCGTGTCCCGCCCCCGCACCCCGGCGCATCCCGCCCCGACCGTCGCAGAGGCCCGATGAACGCGTACCGAACCGCCGCGCCGCACCGTCCAGCCGCAGACTACGACCGGAGGTTCGACGGGCAGCCCGTCGTCCACTGCCCGGACTGCCACTGGGCCCAGGGCCTGGACAAGCGCCTGCACCAGGGGCCCTGGGCCCTGATCTACTGGCACAGGGATAACCCGGACGACGCGGTCGACCACCTCGCAGAGCTGCCGGACCGCCTGGCCATCCCCTCGTACGTGCAGTGGGGGTGGCAGGCCCACTGGCTGGCCATCGAGGACACGCGGACCGATGAGGGGTTCCTGCTGTTCGGCCGGGAGGACTTGGAGGTCTTCCACTCGGTCTCGGCTCACGGCAGCCTGGATCAGGCAGTGGTCGCGAACACCCATCGGCGGTCCGTCTTCCCGTTCGCAGCACGCGCCGAGATTGAAGCCGCCGCTTCCGACCTCTTCCGCGCAGGGCTGCTCCGCCCGGCACCCCGCCTTCAATAAACGTTCGTTTTCCGAAGATCGCCCTACAGTGCCTCCCGAACCCCTCAGGGCCTTCAGAAACCCCTTCAAAAACCTGGGTAATTCAAGAACCCCAGACCGCCGTTTTCTGACAAGATCCGGGATCATGACCGCCCTCGAATCGGCCGCCGGGCCGGACCTCCTCGTCGCCGAACCGCTCGTCCGCACCGAGATCAAGATCGGATACGCCCGGGTCTCGACGGGCGGGCAGAAGCTGGAGCGGCAGCTCGACGCACTCACCGCCGCCGGGTGCCGGAAGATCTTCGCGGACAAGAAGTCGGGCAAGAACGCGCTCCGCCCCGAGCTGAAGGCGTGCCACGCCTTCCTCGACCCGGGCGACACCCTCGTGGTGCCCTCGCTCGACCGCTACGGCCGCAGCCTCCAGGACCTCATCAGCATGGTCGCCGAGCTGCGCGAGCGCGGGATCGGCTTCACGTCGCTGCACGAGAACCTGGACACCACCACCCCCGGTGGCCGGCTCGTCTTCCACGTCTTCGCCGCACTCGCCGAGTTCATCCGCGAACTCATCGTCATCGGTACCAACGAGGGCCTGGCCGCCGCACGCGCCCGCTGCCGCGTCGGCGGACGTCCCAGCGTCGCCACCGAGGAAGTCATCCGCGCCGCCCGCGACCTGCTGCCCGACCCCGGCCGCTCGATCACCTCGATCGCCAAGCTCCTCGGGGTCTCACCCGGCACCCTCTACAACCACATCCCGGAACTGCGGGAACTGCGCGCAGGTGCCGTACCCCGCCAGCTTGAAGCCCCCGCGAAGTAGCCCAGCGCCAGCAAGATCAATCTCAGCGGCACTTTCTGTACGGCAACTACTCACACCCGCTGTCGTTCTCCCACGCTCCGAGGAACAGGAGAACCACGGCGCCGGCCGCGCCGGGCACCGCGCTGAGGAGTGCATCGTCCATGTGGACCGGGACATCGTGAGGGGCGTCCAAGGTTCCAACTGATGGCGTAGACCCGGTGGGCCTTACGTTCGGCCGATCCTGCCGTGTCGGCTGCGAGGGCGGTGCTCTGCAGCTCGGCGCCCGACTGTGAGACGTCGGGATGTCGGCCGGGCAGAAATGGTGCTCAGTGGGTCCGATCGGATGGGCAGAGGCTGCAAGATGCGGTCATGGCAGAGCAGTGGAAGACATTCATACCCGGCTTCATCGGATTGCTTGGCGTGCTGGCCGGCATCTATGTGGGGCGTTGGCAGGTCACGCACCAGGCCCGCGTAGAGCACGGGCAGTGGCTGCGTGGGCAGCGCCAAGAGGTGTATGCCGCACTCCTGGCCGCGTGGGACGCCTGCGTGCAAGAGCATCGGGAGATGGTCGGCGAGACGGAAATTCTGATCGCGCGTCACCTGGCAGAAACCGGCGACGGCGGTGGCTTGGAGGCATTCCAAGACCAGATTTGGTCACAGACCGAGGCGGCCTGCGGACCGGTCCGGAGGGTACTGGAGCGAGTGGAACTACTCGGCCCGGCCAATGTCGATACGGCGTGTGGCGAGCTGTCTGCCGCGCTCACCGCGTTGACTGAGGCCACGCGCCTGCGAGCTGGCACCGACAGGTGGCCCGACATGGTGTCCTGCGAAGAGGCTTGGGCGCAGGCGGAAGCGGCCCGGGCTACGTTCCTGGCGGCCTGCAGGGTCGCAACTCGGTCCGCCCCAGCTCCGCGACGTCAGCAAGTCTGATGGGCAGAGGAGGCGGAAGTGGTCGTTTTAGGGGGTCGATACTGGCGGGCTCTCGTATTCAACTGTCGCCGATTCCCCCTGGAGGGCCAGCCAGCCGGTGACCGTATGTGGTCGCAGGGGCGGCGGCGCCAGCGCTGAGGTGCAACGTGAAGCGGGCCCGCCAAGTGGTGGGCCCGCCGTCGGAGTGTCGTCAGTGGCGGGCCTCCCACCACAGGATGACCAGGGTCACTGTGCCGCTGCCGAACTTGTATGCCACGCCCCGGAAGAACTCACCCGAGACGCTCCTTCCTTGTTCGTTGAACCACTTCCGCAGGTGGCTTGCGCTCTCCGCGCGTGGCCAGTCCCAGCGGGCCAGGTGCCTCCACCTGCGGTTCGGGCTACTCTCCTCCATACGGAGTTCCCTTCATCTGTAGGCGTGATGGAACACCGCGCAGGGAGCCCTCCCAACATCATGGCCTAGGAAACCCGTTGGGGACGCAGGGCTCCTTCTGCGCGTTCGCGGAGCGTACTGCGGGCATCGTGCTGTGTGTCTAGCGTGATGCCGTTGGTGGACCCGAGATCCTGGATCGCTCAGTGCCTTCTGGTCCGGATCTCACAGTGTCGGTTCAATGGCCACCCGTTCCCCGTGGAGTCCAGCCTGCTGACGACCGTAAGTGATCCCCCGGGGCGTATCGGCTCCAGGTCCCGCCGGACTCGGCCCTGTTCTCGTATGTGCAACATCCCGCGAGTTCTCCTGAGCCCCGCTGAGTCGTTGTCCCCGTGGCCAGGCCGTTCTTCCTCGTTGAGGTGCTGCTCAGCCTTGTGACGTAAATTCGAGATTCCTGAAGCGTTCTCACTCTGTCCGATCGATCTGCGGTCGGGGTGAAGGCGAGGAGGCTCGGGTTGGCGCTGGCTGTCATACGGGATCTGCGCGAGTTCCGTGCCCCTGTCTCAACGGATCTCGAACCGGTTCTGGACCGGCCGGGATCGATGGTCCCCGGCCGGGCGCGCAGCTTCGGGACCTGCCCCGTGATGCCGAGGTTGTGAGCCTGGCAGCTGGTCTCCCAGTTCCTTGATTTCGCGGAACAGTTGTTTGACGACTGCCATGCCATGCGCCACGGCTCGCGGAATCCGACATCACGCTTCGCCGACCAGCACCGGCGCGTCCTGCTCCTTTCTGCTCCGGACGGGCGATATGTCGGCGAAGACATAGAAGCGCCAGCTCCAGGGCCCGTAGCTTCGAGACCCACCCACACGAACCAGGAGGTACCATGACCGCTAAGAATGCGGGCGTCTTGATCGAGGAGCACCCGCTGTTGCATACCCTGCGGACGCATGGGACGAGGACCCAGGTCTTCTTCGGATACGTGGGGTTCGGCGACACCAACGAGCACGTCGAGCTCTACCCGAGCCTCTACGACCTGTCCCAGAGCATCCAAATCCCCAGGGCGGACATCCTCCACACAGAGGACGCTCCCTCACAGGTTCTGCCTTTCGGCGCGACAGTGCTCTGGGTGCGGGCGGACGCGACCCTCGTCCGGCGCCGGGAGGAGAGCGTCGCCAATGTCCACGGCGCCCCGGCACCGTCGGCGGCGGCAGGACGACTGCGCATCGGGAGACGGGCCCGGCTGCGCATGGAGAGCTCGGAGGATTGGGACCCCAACTGCACTGACTGCCACTCGCCATGCGCCACATGCCACAACAGTTGCAGCACCTGCGTGTCGAGCTGCCATCCGCAGTTGCTGTCTCAGGACGCACCGGCGCCCCCGGCGGAATAGGGTACGGCAATGAGCCTCCAGGCCATCGATTGGAGTGCGGCCGTCGACCATGCGGCGCCGTATCTCATCGAGAAGCTCCTCAAGGAACGGATCGTCGACGAGACAGCCGAGGCGGAACTTCTGTTCCGCGAAGTCAAGCGGTACTTCGTGATGGCGCACGAGCACCCCGAGCGATCCTGGCAGATGCACTCGCTGCGGGTCGACGAGGTGTGGCACCAGTTCATCCTGTTCACCACGGAGTACGAGGACTACTGTCGGCGGTTTTTCGGCCGGTACGTCCACCATGCCCCGAGCAACGCGCCCGTCCCGGACATGGCGATGCCTCGTCCGAAGGCGTCCTTCCGCGAGTTCAGGGCCCAGTACGAGCGCCTGTTCGGCGAGATCCTGCCCGACGTCTGGTACGACGCCCGGACTCTGACCCCGCGCCGTCGGCTCGTGAACGAGCAGGCGGGGCGGCAGCGGGTCGGGGGGGCGGAAAGGGACGAGACCTGCCTGATCGCGCCCAACGGCGAGGTCCTGATCAGTGTCAACCGGCCGGCGGCCGAGGCGTTGGCGTTCATCGCCCGCACCGGCGCCTTCTACGTGCGCGAACTGCCGGGTGGTCTGACGGATGCCGAGAAGGTGGAACTCGCAGCGGCCTTGGTGGAGGACAAGATTCTCCGAGCCAGCGGATGACGCCGCACGGTCCGCAGTCTGCCCGGGCGCCGTCGTACGCGGCGCTCCGCCCGGCCCGTGGCCCGAGTTCGCTCGTCGTGGACGCCCTCGACCTGCTGGGGCGGGGGCACGGGCGGGCCCTGGATATCGGTGCGGGACCATTGAGCGACGCCCGCCACCTGCTGCGGGCGGGCTTCGACGTCGACGCCGTCGACCCTGACGCGGAGACCCTCCGGTGCGCCATGCGGCTCGGTAACTCCCGGCTGACTGTGATCCCCCGCGACATCCGCGAGGCCGGGATCCCAGCGGGCCGGTATGATCTGGTCCTCGCCGTTCACGTGCTGCCGTTCCTGCCGCGGCGGGACCTGCCGGGTGTCGTGGCGGCGATCCAGGCCGGACTGACCGAAGGTGGCCTGTTCTGCTGCACCTTCTTCGGCGTCAACGACGCCTGGGCCCGATGGGGCCGACCCATGACCTTCCTGACACCGCCCGAGGTGCACGGACTGTGCACCGGCCTGCAGTCCGTGGTCGTCACCGAGCGGGAGTACGAGGGGCACGACGCCCACGGCAGACCGAAGCACTGGCACATCGTGCGGGCGATTCTGCGGCGAGGCGAGGTGGCGCGAACCACGGGCGGCGAACATCTCGTCAGCACACCGATGCGCGGTGGAGGCGACCTTGGAGAGGTTCCGAGTCGACCGGCAGCTCGAAGAGGTCATGGTTCAAGGACCTGACCCCCTCCACCTTGCTGAGATGTTCGGCCTCCACGAGAAGACGGGGTGTGACCGAGATACGCGCCAAAGGGGCAACGGGATGATCTTGAAGCCCTGAGCGCTCGGACTCACCTGCGGTGGCGGGCGGCGGGATCTCGCTCGGCGACGTGCCGGGCGACGGCGTCGACGCCGGGGCGGGCGTACCGCTCCAGGGAGCGGCCGGAGGCGTGGCGGGAGCGGGCCAGCAGCATCGGGGTGGAGGTGCCGTCCTCGGCGTCGTGTGTCAGGGCGCTGTGGCGAAGCCGGTGAAGCGTCCAGCCGTCCAGGTCCTCAATGGCCTCTGGTGAGGCGAGCGGGTTGGCCAGCAGCCGGGTGTTCTCCTCGAAGACCTCCTCAGCCCGGCGGTAGGAGAGCCGGGCCCGGCCAGTCTCCGGGCACACGTCGAGCGTCGGTGTCCCAGCCGGGGCCTTGCGGTCGGTGAGGAACAGTGGGCCGCGGGTGCGGCGGGCGATGAGGCGAGGCAGGAGTTGGGCTGTGCCGGACTGCCAGTGAATCCACTCCGTGGCCCCGCCCTTGGCGGTGATCTTCCCGCGCTTGTCCTGCGGGTACAGGTCTTCTACGTTCAGGCACAGCACCTCGTCGGCGCGGGCCGCCGACTCGTAGAGCATCTTCCAGAACGTCTTCTCCCGCAGGGCGACGTCCAGGCGCCACAGGGCGGCGATCTGGTTCTCGGCCAGGGCCTTGGTGCGGTCCGGCGGCGCCGGCCGCCGCTCGATGCCGACCGTCGGGTCACCGTCGATCCAGCCCTGGCGCTGCCACCAGCCGATCGCCTTGCGCGCGATGGACAGTTCCCGGTTGACGGTGTCGGCGTCCATCTCGTCGGCCCGCGCCGCCGCCAGCTCGGCCAGCACTTCCGGCAGCACCGGATCGTCGATCGCGGCGACGGGGAAGACGGGCGGCTTCGCGCCCCGGCGGGCCGGGCCGGTCGGCGCCGCCTCGCCGGCAAGCATCCACCCCCACGTTGTCAGCGAGATCCGGTAGATCCGCGCGGAGGACTTCGCGATGCCCGCGCCGGTGAGGTACCGCTCGACCGCCGCGGTGTACGACGTGGGCGGGGCGGACAGCGGCACGACCCGGGCGCGCGGCAAGCAGAGCGCGCCCCCGCTCCCGAGTTCGGTCACCGGTTCGATCGCCACGCCCGTCCCACCCTTCCGGCACTGCCGCAGTAAATGCGTACACCTCGCCCCGGCGGCCGACATGGCCCGCCGCAGGTCGCGGTGATCACGATAGGGGCACTGTCGCAGTAAATCCGGCATTTACTGCGGCGGCTCTGTCCGGGACGCAATCCGAACAAGGCCCGGACCAGCCCGGACAGTCGGGGACTTGTCCGGGACAGTCGAATTCCTTTCTTCACCTGTCGACGGTCAGCAGTATGTGCAGTGCCTAGCTAGCCAGAACGCTTCGGCCTCCATCGTGAGGGCCTGAACTTCTGCGGCGTTCGGGTCGTTGGGTCAGGTCATGACTGCATATCGTCGCGTGTCCGAGACCGGCCCTTGCGGCCAACAGAACAGCCATTAGCGTGGGCTGCTCAGAAATCCGTTCCGCGCCGAGATACTCGTCGCGTTCCCATACCTTGATCGACAAGGAGTTTGTCGTGGTGTCCAAACTTTCCCGTACGATCGCCGTCGCTGCCGCGGGCACCGGCCTCGTCCTGTCCCTTGCTGGCACCGCCCAGGCTGACAGCCGCGCCTCATACAGCGCCACACTCAGTAACGGCTGCGGCTCTGCCAAAGGAACTTACAACTACACAGAGTCCACCTCCTACAACGGCAAGAAGTCCTACAGGACGAACTGGGATTTCGACCTCAAGGACCTGTGCTCCACCAACGGTCGCTCCGTGAGCATCTACAGGAAGTACTCCAAGTGGAACGGCAGCGCCTGGATAAATGATGGCAGGTACCACCAGGTCTCCGCTTCGGGGGCTGAAAGCAACGTCGCCGACGTCCGGCTCTTCCTGTGCGAGGTCGGCGTCCCCTCCGGCTGCAAGGCCTTCTTCTAGCCATCACTACGGCGGGCCGGGCGCTGAGCCCGGCCCGCCGTGACCCTGCAGCGTCCGAGCTTGGGTCGTTGGCTATGAGGCCCTGACTACTGCCCAATCGGCAACAGGGGCCGGCAGGTGGCTCGTGAGCGGGTGAGGCTGTAGGCGGTCCCGGGACGAGGCCGCCTACAGCCAGGTCCAGGAGGCCGGGCACCCCGCCCTGGAACCGGAGCTGGCCGACCTCGACCAGAAGCCGGCACGGACCGCCGAACGGCTGCGCGCCGACCTCGACCAGCCGACCAGCGGCGCAAACAACTGGCATCCGAGACCCTGGCGCTCACGAACGCCTGAGTACCGGCACCCACGAAGGGGCGTCCGAAGCCATAGGAGGTGGCTTCGGACGCCCCTTCGACTGCACGGCCAGCACGACCCGGCGAGGGCTCCGGCAGGTCAGGCGGCCTGTCCGAGGCCGAAGGCCGTCAGGTCCTGCTCGCGCAACGGGGTGAAGTCGACATCCAGCTTCGGGTCGTACGCCTCGGGCTGGATGCCGAGTTCGTGGGTGCTGTACTCGCCGAACCGGTTGATGTGCTCGGTCAGGTACGGCGAGATGTGCGCCAGGTCTTCCGGGTCGATCTCCCATCCCTCTTCCAGCAGCTGCCGCACGATCTCCGCGATGTCCAGGGCGTTGTGGAAGATCACCGCGTTCGTGAGCAGCGCGTTGAACTTCATCGCCTTCTCCTGCTCGATGGGGTCGTTGTCGCCGATGACGCCGCGGTTGCCGAAGCCGATCCACTGGGAGAACCGGTTGAACGACTCGACCTTGTTGGTCGCTGCGGTCACCCGCCGGCGCAGCGGCACGTCCGAGAGGTAGCGCAGCAGCTGGACGGTGCGGATCACGCGGCCGACCTCTCGGAAGGCGGCGTAGGTGGCGTTCTTCCTCGACCCCGACCGTAGCCGCTTGAGCAGCGTGGAGGAGGAGATGGTGCCCTCGCGTACGGAGACGGCCACGCGCATCAGGTGGCGGAACTGGGACTCGATCAGGTCGAAGTCGATGACGTTCTTGCCCGGCTCGCCGAACAGGGCGTCGATGTGCACGTACTCCGTCTGCTTGGAGGGCCGGTAGAAGGTCAGTTCCTTCCAGTTCCTGATCCTGGGCATCAGGTCGAAGCCCAGCAGGTGGGCGAGCGCAAAGACAGGGAAGCTCTGGCCCTGCGTATCGGCGTGCACCGTGGTCGGCTGCACCTCGCTGGTGTTCTTCAGCAGGCCCTCGATGATGTAGACGGCCTCCCACACCCCGCACGGGATGAAGTGCGTGAACAATGCGATGTAGGTGTCCGAGACGTGGTGGTAGGCGATCCCGCCGGGCTTGCCGTACCAGACGCTGGTCTCGGAAAGCAGATTGTCGAGATACGTGTCCATGTGGGTGCCGTCCGCCGCGACGGCGGTCCCGTCGCCCCAGGCCTGCGAGATGTCCAGGCGGGCGTGCGCGTTCACCAGGTCGGCGACCGCCTCGTTCAGCAGCACGATCGAGAAGTGCTTGTTGGCGACGTACGACAGCTCGTGCCCGCTCACGCCGGGGATGTGCCGGGCGGCCTCGTAGGGGCCCATGTTGGTGCCCTTGACGAACGTAACGATCACGTAGCGGCCCAAGGGGTCGGTGAGCTTGGGCTCGTTGCCGGACGGCGGGCCGAAACGGCGCCACCACTCCACCCAGTACGCGGTCCGGGCCACGATCCCCATCAGGGAACGCTCCGGCATCCTCGCCTTGATCTCCTGCTCCAGCCGCTTCGCCGAGGGCCGCTGACCGTCCGCCCTGAACGCCTTCAGCGAAGGGATGCCCGTCTCCGGATCGATGACCAGGCCATCGTTCTCCGGGTACCCGGCGTCCGCCGCCGCGGCGGCGCCTCGCAGCTTGTCCTCCAGCTGCCGGCGGAAGAACTTCGCGTCGAACTCGGCGCTCTCGCCCGGCTCGGCGAGGCCGACCTCCACCAGGTAGGACCCCAGCGTCTCCTGGACGGCCTCCCAGGCCAGCAACTGCTCGGACCAGTCGGCGTACTCCTCCGAGCCGACCACCGCGACGTCGCCTGTGCGCAGTTCCTCGGCGAGGGCGGTGAAGACCATCGCCTCGAAGTGCTTGCGAACGAACTGCCCGGTCCGGGTCTTGTCGAGGCCGGCCTTGCGCCAGTTCTGGGTGGCGAAGGAGAGGTCGACCTCCTTGCCCTCCTCGTTGAAGGCGGTGATGTACTCGCCGCGGGCCGCCTGGTGCCGCTGGGCGTGCGCGAGGGCGTCCAGCACCCGGCTGTCCTCGCTGGTCGCGGTGAACTTCAGCTTGTCGTTGTCGGCCAGGTCGAACATCACCGCCCGGTCCCGGCCGATCTGCCCGTACAGCAGCACCTCCCAGAAGTTGCCGTGATGGGCGGAGACCTTCTCGATCTGCTCGTACTGCTTCGCGAACCCGCCGAAGCCGTCCACCGCGCAGGTGACCGCGCCGAACCCGCCGGCCTGCACCACCTGGGCCTTCACCAGGGCGAGGACCGCCGGGGAGACCCTGCCCTCCAGCCGCGTCGCAACCTCGTCCACCGACGCCTCCTCGTCCAGACCATCCACGGCGCGCCGGACCTCGGCCGTCATGGCCGCAGCCTTCGCAAGTGCCTGGGCCGGGCCGCCCTCGTCGATGTGCTTGAGCACCGTGCGGTAGTTCCCGATCAGTGCCTCGACGATCTCCCGCTCGGCGAGCCGGATCTCCTCCAGCTCGGCCTTGGCCTTCTTGATCTTCATCGCCACACGCTTGCAGAACATCGTCGCCAGGTCGTCCCGCACCCGCATCCTCGCCTTGTGCGTCAGGGCCGCGACCAACGCGATGCGCTTGACGGGAACGAAGTCCCGCAGCTCCGAGGCGTCTGCCGCGTCCGCCTCTCCGGCGAAGTCGGTGATCTTCCCCGCGGCGACTCCGTCCATCCACACGCCAGTGTCGCCGAGCTCGTCCAGCCATTCCAGACGCTTGGTCAGGTTCTTGAAGTGCGACCAGGTCGGGCCCTTGGCGGGCTTCTTCAGCCGGTTGGACAGCGTCGTCCCGTCGCTGTCGCGGTCCTCCAGCAGCCGCATAAGCCCCGCCCGCTGAGCGGCGCTCATGCGGTCGTGGATGCCCGCGCAGATCGAGGCGTTCACCTCGGTGCGGATCTTCGAGGCCATCTTGTCGAAGGTCGAGAACCCCGGCAGCTCCAGTCCGGCCTCCACCACCTTCTCCAGCGCGATGTTGATCAGATCCGCCGGGCGGTTCTTCGCCGCGGCCTCCTTGCGGATCGACTGCTCGACGATCCCCCGAGCCTTGGCCTGGTCGTACGTCACGCCGGCCTGCTTGCGGACCAGGCCCCGGTGGTGCTTGGCGGTCCGCTCCGCCCGGTACACCGGCAGCGTGCCCTCCGGCAGCTCCACTGCCCGGCGGACGAAGTCCACCACCATCTCCGGGACGTCCTCCGGCGCAGGGAAACACCCCATACGCCGGTACGACTTCAACATCAGCAGCAGCGCCAGCAGATGCTCATCGCAGTCCGTGGCATCGGCCGCCCACTCCAGCTCATCGCGAGTCGGCGAGAAGAACAGATGCAGCTCATGCGCGGTGGTCAGCCGCTTGAACCGCGGATACGCGGTCCGTTCAATCGATGTCACAACCCATCCCAGGCCCCAGATGACGCTCAACATCACCACCAACGACACTGGGCCGAATGGGTGACGGCCGACGGGTGCTCAGGACTTCAAGATCATCCCGTTGCCCCTTTGGCGCGTATCTCGGTCACACCCCAAGACCGCCATGCGCTACGCGGATTCCGCAGGCTGCCTTGCTGGAACAGGCAGCCGAGACCGACCCCATGAGTTGATCCCGAACTCACGGGTCCATCCCCCGGAATCAAGGCACCGCACCCTTGGGTTCGCGCTGAAGAACCTTCAGTTTCCGCGGGAACTCGCGGGGGTCTAGACGAGTAAGTCCGAAGTCTTGGTCAGTGGTCGTAGGCGATGAGTGATCGTGTGATGGCTGTGCCGTTGGCCCGGTTGTGCCAGATCGCTGCGGTCAGGGTGAGGATGCGTTGTCCGATCCGGGCCAGGACTCCGGCTGGGGTCCTGGCTCCGTGGCGTTCGAGGTCCAGCTGGCCTTTGAGGGTGTCGTTGACCGACTCGATCAGCTGCCGGATTGGCTTGAGCAGGTGCTCGCCCGGCCTGGGTTTCTTGTTGCGGTAGCTCGGCCGCAGCAGGGTCAGGCCGTGGTCGGCCATGAAGGCGTCGAGGTGTTTGGAGACGTAGCCCTTGTCGCCGATGACGGTCTGTCCGGGGTGGGTGGTCAGCAGATCGGCGTCCTGGGTGAGCATGTCGGCCAGGACTTCCCGCTCGTCCACCTTCGGGTTGGCCAGGGCCCAGGCGACGGGTAGGCCTCCGGGGGTGCAGAGCAGGTGGAGGCGCAGGCCCCAGAAGAACCGCGAGTGTGAGGGGCAGTAGCCGTAGCCGGCCCAGCCGGCCATGTCGGAGCGTTTGACGGTGGGCCGCGAGCGGGCGCATTCCACGGGTGTGGAGTCCACGATCCACACGTCGTCGTGCCACAGGTCGGTGTCCCGGGCGAGTGTGCGGATGAACCTGCTGATCAGCGTGTTCGCGGCTCGCAGGCGTTTGTTGTAGCCGGACTGCCCGGGCAGGTAGGGGAACTCCGCGGCCAGGTGGCGGCGGGCGAACCGCAGCCACCTGGCTTCGGAGGCGAAACCCAGGACGGCCTGCTGCCACGGTCAACAGTTCCGCGTCCGTCAGCCTCGGAGGCCGCCCCGGCCGCCGCGTTCCTGCCAGAGAGTCATCGATCTTCACGTAGAGTGCTGTAGCGAGGGTTTCGAGATCTGTCGTCACAAACGGATCAACGAGACCCTCGCTTCATGCGCCCGAAGACTTCGGACTTACTCGTCTAGCCCGGTGCGGCCCGGGCAGGACCGTACGGCGAGGCGGTGAGGCTACAGCCAGTGGAACGCGTCGCAGACCTGGCTGGCGGCATCGGACGGATCACGCCTTCAAGATCACCCCATGGCCCCTTTTGGGCTTACCCCGGCGATACCCCAGTTCATCCTCAGATGGGTGATGGCCCCGAGGAATCGCGGGCCGCCCAGCTCACCCACCGCAGCACCGGCATCGGGGCGGGAGTGTCGCGATCCTGTACCACGCCGCCGAAACCGGCTCCGTCCCGTCCGGACCGCCCACCATGATCCCGGCTATGGAACCCGAACTGATGGCCGCACTTCTGGGCGCTGGCGCCGGGATCTTCGTCGGCGCACTCGCCTTCTACGGCGCGCTGCGCCAGGCTCAAGCCGCCCGCCGGGCTGCCGAAGTCGCTGCCTGCTCCGCCGAGCAGGCAGCCGGGATCGCCGCCCAGGCCACCCAGCAGGCGACCGAACGCGCAGCCCAGGCCGCGTACGGGCAATGGCGGCACACCAGCAGACGCGACGCGGCCCTGGCCTTCGCGCTGGCCGCCGACGAAGCCGTGGACGCCGCCACAGACCTGGAGAACGGATGGAACAACGCCACGCAGAACAGTGAAGAAGCCGCCTATCGGGCCATGTGGCGAGCCCTCGCCGTAGTCGAAGCCGAGGGCCCCGAACAACTATTCCAGCGGGCTCTGAGCATTGCCCAGAGCGTGCAGATCGTTTCGGAGGCCGCCGTGACCCTCCACCTGGAAGTCGCCGACGGCACCGCGGAGCGGCGCCCGGCCGGCTCCGGGCTCGACCAGGAGGACGCCATGCTCCTGAACAGGCTTGTATTGGCGCGGCATGAGTTCCGAGCGGCGGTTCGCTGCTACCTGAACGATCCGGAAACGCCCCTGCCCGACCTCAGCTGGCCGGACCAATGGAACTTCGAGGGGCCCTACGCGGTCATTGATCCGGGGGTCAGGCGTTGACAGCCGGGCGATCCTGCCGGCGGGAGGTCTGGGGCACGACCAAGGCCTAGTAGCCCAGAGGAGCCCCGGAGGGCAGGTCACGAGGTTTACGGGATTTGCGCCGGGATGTCCTCGCATTCGTTGAGAAATACCCACGCCAGGCGAGCCAGTTCCCGAGCGCCCGTGGCGAATGCGGCAAGGTCGGCTGCGGCGTCCCTGATTTCCTCGGCGTGCGCCTCGACGTGACGGAAGGAGATCGAGCAGGGTCTGACGTCCTCCGGGCCCCGGAACAGCGGGTGCGCTCGGTGCCGTCGGGTCTCCTCCAGCAGGGCCGCGCCCAGCTCGGCGCGGGGCACGGCGGTACGCAGAGGCCTCAGGACGGCCCGGATGCGCTCGTGCTGGAGCTCCTCGAACCAGTCCTGCATGTCGGGGAAAGGCGGAGCCGCGAGGAACCCGGCGAGCTGCGCGTACAGCGGCCGCGTGGTCTGCCCGATGTAGTGAACGACCTTGGGCTCGCGGGGATCAACGAGTGCATAGATGGTGCCGGTCTCCTGCATCCCTGAACCTTTCCGAGGACCCGTTCGGCCTTGGCCTGAGGCCGCGCGATCGTCCGGTCTCCCGAGTGCGAGACCGGCGGCGGACAGCCTGGCGCACAGGGGCGCCTCGGCACCACCCGGACCCGCGGCCACGTGGGCCAGAAGGATGTAGGTTCTCCGACCCCTGCTGGCCTCTCGGCAATCGCCCCGCCCAGGCTCTCCCGCTCCCGTCGCGGGCTGATCGCCGCCTGCCACGGCGGGGTGCAGAGTGGTCAGGTCAGTCCGGGCGGCGCGGGGATGGCGGCGGTGGGGTTGGGGCGCCAGGCCGTGGTGAAGGGGAAGTCGTTGTCCACCCAGAGCACTCCGGTCAAGTCCGGGGACATGGTCCAGCGCGGCGGACTGTTCGGATCGATCTCCACGGGCTGATGGATGAACGAGTCGCCGAAGTCGAACTGGACGCTCAGCGTGGGTACCCCCGCGAGGAGGTCGTCAAGCTGCTGGACCTGGAGACCGGTGAACCGGTGCGCGCCGGCCGCCACGACCAGCGGGAGCCCGGCTTCCAGGGCGACCTCGCGGTATTTGCTGACCTTCCGGTCGATCCCGGCACACACCGGCCGGGCCGAAACGACGCCGGCACGGCCGCTCGGCGGGACGAGGACCGCGCCCATCCCGGAGGACCTCATGGCCCGTCCCGTCTGCGGATCGGCCCGGAGCAGGAAGGTGTAGCCCTCGGTCCGGAAAGCGGTCAGGTTCAGCGGGGAGAGCAGGGCCCGCCGCAGGTCCTGGGCAATCCTCTTCCCGGTGCGCGGGTCGGGGGCATCGACCGGCCGCGCCGGATCGCTGGCGACCGTCAGCACGACGGGGACCGGGATCTGCTTGATCCGCTCGACCAGGGCGTGCCAGGCCTTCATCTTGGCGAAGGCTCCCTGCTGCGGGCTGTGGGTAAGAACCTCGACCAGCGCGACCGGCTCACCATCCTCGCCGATGACGGTCCAGTCCGGTGTCAGGTTCCCCCACCGCCGCTCGAACTCCACGCCGAAGCCCATCCGCCGAAGCGCAGCCCCGGCGGCGAGTTCGATGACGTCGGGCCAGAAGTTCTGGTCGCGCCACAGATTCGCAGCGAAGGCGTCCGCGGCAGGCTCCGGCAGGAGGTCGAGCTGCTCGTCCAGCCAGATCCGCCAGGGCTCGTACTCGTCCAGAACCGCCAAGTCGTACGAGAGCATCCGGTTCTCCGGCGGCCGCTTGCCGTAGCGGTGCCGCTGCTCGGCGACGAACCGAGGGCCGAAGCGCTGTTCCGTGGTCATGCCGCCGGATTCTCCGGCTTCCCTGCACCCCTCCGCACCCGAGTTGCGGATACAGTACACAAGACGCGAGAAGTGTACAGTTCTTTACATGAGTGAGACTCTGCCGATCACCGAAGCGCGAGCGAAGTTCGGCTCGCTGGTCCGTCGGGCATCCCACGCCCGGGAACGCATCACCATCACCGACCACGGACAGCCCGCGGCCGTACTCATCAACCCCCAGGAGCTCGCCGACCTGGAGGACGCGCTCGCCCTGGCCCTCTACCGGGAGCGGCAGTCCGCCGGCACCGCCGCGGCCGTCCCGCACGGTGACGTCCGGGCCCGGCTCGGTCTGGAGCGCGGGTGACCTTCGCGATCGTCTGGGACGAGCCCGCCCTCGACGCGGCCGCCCACTTCCTCAAGGACGACCCCGACGGCCTGCGGCAGCTGATGGACGCCGTTGACCTCCTGGCGGACCAGCCCCGGCCCGAGGGCAGCATCCCGTACGGGGCTCGCAGGACCTGCGCCGGATGCACGTCGGCCGCTACCGGGTCATGTACGAGATCACCGAGACCACCGTCACCATCGTGGTCATCCACGTCGGCCGCCTCGGCTGACACCCCCGCAGCACACGGCCGGGGGCCGGACCGATCACGGTCCGGCCCCCGGCCGTGTGTCAGACCCGTTAGCCCCAACAGGTCTAAATCATCGCCGAACTGCTTCAGGCCTCGGGGAACATCGATAAGCGCCGTGCCGATGTTCCCCGAGGCCGTGACACCTCAGTCGTCGGGCTGCTGCCGCGCCTGGTACCGGGCGCTCTGAGCTGCCTTCGTGGCCTGGAACTTTGCCACACGCTCGTCCAATTCGATCTTGAGTCTTTGGATCTCCGCGTCCGCTGCGTCCCTGAGCCGTTGAGTATTGGCGTCGATCTTCGCCTTGGCGACGGTCGCGGCGGCGGTCACAGAGGCCGCTATCGCGCCGCCGGCCAGGATCTCGTTGAACAGCTCAGGCTCGGCCTGGCGCTGAAGCGCCTCGGAAGCGCTTTCAAACGAGCTTCGCCCCTGCGTCATTCCTCGCCGCAGGTTCGAAAGCCGGCCCCGGACTTCGTCCGGCGCGCGCGACACTATGGGCGGGTCGGGCTGCTTGGGGTGGTTGCGCTCTCTGGAGTCCGCCATTTGCGGGGCTGGCCGGGCTCGTCGAGGAAGAGACGGCAGCGGTCGCTCGCCTGGGGCTTCTGAACGGGTTTCAGCACCGCTCAGAGCAACGCCAGTGCCGTCTTGGCCGATATGCCAGCTGTAGGCAATCCGCGGATCAGGTATCTCGCTTCCCGACACCTCGCCAGCATATCCAAATGAGGCGCGGCAGCGCGGCCGATTCGGCAGCCTGCTGGACATGGCCGATGAGATCGAGGAAGCCGCGGTCCCGCCCGCGTGGCCCGGGCACACCCAGCGCCGGATGCGCCAGGGCATACGCTGCGCGCATGAGTGACCAGATCCCCGTGCGCGGGGGCAGGAAGGGCAGCAGCACCGGGCGACCCCGGACGACCTGCGGTCCTACTCCGTCAGCCTGGCCTCGCCGGTCACTGTGACGCGGGCCGACGGGACGACGGCGACCCAGGCGGCGAAGTCCCCCCGCACGACAGCGCCTGCGCCTCGGAGGCGGGGCCCTGCGGTGTGCGCGATGTGCGCCGGCCCCATCGAGGGCACCGTCTGGATCAGCCGCGCCCAGGGGGCGTGCCGGGGCAAGCCGGTCCATCCAGAGTGCGAGAAGAAGGACCAGGCCGCCACGGCGCAGCGCCGGGCGGCGAAGAAGGAAGCGAAGGCGAACCGGCCGTTGTCGCTGGTCGAGGAGAACCGTCGGCTGCTGGCCAGGCAGGACCAGATCCGCGAACAGCGGCAGGCGCGCAGCGCACCCAAGTAGCGCCCAGGCCCCGCTCACCGTGACGGCTTCGAGCTGCTCCAGCCCCGGCCTGCGACGGCGGCCAAGGTGTTGGGTCTAACAGGTCTAAAGAGGTGTGAGGTGCAATGCCCGGTCCAGGGCTCGCAGCAGCTCCGGCTCCCATCCGGCGCGCGGGGCATCCACGGCGAGCAGGCCGCCGGCGCTGAGCACGGCGAGCTGGACCTGGTGCTCGACGCCGAGTCGCCACGCCTCGCGCAGGACGTGCCGGGCCTCGTCGCGGGCCCTGCGCCCGGTGGTCGCGGCATCCCTGGCGTCGGGCAGGGCGGCGAGGCTGCGGGCAGCGCGCTGGAGCCGGTCCATCAGCTCGGCGGCCCGCTCGGCGTCCGGCGCGGGCGGCACCAGGTGCAGCTCAGGGGCGGCGACGCCGCGGCGCAGCTGCTCCATCCGTACGGGCAGCGGCGACCAGCCCAGGGTCCCGGCGAGGTCGATGTTCACCTTCGTCACCGTGGCGCTGTAGGCCCGGCCGGTGCCGCGCGCCTGCAGCGCGGTGCCGGCGGGCCGGTACTCCGGCTCGACGTCCTCGCTGACGACGCCGCCGTGGTTGCCGCGCACCGAGACCCACAGCCAGTCGGCGCCTCCGGTGACGTCGCCCATCAGCATGCGGCGCACCAGGAGGTAGCGCTGGAGTGCGGCCCGGGTGGCCCGGCGCAGCGGGTAGGCCTCGACGGACACCGGACTGTCGGGCCGGGCGTTCTGCGGGTGACGCCGGAGCCGGACCTCGCCCAGGGCGGGGGAGATGTCCTCCAGGCGCATCGCGCACAGCTCGCCGACCCGGGCGCCGGTGTCCAGGACCGGATCGCCAAGACCCTGCACCTTCTGCGGGTGGTCGACCCGGTGGATGACACTTACCGGCGCCAGATGAACCGCCAGCTCACCGTCCAGGAGTCGCGGCACAAGCTCGCCCGCGACATCTGCCACGGCAAGCGCGGGCAGATCATGCAGGCGTACCGCGACGGCCAGGAGGACCAGCTCGGCGCGCTTGGCCTGGTGCTGAACGCCGCGGTGCTGTGGACCACCCGCTACCTGGACGCTGCCGTCGAACAGCTCCGGGCTCTGCCCGCCGACCAGCGCGAGCACGACGTCCTGGACGAGGACGTCGCCCGGCTCTCCCCCCGCTCAAGCACGCCAACCTGAACGTCCTGGGCCGCTAGAGCTTCCGTGGCTCCGGCCCGGTCGGCGGGGCGCTTCGGCCCCTGCGCGATCCGGCGGAGGCTGACCACGACGAGGTTCCCGAGGACTAACGGGCCCGATTCCGGGCACCGCGGGGCCACAGCCGGAGGGGCCCGGCTCGCGAAAAAATCTTGGATTGGGCGGTAAACGCCGGGGCGTGCACTCGCCACCAACTGGCAGCCGCCAAGGTGTCCCGCCCGGGATCCGCCGAGGGCGGGACGCGCTGGAAGGTACCCCGCCATGATGGACCCTGTGACCCTGATGCTGCTCGGCACCGCGCCTGCAGTGCTGAAAGTCGCCGACACCCTCGCCCAGAGCCTGCTGCTGCGTGCCCGCGCCGAGCTGGCCCGGGCTCAGGCCGCCGCGCAAGGCCAGGACGACGAGCCCGCCAGCGGCGTGCAGTGACCGAGGAGAGCTGCTGCACCGAGTGCGGCGCCACATCCACGATGCCGTTCGAAACGGCCTACGAGCTGTACTACCGTCCACTGGTTCTGTCGGTCCGTCAGCGGGCTACGGCTTGGGGGCTGTCCGAGCAGGAAGTTGACGTCGAGGCGCTCGTCCAGGACACCTTCGAGCAGGCCCTGCGTGTCTGGGACAGCATCAGGGTTCCTCGCGCTTGGCTCTACACCGTTGCCCGGCGCCGCCTCGCCCGCTGCATCTCCACAGCCGCCCTGCGGGCCGACGGGGATCCGGCGGACCACACCGAGCAGGGGACCGTCGGCTGGAGCACCATCGCTCCGTCTGCCAGCACCGAGGACCTCGTCGCTGCGCGGGAGATCGTCGAACTCATCCAGCTGATGACACAGCAGCGCCGCCAGGCAGTCGCCTACCTGCGCTACATCGAGGAGTGGGGCTTCAACGAGATCTCCGAGCAGCTCGGCTGCTGCCCGGCCACCGCCCGCGTCCACGCTCTTAACGCGCGGGTCCACTTCGTCGCCACCGCCAGCAGCAGTGGCCGCGTCTATCAGGCGGGCCGGGACATGGCCGTCGCCCGAAATGGTGCTGGCTGCGGCTGGCTGGTGGCTCTGCTCGTGCTCGGTTGTGTGCTCGCAGCGGGCTTTCTGGTCGGCTGGTCTTGGGTGCTGGCCGTGGGTGGATGTGTTGCGGCCGTCGCCCTGGCGGGCTGGGCATCGAGCGCCAGGCGGCGTGGTCCCCGGAAGGGGCGCCGCCGGTTGCGCTGAATGTCCCGGTGGGGCTGCTTGCCCGGAGGAGGCAGCCCCACCGGGACGCTCCGACGAAGGAGTCCTTTCAACATCGGGAGGCGGAATTGGTCCCGCTTGACCGGTCAGTGGATCACTATCTCGGCCTTGGTACTGGTGGGCTCGCCTATTCAAGTGTCGCCAGTTTCCCGCATAACCCACCCTGCCGGTGACCGTGTGTGGTCACCGGAGGCGTATCGGCTCCAGGTCCCACCAGCCTCCGAGGCAAGGCGAGTTGTGGTGACGTGGTGGTAGCCGAGGGCGTCGGCATGCCTGTTGAGTACCTGTCTGCTGAGCAAAAGGCCCGCTATGGGCGGTTCGCCACGGAGCCGTCGCCCGGGGAGCTGGAACAGTTTTTCCGCCTGGACACCAAGGCTCTGGGTCTGACGCGGGCGAAGCGCCGTCCGGCGACGAGGTTGGGATGGGCGGTGCAGTGGGGCACGGTGCGGATGCTCGGCACCTTCCTGACCGAAGACCCCACGGCGGTCCCCGCCTCCGCGGTGCGGTTCGTCGCCGAGCAACTCGGCATCGATGACGAGCACCTCGCGGAGTACGGGGCGCGGGGTGGCCCGTACTCCGCGATACCCCAGATGCGCCCGGCGCAGCAGCGAGTCCATCCTTTCCAGCGGTTTGACTAGTAGGGCTTTGTTAGGTGGTGTCGTAGGGCTGCCATGGGACGGTTTGCCGGCAGGTGGGGCAGGTTCCGGTCAAGGTGGCCAGCAGGTGTT
>NZ_JBVIKC010000069.1:0-33158 GCF_055581065.1 Streptomyces sp. NPDC031479
GGGAAGGGGGGGGGGGAGGGGTGGGGGGGGGGGGGGGGGGGAGGAGAGGGGGGGGGGGAGGGGGGGGGGGGGGGGGGAGGGGGAAAACCCCCCCCCCCCCCACCGGCGTTCTGCCGTTCCCGCGTC
This sequence comes from Streptomyces sp. NPDC031479, assembly GCF_055581065.1. Taxonomy (NCBI): domain Bacteria; kingdom Bacillati; phylum Actinomycetota; class Actinomycetes; order Kitasatosporales; family Streptomycetaceae; genus Streptomyces; species Streptomyces sp. NPDC031479. Next base: position 127 of record NZ_JBVIKC010000069.1, read on the forward strand.
CTTCCGCGGCGGCGCGGAGACCGCGGCGGGCTTCAGCCGCGGTTGCGCAGGGGGAGGCGGAAGCGGGCGGAGAGCGCCGACGTACGGGCCGAGAACGCGGCCAGCCGGGCCGAGAGCGCCCAGGAGACGCGGGCCGCCGAGCGAGGGAGCAGGAGCGCCCGCAGCCGGCCCGGACGGGTCGCGGACGCCAGCAGCGCGGCGCGGGCCAGCAGGACGTCGGCGGCCGGCCCCGGATCGCAGACCTCGGCGCCGGGAGGGGCGTACAGCGCCCGCTCCACCGCACCCGCGACCCGGTGCACCGCCTGCGCGGCGTCCCCGTCCAGCCGGCCCAGGACCACCACGCGCGCCGCGGCCCGGCGCGGGGAGAGCGCCTCGTCGGGCGGGACGCCCACGTCCCAGGCGGCGTCACCGAGCTCCCGCCACGCGGCGAGCACGTCCCCGCCGGCCAGGCGCCGGCGGCGGACCCGGCGGCGCCACAGCAGCGGCAGCAGCGGCAGCCCCAGCAGGACCAGTACGGCCGCGCCCCAGCCGATGACCGCGCCCACCGGCAGGCCGCCGGAGCCCGCAGCGGCGGACTGCTTCGGCGCCGCGCCCCCGCACTCGCCGAGCTTCTTCAGCTCCGGCGGGCAGGCGTCGTTCTGCGAGGGGGCCGCCGAGGGCGCCGCCGCGGACTGCGAGGGCAGCGCGGACGGCGCGGACGGCTGCGGGAGCGGGGCGGCGGCGCGGCTGTAGTCCGGCACCGAGATCCCCGAACGGGGCGTCGGCTCGAACCGGGTCCACCCCACGCCCTCGAAGTACAGCTCGGGCCAGGCGTGCGCGTCCCGCATCGAGACGTTCACGCTGCCGTCGGACTGCTTCTCACCCGGGGTGAAGCCGACCGCCACGCGCGCCGGGATGCCCAGCGTGCGCGACATCGCCGCCATCGAGAAGGCGAAGTGGACGCAGAAGCCCTCCTTGTCCTGGAGGAAGCGGGCGATGGCCTGCGAACCCGTCCCCGACGACACCTTCGTGTCGTAGCGGAAGCCGCCGTTCACCGCGAAGAAGTCCTGCAGCCGGACGGCCCGGGTGTAGTCGTCCTGCGCGCCCTGCGTCACCCGCCGGGCCGTCTCCGCCACCACCGGCGGCAGGTTGTCCGGCACCTTGGTGTACTCGGCCTGCACGAAGGGGTTCGGGCCGGGGGCGGACTGCAGCTGCGCCGCCGTCGGCCGCAGCAGCAGGCTCCGTACCGTGTACTGCGCGCCCTGCACGTTCTGGAAGCGGTCCTTGCCCAGCTGGTCGCCGACCAGGGTCCGGCCGACCGGTTCGTACCGCCACTTCCCGGCGATGTCCACCTGCGTCGCCGGGTACGGCATCGGCAGGTAGCGCTGGGCGTACGTCTCCGCCGCCGAGACGGTGGTGCGGATCTCGGCCGCGCCCTCGCGGACCCGCTCGCTCAGCCCCGCGGGGTTCGGCAGCCGCTCCGGCACGTCGGTCAGGGGGCGGCCGGAGGCCTCCCACTTGACCCCGTTGAACTCGTCCAGCGCCAGGATCCGCAGGTACTGCTCGCCCAGCTGCGGGCTGTCCGTGCGGTACTTGAGCACCACCCGGTTGTCCTGCGCGTTCAGGCTGGACTGGAGCGACACCAGGGGGTTCACCGCGGAGATCGTGCCCCCGCCGCCCGCCGCCGCGGAGTCCTCACCGGGGCGCCCGAGCACCCCGCCGCCGAGCGCGGGCAGCGCGGCCGGCACCGCCAGCGCCAGCCCCAGCGCGGCCACGCCGATCCGGCGGCCGGTGCGCACGGGCGCCAGGGCCCGCCCGCCGCCGGAGCCGCCGCCGTAGCCCGAGGCGGCGGACACCCGCGTGCTCGGGGCCGCGCCGAAGACCCGGCCCCACTGGGCGAGCCGGTCGCGCCCCTCGGACAGCAGGAGCATCAGGTAGCCCGCGCCGGCCAGCAGGAAGGCGAACCAGGAACCGCCCCGCTCCGCCGACAGCCCGGCCGCCACCGAGTACAGCGCCAGCAGCGGCAGTCCGGCCGCCGCGGCCGTGCGCAGCGTGACCGCCAGGACGTCGACCAGCAGGCCGATCAGCAGCACGCCGCAGATCAGCAGCAGCCGGATGCCGTCCGTCAGGGGGGCCGGTATCGCGAACTCGCCGACGTCCCGCACGCCCTGCTGGAACAGCCCGCCGAAGTCGGTGACCAGGAAGGCCATCGGCCCGCTCCCGGTGGATTCGGCCTTGCCCGCGAAGAGGAGGGCCAGCAGCAGCAGCGACACCAGCAGCTGCGCGCCCACCGTCAGCGGCCGGGCCAGCGGGATCCGCCGGCCCCCCGCCCCCACCGCCGCCTGCACGGCCAGCAGCGCGGCCGCCTGGAGCAGCCAGCCGGAGGTCTCCACCAGCGGGGCCAGCGACCAGGAGGTCAGCAGCGTCGCCAGCGCGGCGAAGAGCGTCACGCGTGCCCGCCCGCTCATACCAGGCCTCCGGGGGTCGTTCCCGTGCCGACGGGGGCGTTGCCCGCCTGCCGCCACAGCTCGGCGAAGGCCGCGCCGGGCGGGACGGCCAGTGCCGTCCAGCCGGCGTCGCGCAGCCTGCGCAGCCGCTCTTCCACCCGCGAGGGCGTTCCGGCCCAGGTCGCGGAGTCCAGTACGAACGCCACCGCTCCCGCGCTGCGCTGCCGCATCCGGGCCGCCATTTCCGTCTGTACGTCGTCCAGGTCGCCGAAGAACGCGACGAGCAGGCCGTCCCCGCCCGAGCCGAGCCCGGCACCCGCCCCGCGCACGGCTTCGCAGGCGCGGGCGAGTCCGGAACCCTCGGAGTGGCCGACGACCGCGAGGGTGTCCATCATCAGCCCGGCCGCCTCGGCGGACTCCTGCCCGCCCGAGGAGAAGCCGCCGGCGCCCTCGCCGGGCACCGAGTCACCGGTGTCGGTCAGCAGCCGCACCGAGAACCCCTGCTCCAGGACGTGCAGCACGGTGGAGGCGGCGGCGGAGACCGCCCATTCGAAGGCGGAGTCGGGGCCCGCGCCCTCGTAGGCGCCGCCCCGGGTGTCGAGCAGGACGGTGGCCTTGCTGCGCTGCGGGGTCTCCTCGCGGCGCACCATCAGCTCGCCGTAGCGGGCGGTGGAGCGCCAGTGGACCCGGCGCAGGTCGTCGCCGCGCCGGTAGGTACGGGGGATCACGTCGTCGTCGCCGGACAGCGCGAGCGAGCGGCGGGTGCCCTCGCCGTAGCCGTTGGCCTCGCCGGTCATCCGGACCGGGGGCAGGGGCTCGGTGCGGGGCACGACGGTGAGGGTGTCGTAGGCGCTGAAGGACCGGGTGAGCTCGACCAGCCCGAAGGGGTCGGTCAGCCGGAGCTGGAGCGGGCCCAGCGGGTAGCGGCCGCGCAGGTCGGAGCGGACCCGGTAGGAGACCTCGCGCTTGCCTCCGGCCTCGACCCGGTCCAGGACGAAGCGCGGCCGGGGTCCCAGTACGTAGGGCACCCGGTCCTGGAGCATCAGCAGCACCGTGGGGACCCGGGAGACGTTCTCCAGCCGGAGCTGGACGCGGGCCTCGCCGCCGGCGGGCACCCGCGGCGGGGTCAGCCGCCGGTCGCCGGTGACCCGGTGGCGGGTGCGGTGCAGGGTCAGGACGCAGATCAGGGGCAGGGCGACGAGCAGCATGCCGACGCGGAGCAGCTGGCCCTGGCCGAGTACGTACGCGCACCCGGCGGCGGCGGCCCCGGCGGCCAGGAACGAGCGGCCCCGGGTGGTCAGACCGGCCAGCGAGGCGCGCAGCCCGCCCGGGTCCCTCACCTGCCCGCCGGCGCCGCGCGGGGCACCGGCGCCCATCAGAAGCCCCGGATGCCCGCGCCGGGCGGCATCTCGCCGCGGGCGTGCGCGGCGGGGACGGGGGTGCGCTGGAGGATGTCCTGGACGACCTGCTCGGCGGTGCGCCGGTTGAGCTGTGCCTGCGCGGTGGGCAGCAGCCGGTGCGCGAGGACGGGCGCGGCCAGCTGCTGGACGTCGTCGGGCAGTACGTAGTCCCGGCCGGCCAGGGCGGCGGCGGCCTTCACGGCGCGCAGCAGGTGCAGGGTGGCGCGGGGCGAGGCGCCCAGGCGCAGGTCCGGGTGGCTGCGGGTGGCGGAGACCAGGTCGACGACGTAGCGGCGGACGGGCGGGGCGACGTACACCTCGCGGACGGCCTCGATGAGCTTGACGACGTCGTGGGCGTGCGCGACGGCGGCGAGGTCGTCGAGGGGGGAGACCCCGCCGTGGACGTCGAGCATCTGGAGCTCGGCCTCGGGGCTGGGGTAGCCGACGGAGACGCGGGCCATGAACCGGTCGCGCTGGGCCTCGGGGAGGGGGTAGGTGCCCTCCATCTCGACCGGGTTCTGGGTGGCGACCACCATGAAGGGGCTGGGCAGGGCGTAGGTGGTGCCGTCGATGGTGACCTGGCGTTCCTCCATCGACTCCAGCAGCGCGGACTGGGTCTTGGGGGAGGCGCGGTTGATCTCGTCGCCGATGACGATCTGCGCGAAGATCGCGCCCGGCTTGAACTCGAACTCGCGGCGCTGCTGGTCGTAGATGCTGACGCCGGTGATGTCGGAGGGCAGCAGGTCCGGGGTGAACTGGATGCGCTGGACCGAGCAGTCGATGGACTTGGCGAGCGTCTTGGCCAGCATGGTCTTGCCCACGCCGGGAACGTCCTCGATCAGCAGGTGGCCCTCGGCGAGGAGCACGGTCAGGGCGAGCCGGACGACCTCGGGCTTCCCCTCGATCACGCCCTCGACCGACTGGCGGATCCGCTCGGCCGTGCTGGTCAGATCAGCGAGGCTCGCTCGGTCGTCGTACGTGGTCACCTGGTTCTCCTCGGCCCTTTCCCAGGGCCGACGCTCTTGGCGCATGAACCGGCCCACCCCGAAACACGGACGCCGTTCCGGAGGGATTCCGGGGGGCGTCCCCCCGCATTCTTGACGCCGTCACGGCCCGGTGTCACTCACGAGGCGGGATCGATCTCCCGCAGGAGCCCCGTGTGCACGTCGAAGACGAAGCCTCGCACATCGTCCTTGTGGGGCAGGAAGGGGTTGGTGCGCACGCGCTGCATGGACTGGCGGACGTCCTGGTCCACGTCGCGGAAGGCCTCGACGGCCCAGGCGGGGCGCTGGCCGACCTCGTCCTCCAGCTCGTGCCGGAAGTCCTCGGTCAGGCTTTCCAGGCCGCAGCCGGTGTGGTGGATGAGTATCACCGTGCGGGTGCCCAGGGCGCGCTGGCTGATGGTGAGCGAGCGGATGGTGTCGTCGGTGACGACACCGCCGGCGTTGCGGATGGTGTGGCAGTCGCCCAGCTCCAGGCCGAGGGCCTTGTGGAGGTCGAGACGGGCGTCCATGCAGGCCACGACGGCCACGTGGAGGACCGGGCGGGCGTCCATGCCGGGGTCGGCGAACTTCGCGGCGTACCGGCGGTTCGCTTCCACGAGGCGGTCGGTGACGGAATCGCCGCCGGACGTCTCGGAGGCGGGGCTGGCGGGCAGGGATGCGGAAGTCGTCATGGTTACGACGTTAGTGGTCACAGGGCGGTGTGGCATTGAGTGAGGGTGGACAAAGAAGGTCAACGAGCCTTGTTGTGAGCTAACCCACAGGGGTGAGGCGGGGGCTGCCATTCAGGTGATTCGCGGCCTTTGCGTGTTCCCCGCGGGTGGGGCGCACCGGCCGCGGGGCGGTTCGTTGACCGCGGCGACCGTTGCACTAAAGTGACGCGAACCGGCCGGAGCCCGGCCCTCACCCGGCCGCCCGGCCCCCTGGTAAAACTCCGCGTGCGCGGCGCGGCGTACGCCTGCCGCGCCGTTATCTGAGAGGGCGCTTTGACTAGCGAGTCCCGACATGTCCCGGTGATGCTCCAGCGGTGCCTGGACCTGTTGGCCCCGGCGCTGGAGAGGCCGGGGGCCGTAGTCGTCGACTGCACCCTCGGCCTCGGCGGCCACAGCGAGGCCCTGCTGACCCGGTTCCCCGAGGCCCACCTGATCGGCCTCGACCGCGACAAGGAGGCCCTGCGGCTCTCCGGCGAGCGCCTCGCGCCGTTCGGCGACCGGGCCACCCTCGTCCACGCGATCTACGCCGACCTCGCCGAGGTGCTCGACGGCCTGGGGATCCCGGCCGTCCAGGGCATCCTCTTCGACCTGGGCGTCTCCTCCATGCAGCTCGACGAGGCCGACCGCGGGTTCGCGTACGCGCAGGACGCGCCGCTGGACATGCGCATGGACCAGACGACCGGCATCAGCGCCGCCGAGGTCCTCAACACCTACGCCCCCGGCGAGCTGGTGCGCATCCTGCGCCAGTACGGCGAGGAGAAGCAGGCGAAGCGGATCGTGTCGGCGGTCGTGCGGGAGCGGGAGAAGGAGCCCTTCAGCAACAGCGCGCGGCTGGTGGAGCTGATCCGGGACGCGCTGCCGCAGGCCGCCAAGCGCACGGGCGGCAACCCCGCCAAGCGGACCTTCCAGGCCCTGCGCATCGAGGTCAACGGCGAGCTCTCCGGGCTGGAGCGCGCCATTCCGGCGGCGGTCGACCGGATCGCGGTCGGCGGGCGGATCGCGGTGCTCTCGTACCACTCGCTGGAGGACCGGCTGGTCAAGCAGGTCTTCGCGGCGGGCGCCACCTCCACGGCGCCGCCCGGACTGCCGGTCGTGCCGGAGAAGTACCAGCCGAAGCTGAAGCTCCTGACGCGCGGGGCGGAACTGCCCACCGAGGAGGAGATCGCCGAGAACCGGCGGGCGGCCCCGGCCCGGTTCCGCGGCGTCGAGCGCATCCGCGAGGCGCGGCTGTGACCCCGGCGGGCCGCTCCCCGGGCGGCAAGGCCGGCAGGGCGGCCCGCCTCGTCCGGGTGCGGCCCGCCGCCGCCACGGCGGGGCAGGCGGCCCGGATGCCGTTCGTCCTGCTGGTGGTGGCGCTCCTCGGCGGCGGGCTGATCAGCCTGTTGCTGCTGAACTCCGCGCTCAACCAGGGCTCCTTCCAGCTGACGAGGCTGAAGAAGGAGACCACCGCCCTGACGGACGAGCAGCAGGCGCTCCAGCGGGACGTCGACGGCTACTCCGCCCCGGACGCGCTCCAGCGCCGGGCGCACGAGCTGGGGCTGGTGCCGGGCGGCAGCCCCGTCTTCATCGGCTCCGACGGCAAGGTCGCCGGCACCCCCACCGCGGCGGAGGCACCGCCCGCGCCGTCGCCCCCGGCGGTTTCCCCGAGTGCGCAGCCGCCCGCGTCCGGCGCGCCGGCCCCGCCCTCGGGGGGCCCCGCGCCCGCCACGGGCCAGTCCGTACCCCCTCAAGCCCAGCCACAGCCGAGCCAGACCCCTGGAAGGTGACGTCGTGACGCGGACCCCTGCGGGGCATCTCCCCGCCCCGCCCTTCCACCGTTCCCCGGACCCCGACCGGAGCCGCGCCCCAGGCGCCGGCGGGGCCGGACTCCGGCTGAGCGGTGCGGGACGGCGCGGCCGGGGCGTCCGGAGGACGATCCCGGCCGCGCCGGCATGGTCGAGGGGGCCCCGGTGAGCCCCAAGGAGCCTCCGCGCCGCAGAGTGACCGGGCCACCGCGGCCGCGGCCCGGTGAGCGGGCGCGGGCCACGGCCCGCCCGGCCTCCCGCCCCGCGACCCGCCGCCCCGCCGCGCAGCGCACCCCGCACACCATCCGCCTCGGCAGCCCGAAGCCCCGGCTGCGCCTGGTCGGCGTGGGGCTGACCCTGGTCATGCTGGCCTTCGTCGTCCGGCTCCTCCAGCTGCAGGCCGTCGACGCGTCCGCGTACTCCGCCAAGGCCACCGAGAACCGCTTCGCCAGCTACACCCTGGCCGCGGAGCGCGGGGAGATCACCGACCGCAAGGGCGTGGCCCTGGCCACCAGCGTCGACGCGTACGACATCACCGCCGACCCCAAGATGTTCACGCCGCAGGAGAGCAAGGCCCCCGACGCCCCCGAGCAGGCCGCGGCCCTCCTCGCGCCGATCCTCGGCAAGGACGCCAAGGAGCTCACCGCACGCCTGAAGACCAAGAACACCCGCTACGTGATCCTGGCCCGCCGCCAGACCCCCCAGGTCTGGAACCAGATCAAGGACCTCAAGAAGCTCTTCGCCGACAAGGCCGCCGCCGACAAGCGCGGCAACGGCCCCGGCGCCAACGTCATCGCGGGCGTCTTCAACGAGGTCAGCAGCAAGCGCGTGTACCCGAACGGCGACCTCGCCGCCGGGATACTGGGTTACGTCAACGCCGAGGGCAAGGGCGGCGGCGGCCTGGAGTCCTCCCTCGACAAGAAGCTGTCCGGCAAGGACGGCCGGCTCACGTACGCCCAGTCCGGCGGCCGCCGCGTCCCCACCGCGGGATCCAGCGAGAAGCCCGCCGTACCCGGCGACGACATCGAGCTGACCATCGACCGCGACATCCAGTGGGCCGCGCAGTCCGCGATCGCCGAGCAGGTCGAGAAGTCCGGCGCCGACCGCGGCTACGTCGTCGTCCAGGACACCCGCACCGGCGAGGTCCTGGCCATGGCCAACGCCCCCGGCTTCGACCCCAACGACCTGACCCGCGCCCGTTCCACCGCGATGGGCAACGCGGCCCTCCAGGACGTGTACGAACCGGGATCGACCGCCAAGGTGATCTCGATGGCCGCCGTCCTGGAGGAGAAGAAGGCCACCCCCGACACCCACGTCGAGGTCCCCAACCGGCTGCACCGCGGCGACCGGCTCTTCAAGGACGACGTCGACCACCCGACCTGGTACCTGACCCTCAACGGGGTCCTCGCCAAGTCCTCGAACATCGGCACCATCCTGGCCACCGGCCAGCTCGGCGCCACCCAGCCCGAGGCCAACAGGGTCCTCTACTCCTACCTGGAAAAATTCGGCATCGGACGCCCCACCGGCCTCAACTACCCCGGCGAGTCCCGCGGCATCCTCGCCAGGCCGGAGGCCTGGTCCACCTCGCAGCAGTACACGATCCCCTTCGGCCAGGGCCTGTCGCTCAACGCCATGCAGGCGGCCTCCGTCTACTCCACCATCGCCAACGGCGGGGTCCGGATCACCCCGACCCTGGTGCGCGGCACCAAGGGCCCCGACGGCCGGTTCACCCCGGCCCAGGCACCCGAACAGACGCGCGTGGTCAGCCAGGGGACCGCCAAGACCCTCGCGGAGATGCTCGAATCCGTGGTCGACGACCAGGAGGGCACCGGCACCAAGGCCCGCATCCCCGGCTACCGGGTCGGCGGCAAGACCGGCACCTCCAACCGGGTGGATCCGGCCACCGGCCGCTACAAGGGCTACACCGCCTCCTTCGCCGGCTTCGCCCCGGCCGACAACCCGCGGATCACCGTCTACTGCGCCATCCAGAACCCCACCAAGGGCAGTTACTTCGGCGGCCAGATCTGCGGACCGATCTACAAGACGGTGATGGAGTTCGCGCTCAAGACCCTCCAGGTCGCACCCACCGGAACCGCCCCCGCGGGACTCCCGGTGACCTTCGACGGCGGCCCGCCGCCCGCCACCCCGAACAACACCCAGCCCGGCCCTCAGCCCAGCCCGTAGACCGGCCCGCAGTCCGGGCGGTGAACCGGCCGCCCGGCCAGAAACGCGTGAGGCACCATCAGTGACAACCATCACCCCGAAACCCGGGAACCAATCGGCCGACGGCGCCCAGGGCGGCCCCTCGCTTCGCGAGCGGCCCGCCGCGCCCGGTACGCTCACCGCCGTGCCCCACGCTGATCAGCCCAGAACCGCCCAGAAAGACGCCCCGGCAGCGCCGCCGGGAGCGCCCCGGCCCGTGTCCGCCCGCCCGACCCCCCTGGGCGAGCTGGCCACCCTGCTGGGTCTGCCCGATTCAGGCGCCACACCGATCACCGGCATCACGCACGACTCCCGTGCCGTGCGCCCCGGCGATCTGTACGCCGCCCTGCCCGGCGCCCGGCTCCACGGCGCGGACTTCGCCACGCAGGCCGCCGCCCTCGGCGCGGCCGCCGTGCTGACCGATCCGGCGGGCGCCGACCGCGCCGCCGCGACCGGCCTGCCGGTGCTCACCGTCGCCGACCCGCGCGGCCGGATGGGCGAGCTCGCCGCCGAGATCTACGGCCGCCCCGGTGAAGGCCTGCTCCAGCTCGGCATCACGGGCACCTCGGGCAAGACCACCACCGCCTACCTCGTCGAGGGCGGACTGCGCGCCGCCGGACGCACGACCGGACTGGTCGGCACCGTCGAGATGCGCATCGGCGACGAGCGCATCAAGTCCGAGCGCACCACCCCCGAGGCCACCGACCTCCAGGCCCTGTTCGCCGTCATGCGCGAACGCGGCGTCGAGGCCGTGGCCATGGAGGTCTCCAGCCACGCCCTGGTGCTGGGCCGGGTCGACGGATGCGTCTTCGACGTCGCCGTCTTCAACAACCTGAGCCCGGAACACATGGAGTTCCACTCCGACATGGAGGACTACTTCCAGGCCAAGGCGCAGCTCTTCACCCAGCGCCGCGCCCGCCTCGGCGTGGTCAACGTCGACGACGAGTACGGCCGCCGCCTCGCGAAGGAGGCGCCGATCCCGGTCGTGACCTTCTCCGCCGCCGGCGACCCGGCCGCCGACTGGCGCGCCGAGGACGTGGTCAGCGGCCCCATGGACTCCACCCTGACCCTGGTCGGGCCCGAGGGCCAGCGCGTACGGGCCACCGCCCCGCTGGCCGGCCCGTTCAACGTCGCGAACACCGTCGCCGCGATCGTCACGCTCGCCGCCGCCGGGCTGGACCCGCAGACCGCCGCCGACGGCGTCGCCGCCGTCCCCGGCGTCCCGGGCCGCCTGGAGCGGGTCGACGCGGGACAGCCGTACCTGGCCGTCGTCGACTACGCCCACAAGACGGACGCCGTCGAGTCGGTGCTGCGCGCCCTGCGCGAGGTCACCACCGGCAGGCTGCACATCGTCCTCGGCTGCGGCGGCGACCGCGACACCACCAAGCGCGCCCCGATGGGCGCCGCCGCGGCCCGGTACGCCGACGTCGCCGTCCTGACCTCCGACAACCCGCGCTCCGAGGACCCGCTCGCGATCCTCGCCGCGATGTTCGAGGGCGCCGTGTCGGTGCCGCCGGCCGAGCGCGCCACCGTTCTCGTCGACGCCGACCGGGCCGCGGCCATCGCCGCCGCCGTCGCGCGCGCCGGGGCCGGGGACACGGTCCTCGTCGCCGGCAAGGGCCACGAGCAGGGCCAGGACACCGCGGGCGTCGTACGCCCCTTCGACGACCGCGCCGTGCTCCGCGCGGCCATCGAGACCCAGCAGCGCAGCGCCCGACAGGCCGAGGTGAACCAGTGATCGCCCTTTCCCTCGCCGAGATCGCCGACATCACCGGCGGGCGGCCCCACGACATACCGGATCCCTCGGTGCGGATCGGCGGCCCCGTCGTCATCGACTCCCGCCAGGTGGAGCCCGGTAGCCTCTTCGCCGCCTTCGAGGGCGAGCACGTGGACGGCCACGACTACGCCGAGCGCGCGGTCGCGGCCGGTGCCGCGGCCGTCCTCGCCGCCCGCCCCGTGGGCGTACCGGCGATCGTGGTCCCCGACGTGGAGAAGGCCCTCGGCGCCCTCGCCCGTACCGTCGTCGAACGCCTCGGCACCGACGTGGTGGCGCTGACCGGCTCGGCCGGCAAGACGTCCACCAAGGACCTCATCGCCCAGGTGCTCCAGCACCACGCGCCCACAGTGTGGACGCCCGGCTCCCTCAACAACGAGATCGGCCTGCCGCTCACGGCCCTGAAGGCCACCGCCGAAACCCGGCACCTCGTCCTGGAGATGGGCGCCCGAGGAATCGGCCACATCGCCTACCTGACCGGCCTGACCCCGCCGCGCATCGGCCTCGTCCTGAACGTCGGGACCGCCCACATCGGCGAGTTCGGCGGCCGCGAGGCCATCGCCCAGGCCAAGGGAGAGCTGGTCGAGGCCCTGCCGGCCGAAGCCGACGGCGGGGTCGCCGTCCTCAACGCGGACGACCTGCTGGTGCGGGCCATGTCCGCCCGCACCAAGGCCCGTACCGTCCTGTTCGGGGAGGCCGAGGACGCCGACGTACGGGCCACCGAGGTGCGGATGACACCCGCCGGACAACCCTCCTTCACACTCCACACCCCGACCGGGTGCAGCGATGTGACCTTGCGGCTGTACGGTGAGCACCACGTGTCGAACGCGCTCGCCGCGGCCGCCGTCGCCCATGTCCTGGGCATGTCCGTCGAAGAGATCGCCACAGCGCTCTCCGCGGCGGGCACGCTGTCACGGTGGCGGATGGAGGTCACCGAGCGCGCGGACGGCGTGACGATCGTCAACGACGCCTACAACGCGAATCCCGAGTCCATGCGGGCCGCCCTGCGCGCACTTGCCGCGATGGGCGACTCCGCCAGGGCGAAGGGGGGACGTACGTGGGCGGTGCTCGGCCCCATGGCCGAGCTCGGCGACGCCGCGCTGGCCGAGCACGACGCGGTGGGACGGCTCGCCGTCCGGCTCAACGTGAGCAAGCTCGTGGCAGTCGGGGGCAGGGAAGCGTCCTGGCTGCAACTGGGCGCATATAACGAGGGTTCGTGGGGTGAGGAGTCGGTGCTCGTGTCCGACGCGCAGGCGGCAGTGGACCTGTTGCGCAGTGAACTGCGCCCGGGGGACGTCGTGCTGGTGAAGGCTTCCAGGTCGATCGGCCTGGAGCGGGTCGCGCAGGCGCTGCTCGACAGCGAGGGCGAGGTCGCCGGCCGATGAGGCAGATCCTGTTCGCGGGTGTCATCGGTATGTTCCTCACCGTCATCGGCACCCCCCTCCTGATCAAGCTGCTGGCCCGCAAGGGCTACGGCCAGTTCATCCGCGACGACGGCCCCCGCGGCCACGCCGGGAAGAAGGGCACGCCCACCATGGGCGGTATCTCCTTCATCCTGGCGACGCTCATCGCGTACGCCGCGACGAAGGCGATCACGGGCGAATCCCCGAGCATGTCGGGCCTGCTCGTGCTCTTCCTGATGGCGGGCATGGGCGTGGTCGGCTACCTCGACGACTACATCAAGATCGTCAAGCGCCGCTCGCTCGGTCTGCGGGCCAAGGCCAAGATGGCCGGCCAGCTGATCGTCGGCATCGCCTTCGCGGTCCTCGCGCTGCAGTTCTCGGACTCGCGCGGACTCACCCCGGCCTCCACGAAGCTGTCGTTCGTCACGGACTTCGGCTGGGCGATCGGCCCCGTGCTGTTCGTGGTCTGGGCGCTGTTCATGATCCTGGCCATGTCCAACGGCGTGAACCTGACCGACGGTCTGGACGGCCTCGCCACCGGCGCCGCCGTGATGGTCTTCGGCGCCTACACCTTCATCGGCGTCTGGCAGTTCCAGGAGTCCTGCGTCAACGCGCAGACCCTGACCAACCCGAACGCCTGTTTCGAGGTGCGCGACCCGCTGGACCTCGCGGTCGTCGCCTCCGCCCTGATGGGAGCCTGCTTCGGCTTCCTGTGGTGGAACACCTCGCCCGCCAAGATCTTCATGGGTGACACCGGCTCGCTCGCCCTCGGCGGCGCGCTCGCGGGCCTCGCCATCTGCTCCCGCACGGAGCTCCTGATGGCACTGCTCGGCGGCCTCTTCGTGCTCATCACGATGTCGGTCGTCATCCAGGTCGGCTCCTTCAAGCTGACCGGAAAGCGCGTCTTCCGGATGGCGCCGCTCCAGCACCACTTCGAACTCAAGGGCTGGTCCGAAGTCCTCGTCGTGGTCCGCTTCTGGATCATCCAGGGCATGTGCGTGATCGTCGGTCTCGGTCTCTTCTACGCGGGATGGGCAGCAGACAAGTGACCTCCTGGCAGGACAGGAACATCACCGTCGCCGGCCTCGGCGTGAGCGGCATCAGTGCCGCCCGCGCCCTGGCCGGCCTCGGCGCCGTCGTGACGGTCGTCGACAACGGGGACGGGGACGCCCACCGGGCGCGGGCCGCCGAGCTCGCGGAGCTGGGCATCGAGGTACGCCTCGGCCACCTGGCGGACGGCGCCCGCGCCGGAGACGTCCTGCCCGAAGGCACCGACCTGGTCGTGACCTCGCCCGGCTGGAAGCCCGACAGCCCGCTGTTCGAGGCCGCCGCCAAGGCCGGCGTGGACGTCGTGGGCGACGTCGAGATCGCCTGGCTGCTGCGCGGCGAGAACGCCGCCCCCTGGCTCGCGATCACCGGCACCAACGGCAAGACCACCACCACCCAGATGCTCGCGTCGATCCTGCGCGCGGCCGGTCTGAAGACCGCGGCCGTCGGCAACATCGGCACCCCGATCATCGACGTGGTGACCGGCGACGAGACCTATGACGTCCTCGCCGTCGAGCTCTCCAGCTACCAGCTGCACTGGGCGCCCTCGGTACGCGCCCACTCGGCGGCCGTCCTCAACCTGGCCCCGGACCACCTGGACTGGCACGGCTCGATGGACGCCTACGCCGCCGACAAGGGCCGCATCTACGAGGGCAACACGGTCGCCTGCGTCTACAACGTCGCCGACCCCGCCACCGAGGCCCTGGTCGTCGAGGCGGACGTCGAGGAGGGCTGCCGGGCCATCGGCTTCACCCTCGGCGCCCCCGGCCCCTCCATGCTCGGCGTGGTCGACGGGATCCTCGTGGACCGCGCCTTCGTCGAGAACCGGCAGAAGAACGCCCAGGAGCTCGCCGAGGTCAAGGACGTCAACCCGCCGGCCCCGCACAACATCGCCAACGCCCTCGCGGCGGCGGCCCTCGCCCGCGCCTTCGGCGTGGAGCCCCGCGCGGTCCGCGACGGCCTGCGCGACTTCCGCCCCGACGCCCACCGCGTCTCGTACGTGGACGAGGTCGGCGGGGTCACCTACATCGACGACTCCAAGGCCACCAACACGCACGCCGCGGAGGCCTCCCTCGCGGCCTTCGAACCGGTCGTCTGGATCGCCGGCGGCCTCGCCAAGGGCGCGACCTTCGACGAGCTCGTCCGGAAGTCCGCCGACCGGCTGCGCGCGGTGGTACTGATCGGCGCCGACCGGGCGCTGATCGCCGAGGCGCTGGCGCGACACGCCCCCGAGGTCCCGGTCGTCGACCTCGAACGGACCGACACTGGGGCGATGCTCGCAGCGGTCCGGGAGGCGGCCCGGCTCGCGGAGCCCGGCGACACGGTCCTGCTGGCGCCCGCGTGTGCCTCGATGGACATGTTCGCGAACTACAACAAGCGTGGGGACGCGTTCGCCGACGCCGTGCGCGAACTGGCCGCCGAGAGCGCCTAGGTCGATCCGGGGCAGCATGCCTGCCCGACCCGGCTGCTCGCCTCGTACGAGTGGAGGGGAAGATCACAGATGCCGGCCAAGCAGATGCTGCCGGGGCGGCGGCCCGCCGCCGTGAAGGCGCAGGGCCGCAAACGCCCCGCGGTCACCGCCCGGCGGCCCGCCCACGGGCCGCTGCAGCGGCTGCGGCGCGCACAGCGGCAGTTGAGCAAGGCGTGGGACCGGCCGCTGACCGCCTATTACCTGATTTTCGGCAGCTCGCTGCTCCTCACCGGGCTCGGCCTGGTGATGGTCTACTCGGCCTCCATGATCAAGGCCCTCCAGCTGGGCCTGGGGGACGCGTACTTCTTCAAGAAGCAGTTCCTGGCCGCCCTGATCGGTTCCGTCCTGCTCTTCGCCGCCTCCCGGATGCCGGTCAAGCTGCACCGGGCCCTGTCCTATCCGGTGCTCGCCGGCACCCTGTTCCTGATGGTCCTGGTCCAGGTCCCCGGGATAGGGGTCTCGATCAACGGCAACCAGAATTGGATCTCCCTTGGCGGTCCGTTCATGCTCCAGCCCAGTGAGTTCGGCAAACTCGCCCTGATCCTGTGGGGCGCCGACCTGCTGGCCCGCAAGGGGGACAAGGAGCTGCTGAGCCAGTGGAAGCACCTGCTGGTGCCGCTGGTCCCGGTGGCCTTCCTGCTGCTCGGGCTGATCATGCTGGGCGGGGACATGGGCACCGCGATGATCCTGGGCGCCGTCCTGTTCGGGCTGCTCTGGCTCGCCGGGGCGCCGACCCGGATGTTCGCGGGGGTCCTGCTCTTCGCGGGTGTGATCGTCGCACTGCTCATCAAGACCAGCCCGCACCGCATGGACCGGCTCGCCTGCCTCGGCGCGACAGATCCGGGCAAGAACGACCTTTGCTGGCAGGCCGTACACGGGATCTACGCCCTGGCATCCGGTGGATGGTTCGGTTCCGGCCTGGGGGCGAGTGTGGAAAAATGGGGGCAACTGCCCGAAGCCCACACCGACTTCATCTTTGCCATCACCGGTGAGGAACTGGGGCTGGCGGGGACGCTGTCGGTGCTCGCCCTGTTCGCGGCCCTAGGCTATGCGGGTATCCGCGTGGCCGGACGCACGGAGGACCCCTTCGTACGGTATGCCGCGGGAGGCGTCACCACGTGGATCACGGCCCAGGCCGTGATCAACATCGGTGCGGTGCTCGGCCTGCTGCCGATCGCCGGTGTGCCCCTCCCGCTGTTCTCCTACGGAGGGTCGGCCCTGCTGCCGACCATGTTCGCGGTCGGACTGCTCATCGCCTTCGCGCGGGAGGAGCCGGCGGCGCGAGCGGCGCTCGCGATGCGCCGGCCGAGGTTCGGCCGGCAGCGGAGCGGGCCGATATGGAAGTCGATGAGACGGCGCGTCAAGAGGCGTCCGTCCGGAGAGCGGTGAATTTCGGTGCATGTCGTACTCGCCGGTGGGGGGACCGCCGGCCACATCGAGCCGGCGCTCGCCCTCGCGGACGCCCTGCGCAGGCAGGACCCGACCGTGGGCATCACCGCCCTCGGTACCGAACGCGGCCTTGAAACGCGGCTGGTCCCGGAGCGCGGCTACGAGCTGGGGCTGATCCCCGCCGTACCGCTGCCCCGCAAGCCCACGCCCGAGCTGATCACCGTCCCCGGGCGGCTGCGCGGCACCATCAAGGCCGCCGAGGAGATCCTGACCCGGACCAAGGCGGACTGCGTCGTCGGCTTCGGCGGTTACGTGGCCCTGCCCGGCTACCTGGCCGCCAAGCGGCTCGGGGTGCCGATCATCGTCCACGAGGCCAACGCCCGGCCCGGACTGGCCAACAAGATCGGCTCCCGCTACGCGCACGCCGTCGCGGTGTCCACCCCGGACAGCAAGCTGCGCGGCGCCCGCTACGTGGGCATCCCGCTGCGCCGGTCCATCTCCACCCTCGACCGGGCCGCCGTCCGCCCCGAGGCGCGCGCCGCCTTCGGGCTGGACCCCAACCTGCCGACGCTGCTGGTCTCCGGCGGCTCGCAGGGCGCCCGCCGCCTCAACGAGGTGATCCAGCAGGTCGCTCCGACCCTCCAGCGCTCCGGGATCCAGATCCTGCACGCGGTCGGCCCGAAGAACGAACTGCCGCGTGTCGACAACATGCCCGGGATGCCGCCGTACGTCCCGGTACCGTACGTGGACCGGATGGACCTCGCGTACGCCGCCGCCGACATGATGCTGTGCCGCGCGGGCGCGATGACCGTCGCCGAACTCTCCGCCGTCGGACTGCCGGCCGCCTACGTACCGCTGCCCATCGGCAACGGCGAACAGCGGCTCAACGCCCAGCCGGTGGTCAAGGCCGGCGGCGGCCTGCTCGTGGACGACGCGGAACTGACGCCCGACTGGGTGCTCGGCCAGATCCTCCCGGTGCTGTCCGATCCGCACCGCCTGTACGAGATGTCCCGCGCCGCCGCCGAGTTCGGCCGCCGGGACGCCGACGACCTGCTCGTCGGCCTGGTCTACGAGGCGGTCGCGGCCAACAGGGCCCGCTGAGGCGGGAAGCCAGATCCAGGAGGCACAGGAGTGGCCGGAGCGACGACGGCACAGCGCGGCACGTCCGACCGGTCGGGCCGGGGCGGGAAAAAGCGCCCGGGCCCGTCCGGGCCGCCCAAGCCGCCCAAGTCGTCGAAGAGGCCGGGTCCCCGGGGACCCGGTGGCGCGCGAGCGCGCCGCGTCCCCGTCCTGGCCTCCCTCGCCGCCGCCGTGGTCCTCGCCGCGGGCGGCACCTGGGCGCTCTACGGCTCCTCCTGGCTCCGCGTCGAGAAGGTCACGGCCTCCGGCACCGAGGTGCTCACCCCCGAACAGGTCCTCACGGCCGCGGCCGTACCCGTCGGCGCACCCCTCGTCGGCGTCGACACGGACGAGATCGCGAGCCGTCTGCGCCGGCGGCTGCCCCGCATCGATTCGGTCGACGTGGTGCGGGCCTGGCCGCACGGAATCGGGCTGAAAGTGACGGAACGCAAACCCGTCCTGCTCATCAAGAAGGAAGCGGAGTTCGTCGAAGTGGACGCGTCCGGTGTGCGATTCGACACGGTCGGACGCGCGCCCGCGGGTGTTCCGGTCCTGGAACTGACCGCGGAGCACTCGCCGAGCGCCCGCCGCTTCGACGAGCAGCGCCTCCTGCGGGAGGCGGTGGGCATCGCCGGAACCCTCCCCGCCGCGATCGCGAAAGAGACGTTGCAGGTCAAGGTGCGGTCGTACGATTCGGTGCTGCTCCAGCTGACCAAGGGGCGCACGGTCGTGTGGGGGAGCGGCGAACTGGGTGAGGCGAAGGGCCGTGCGCTGACCGCCCTGCTGAAAGCCGCGCCCAAGGCCGACCACTTCGACGTGAGCGTCCCCACCGCGCCTGCGGTGTCCGGGAGTTGACGTCCGGTCGAACAGCGAAGCACCCTGGTTGGCCACCGATACGGGTGATCACATAGGGTGAAAAGAAAAACGGGAGGTTCGGCGTGTTCGTTGAACCCGCGCTACTTGTCGACTTAGTGTCCTGTTCGGAAGAGTCCAGGGAACAGACACACTCCTAACCCTAAACTTCAGGGTTAGGGTTCGGGTCGGCGCGTACGAACCGTCCCAATTTCGGCATCAGTCGTCGCACCGCAGACCCGCGAAGCGGCGACACGTAATCGAGGCGAGAGGCCTTCGACGTGGCAGCACCGCAGAACTACCTCGCAGTCATCAAGGTCATCGGTGTCGGCGGCGGTGGTGTCAATGCCATCAACCGAATGATCGAGGTCGGTCTCAAGGGTGTCGAGTTCATCGCCATCAACACGGACGCCCAGGCGCTGTTGATGAGCGACGCCGATGTCAAGCTCGACGTCGGTCGTGAACTCACCCGAGGCCTCGGCGCCGGAGCCAACCCGGCCGTCGGCCGCAAGGCGGCAGAGGACCACCGTGAGGAGATCGAGGAGGTCCTCAAGGGGGCCGACATGGTCTTCGTCACCGCCGGTGAGGGCGGCGGCACCGGCACCGGCGGCGCACCCGTCGTGGCCAACATCGCGCGCTCGCTGGGCGCCCTGACGATCGGTGTGGTCACCCGGCCGTTCACCTTCGAGGGCCGGCGCCGCGCGAACCAGGCGGAGGACGGCATCGCCGAGCTCCGCGAAGAGGTCGACACCCTCATCGTCATCCCCAACGACCGCCTGCTGTCCATCTCGGACCGCCAGGTCAGCGTCCTGGACGCCTTCAAGTCGGCCGACCAGGTCCTGCTCTCCGGCGTGCAGGGCATCACCGACCTCATCACCACCCCGGGTCTGATCAACCTGGACTTCGCGGACGTCAAGTCCGTGATGTCCGAGGCCGGCTCCGCGCTGATGGGCATCGGCTCGGCCCGCGGCGACGACCGCGCCGTGGCCGCCGCCGAGATGGCGATCTCCTCGCCGCTGCTGGAGGCCTCCATCGACGGGGCGCGGGGCGTCCTGCTCTCCATCTCCGGTGGCTCGGACCTCGGTCTCTTCGAGATCAACGAGGCCGCGCAGCTGGTGAGCGAGGCCGCGCACCCCGAGGCGAACATCATCTTCGGTGCCGTCATCGACGACGCGCTCGGCGACGAGGTACGGGTCACCGTGATCGCGGCCGGGTTCGACGGCGGACAGCCCCCGGCCCGCCGGGACAACGTCATCGGCGCCGCGTCCACCAAGCGCGAGGAGCCGGCCCCCGCGCCGGTGCGCGCCCCGGAGCCGGTCCGCCCGGCCTTCGGCGGACTCGGCACGGTCACCCCGCGCGAGGAGCCCCCGGCCCCGGTGGAGATCCCCGTCGAGCCGGCGCCCGCGCCGCAGGTGCCGACGGCCCGGCCGTACCAGGACAGCCCGGCCGAAGAGCTGGATGTTCCGGACTTCTTGAAGTGACACTGGGGCAGCATCACGAGAGCGGCGCCCACTTCGCCTTCACCGACCGGTGGGGCGGGGTGAGCGCCGTTCCGTACGAGGAGCTCAATCTCGGCGGCGCGGTCGGAGACGACCCGGCCGCCGTTCGCGCGAACCGGGCCGCCGCGGCGCGGGAGCTGGGCGTCGACCCGGACCTCGTCGTCTGGATGAACCAGGTGCACGGGCGGGACGTCGCGGTGGTGGACGGCCCCTGGGCCGCCGGCGACGCGGTTCCGGCGGTGGACGCGGTGGTGACCGCCCGTCGGGGGCTCGCCCTCGCCGTGCTCACCGCCGACTGCACCCCCGTGCTGCTGGCCGACCCCGTCGCCGGGGTCGTCGGCGCCGCCCACGCCGGGCGGCCCGGCCTGGTCGCCGGGGTGGTGCCGGCCGCGGTCGAGGCGATGACGGCCCTGGGCGCGGACCCCGCGCGCATGGTCGCCCGTACCGGACCGGCCGTCTGCGGGCGGTGCTACGAAGTGCCCGCCGAGATGCGGGAGGCGGTCGCCGCCGTGGTTCCGGCCGCGTGGGCCGAGACCAGCTGGGGGACGCCGGCGGTGGACGTGGTCGCCGGGGTGCACGCGCAGCTGGCGGAGGCGGGGGTGGCGTACCGCCACCGTTCCGCGGTCTGCACACTGGAGTCGCGGGACCACTTCTCGTACCGCCGCGACCGGGTGACCGGGCGGCTCGCCGGATATGTGTGGTTGGAACGGATTGATGACAGACCGTAAGTCGGAACTCGCGGAGAACCTCGCGCGGGTGGAGGAGCGCATCGCGTCCGCCTGCGCGGCCGCGGGCCGGGGGCGGGACGAGGTGACCCTCATCGTGGTCACCAAGACGTATCCGGCGAGCGACGTACGACTGCTGGCGGAGCTGGGCGTCCGTCATGTTGCGGAAAACCGCGACCAGGACGCCGCGCCCAAGGCGGGGGCCTGCGCGGATCTGCCGTTGAACTGGCACTTCGTGGGTCAGTTGCAGACGAACAAAGTCCGTTCCGTGGCGGGATACGCGCATGTCGTGCAGTCGGTCGACCGGCCGAAGCTCGTCACGGCGCTGTCGGCGGCCGCGGAGGCGCAGGGGCGCGAACTCGGCTGCCTGGTGCAGATCGCGCTCGACGCGGAGTCGGGGGAGCGCGGCGCACGCGGAGGCGCGGCGCCGGACCTGCTCGCGCGGTTGGCGGACCTCGTGGCCGCCGCGCCGGGACTGCGCATCGACGGCCTGATGACCGTCGCCCCGCTGGCCGGCCCCTACGCGGGGCGCGAACGGGCGGCCTTCGAGCGGCTGGTGGAATTGTCATCCGGCCTGCGCGCGGACCATCCGGCTGCCACGATGGTGTCGGCCGGAATGAGCGCCGACCTGGAACAGGCCGTGCTGGCGGGTGCGACACATGTACGCGTCGGCACTGCGGTACTCGGCGCGAGACCCCGGCTCGGGTAACGTCGCGAAGAAAGTCGGACCACAGCAGAAAATATGGTCATTTCCGCAGATGAGCGGACAGACCAAGTGGATCGCGGGCAGTTGGTGACTTTGGTGACACAGCTACTTTGCTGACGGACACAGCGACACCTGCGACAGGGCGATCCACCACAGAGCGGAGGACTCGGAGAATGGCCGGCGCGATGCGCAAGATGGCGGTCTACCTCGGCCTCGTGGAGGACGACCGGTACGACAACCCGGGGTACGACCCCGATGACGAGTTCGAGCCCGAGCCGGAGCCGGAGCGCGCGCGGGACCGGGATCGCCGACAGCAGCCCGTGCACCAATCGCCCGTAACGGACGAACCGGTACGAGCCGTACAGCCTCCGGCGCAGCGGGAACCCCTCCCAATTCCGTCAGAAAACGGACGTCCCGCGCGAATTGCCCCCGTGGCATCCATCACACCTGACCGCACCAACCTGGAGAAGAACGCCCCCGTGATCATGCCCAAGGTCGTCTCCGAGCGGGAGCCGTACCGCATCACGACGCTGCACCCCCGGACCTACAACGAGGCCCGTACCATCGGGGAACACTTCCGTGAGGGCACTCCGGTGATCATGAATCTCACGGAGATGGACGACACGGACGCGAAGCGTCTCGTCGACTTCGCCGCCGGCCTCGTCTTCGGTCTGCACGGCAGTATTGAACGCGTGACACAGAAGGTGTTCCTGCTGTCGCCTGCTAACGTCGATGTCACGGCGGAGGACAAGGCCCGCATCGCGGAGGGCGGGTTCTTCAACCAAAGCTAGACCGATCCGTCAGACACGGGACCGGGAACAGAGCGAGAACGGGGAGAGGGAAGCGCGGGATGGGCGTCGCACTGCAAGTGGTCTACATCGCGCTGATGTGCTTCCTCATCGTGCTGATCTTCCGACTGGTCATGGACTACGTGTTCCAGTTCGCACGTTCATGGACACCCGGCAAGGCGATGGTGGTCGTTCTGGAGGCCACCTACACTGTCACCGATCCACCGCTCAAGCTTCTCCGGCGATTCATCCCGCCGTTGCGTCTCGGGGGCGTGGCACTCGACCTGTCCTTCTTCGTTCTGATGATCATCGTTTACATCCTCATCAGTTTCGTGAGCACCGCTGCGAGAAGCGTGTGAACGATGTGCTTCCCCGCGGGCGCGGGGACAGTCCCGATACGGTCTTGCCGACTGCCGACGACTACGTAGAGGTGAAGAAGACATGCCGCTGACCCCCGAGGACGTGCGGAACAAGCAGTTCACGACCGTCCGCCTCCGAGAAGGCTATGACGAGGACGAGGTCGATGCCTTCCTCGACGAGGTCGAGTCCGAACTGACGCGCCTGCTGCGCGAGAACGAGGACCTGCGCGCCAAGCTGGCCGCCGCGACGCGTGCCGCCGCGCAGAGCCAGCAGCAGCAGCAGAACATGCGCAAGCCGGAGCCCCAGGACCAGCGAGGCCCGGGCGCCCCCGTGCCCGCGGCCATATCCGGCCCGCCGCAGCAGCAGCAGCAGCCGCAGATGGGCCCGCCGCAGCTTCCCGGCGGCCAGCCGCAGCTGCCGGCCGGTCCCGGTGGACACGGTCCGCAGGGTCCGGGCCCGATGGGCGGCCCCATGCAGCAGCAGCAGTCCATGGGTGGCCAGCACCCGATGGCGCCGCAGCAGCAGATGGGCCAGCCCCCCATGCAGCAGCAGTCCATGGGTGGCCAGAACCCGCTCGGCCAGCCGATGGGCCAGCAGATGCAGCCGATGGGGCAGCAGATGCAGCCCATGGGCCAGCCCATGCAGCAGATGCAGCAGCCGCCGCAGCTCCCGCAGCAGGGCCCCGGTGGCGACAGCGCCGCCCGCGTCCTGTCGCTCGCGCAGCAGACCGCCGACCAGGCGATCGCGGAGGCCCGCTCCGAGGCCAACAAGATCGTCGGCGAGGCCCGTTCGCGCGCCGAGGGCCTGGAGCGGGACGCCCGTGCCAAGGCCGACGCGCTGGAGCGGGACGCGCAGGAGAAGCACCGCGTCGCGATGGGCTCCCTGGAGTCCGCCCGCGCCACGCTGGAGCGCAAGGTCGAGGACCTTCGGGGCTTCGAGCGCGAGTACCGTACGCGTCTGAAGTCCTACCTGGAGTCGCAGCTGCGCCAGCTGGAGACCCAGGCCGACGACTCCCTGGCCCCGCCGCGGAACCCGGCCGGTCCGGCGCTGCCGCCGTCGCCTTCGCCGTCGATGGCTCCGGCCGGTGCGATGGGTCACTCGATGGGCAACCCGTCCATGGGCGCTCCGTCCCCCATGGGCGGTCCCTCCCCGATGGGTGGTGGCCCGTCCTACGGCGGCCAGCAGCAGATGTCCCCGGCGATGACGCAGCCGATGGCTCCGGTGCGGCCGGCCGCGCCGCAGCCGATGCAGCAGGCGCCGTCTCCGATGCGGGGCTTCCTGATCGACGAGGACGACAACTAGGCGCCGCCGCTCGTCGTCGGCAGCCTTACGGGCCGGGCCCGGGTTCCTTCTGGAACCCGGGCCCGGCCCGTTTCCGCGTCCCGCCGCCCGTTTCCGCGTTCCGGCGGGCCGGTGCCGGTGCGGGTGCGGGTGCGGGTGGGTGCGGGTGGGTGGCCGCTGCGCGGGGCCGTCCCCTCCCCGCCCTTCCACCGTTCCCCGGGCTCCGCCCGGACGCTTCGGGGGCTCCACCCCCGGACCCCGCGCCTCAAACGCCGGCGGGGCTGGATTTGGCTGGCGTTTGAGGCGCGGGCGCGGAGCGCCGTGGCGGGAGCCGCACCCGGCACGGGTACGGGCCGGGCCCGGATCCTTCAGCCGCGCCGGCGTCTGAGGCGGGAACGGTGGAAGGGCGGGGAGGGGAAAGACAAAGCGGCCCGCACCCCCCCGGAGGGAGAGGCGCGGGCCGCCGGGCCCGGAGTTACGCCTTGCGGAGGCGGAACGTCAGGGACAGGGACTCGTCCGTGAACGGCTCGCCGTACGCCGCGTCCGCCTCGCCGGAGGCGAAGTCCGTGGCGAGGACCTCGTCCGCGATCAGGGCCGCGTGGTCCGTCAGGGCCGTGACGACCTCCGGCTCCGCGGCGGACCACCGCAGGGCGATGCGGTCCGCCACGTCGAGGCCGGAGTTCTTGCGGGCCTCCTGGATCAGGCGGATCGCGTCACGGGCGAGGCCCGCCAGCTTCAGCTCCGGCGTGATCTCCAGGTCCAGGGCGACCGTCGCGCCGGAGTCGGAGGCCACCGACCAGCCCTCGCGCGGGGTCTCCGTGATGATGACCTCCTCCGGGGTGAGCGAGACGGACTCCCCGTTCACCTCGACCTCGGCGGAACCGGACCGCAGGGCCAGCGACAGCGCCGCCGCGTCGGCCGCGGCCACCGCCTTCGCCACGTCCTGCACGCCCTTGCCGAAGCGCTTGCCCAGCGCCCGGAAGTTCGCCTTGGCCGTGGTGTCCACCAGGGAGCCGCCGACCTCGGAGAGGGAGGCCAGGGAGGAGACGTTCAGCTCCTCCGTGATCTGGCTCTGCAGCTCCGGCGAGAGCGCGTCGAAACCGGCCGCGCCGACCAGCGCGCGCGACAGCGGCTGGCGGGTCTTGACCCCGGACTCC
This sequence comes from Streptomyces sp. NPDC031479, assembly GCF_055581065.1. Lineage (NCBI taxonomy): Bacteria > Bacillati > Actinomycetota > Actinomycetes > Kitasatosporales > Streptomycetaceae > Streptomyces > Streptomyces sp. NPDC031479. The sequence goes on from NZ_JBVIKC010000069.1 coordinate 25,224, forward strand.
GCGCGGGTCGCGCGGCCCAGCTCCACCAGGCGGCGGACCAGCAGCATCTGCCGCGACAGGACCGGGTCGATCGCGGTGGCGTCCGCGACCGGCCAGGTGGACAGGTGCACCGACTCCGGGGCCTCCGGGGTGACCGGGACGATCATGTCCTGCCAGACCCGCTCCGTGATGAAGGGGGTCAGCGGGGCCATCAGGCGGGTGACCGTCTCGACGACCTCGTGCAGGGTGCGCAGGGCGCCCTTGTCGCCCTGCCAGAAGCGGCGGCGCGAGCGGCGCACGTACCAGTTCGAGAGGTCGTCGACGAAGGCGGAGAGGAGCTTGCCGGCGCGCTGGGTGTCGTAGGACTCCATCGCCTCGGTGACCTCGGTGACCAGGGTGTGGAGCTCGGAGAGCAGCCAGCGGTCCAGGACCGTGCGGTCGGCCGGGGCCGGGTCGGCCGCCGAGGGGGCCCAGCCGGAGGTGCGGGCGTACAGGGCCTGGAAGGCGACCGTGTTCCAGTACGTGAGGAGGGTCTTGCGGACGACCTCCTGGATCGTGCCGTGGCCGACGCGACGCGCCGCCCACGGGGAGCCGCCGGCCGCCATGAACCAGCGCACCGCGTCGGCGCCGTGCTGGTCCATGAGCGGGATGGGCTGGAGGATGTTGCCCAGGTGCTTGGACATCTTGCGGCCGTCCTCGGCGAGGATGTGGCCCAGGCAGACCACGTTCTCGTAGGAGGACTTGTCGAAGACGAGGGTGCCGACCGCCATCAGCGTGTAGAACCAGCCGCGGGTCTGGTCGATGGCCTCCGAGATGAACTGCGCCGGGTAGCGCTTCTCGAAGATCTCCTTGTTCTTGTACGGGTAGCCCCACTGTGCGAACGGCATCGAACCCGAGTCGTACCAGGCGTCGATGACCTCGGGGACGCGGACGGCCTCCAGGGAGCAGCCCTCGGCCGTGCAGGTGAAGGTGACGTCGTCGATGTACGGGCGGTGCGGGTCCAGGTTCGAGTGGTCCTGGCCGGAGAGCTCGGACAGCTCGGCGCGGGAGCCGACGCAGGTGAGGTGGTCCTCCTCGCAGCGCCAGATCGGCAGCGGGGTGCCCCAGTAGCGGTTGCGGGACAGCGCCCAGTCGATGTTGTTGTTCAGCCAGTCGCCGAAGCGGCCCTGCTTGACCGAGTCCGGGAACCAGTTCGTCTTCTCGTTCTCCCGCAGCATCGCGTCCTTGACGGCGGTGGTGCGGACGTACCAGGACGGCTGCGCGTAGTAGAGCAGGGCGGTGTGGCAGCGCCAGCAGTGCGGGTAGCTGTGCTCGTAGGCGATGTGCTTGAAGAGCAGGCCGCGCGCGTCGAGGTCGGCGGTGAGCTTCTCGTCGGCCTTCTTGAAGAAGACGCCGCCGACCAGCGGGACCTCTTCCTCGAAGGTGCCGTCGGGGCGGACCGGGTTCACGACGGGCAGGCCGTACGCGCGGCAGACCGCGAGGTCGTCGGCGCCGAAGGCGGGGGACTGGTGGACCAGACCCGTGCCGTCCTCGGTCGTGACGTACTCGGCGTTCACGACGTAGTGGGCGGGCTCCGGGAACTCGACCAGCTCGAAGGGGCGCTGGTACGTCCAGCGCTCCATCTCCTTGCCGGTGAAGGACTCGCCGGTGGCCTCCCAGCCCTCGCCCAGGGACTTCTCCAGCAGCGGCTGGGCGACGACCAGCTTCTCCGGGTCCTCGCCGCCGGTACGGCGGGCGACGACGTAGGTGACCTCGGGGTGCGCGGCCACGGCCGTGTTGGACACCAGGGTCCAGGGGGTCGTCGTCCAGACCAGCAGCGCCGCCTCGCCCGCGAGGGGGCCGGAGGTCAGCGGGAAGCGGACGTAGACCGAGGGGTCCACGACCGTCTCGTAGCCCTGCGCCAGCTCGTGGTCGGAGAGGCCGGTGCCGCAGCGCGGGCACCAGGGGGCGACGCGGTGGTCCTGGGTGAGCAGGCCCTTGTTGAAGATCTCCTTCAGCGACCACCACACGGACTCGACGTACTCGGGGTCCATGGTCCGGTAGGCGTCGTCCAGGTCGACCCAGTAGCCCATGCGGGTCGTGAGCTCGGTGAACGCGTCGGTGTGGCGGGTCACGGACTCGCGGCACTTGGCGTTGAACTCGGCGATGCCGTAGGCCTCGATGTCCTGCTTGCCGTTGAAGCCGAGTTCCTTCTCGACGGCGAGCTCGACGGGCAGGCCGTGGCAGTCCCAGCCGGCCTTGCGGGCCACGTGGTAGCCGCGCATGGTGCGGAACCGGGGGAAGACGTCCTTGAAGACGCGGGCCTCGATGTGGTGCGCGCCGGGCATGCCGTTCGCGGTGGGCGGGCCCTCGTAGAAGACCCACTCGGGGCGTCCCTCGGACTGCTCCAGGGTCTTCGCGAAGGTCTTGCTCTCGCGCCAGAAGTCGAGGACCGCGTGCTCAAGGGCAGGCAGGTCGACCTGGGCGGGTACCGGGCGGTACTGCGGCGGTGTGGTCATGAGGCTGAACTCTTCCTCCGGCGGGGTGTCAGTTCCGTCCGGAGGGACGAGAGCGCTGCAGCTCCCGCGGTACCACCCTCCTTGGCCCCCGGACAGGTCCGGCGGCCCCCTCATTGGGGTGCGAAGCCGGTTCTACTCGCCCCACGGGGATCCGTACGGGCTTTCTTCCGGCGGCTCAGGGGTGATCCTTCACGTCGCGCTCGCCCCCGGGCTCTCACCGTCCCCGGGTCGCTCCTGGCTGCGTCCGACGCTACTCGTCCCCGTCCATGCCTCTCGCTGCGCCCAGTGTAAGGGCCGGGGCCCGGGTCGGCAGACCGGTTATCGCGGCGTCCGCGGGGTGACCCGGACGGGCTGATCGCCCGGTACGGGATCCAGCGGGGCGGGTGGGGCGGATTACCGGGCTTCCCGCTGGGCACAACGGATGCAGGTTGACCTCGATGGACGCGTGCCCCGTTGCCGTGTGGTCGGCGCCGATTTATCGTTCCGGCACGATTCACGAACAAGATCACAGTATGTGAAAAGGGGCCGCGGCCATGGTGGCGAAGAAGACGGCGACGCAGGAGGTGGCTGCTGTGCCAGGCTCCACGCCTGCCGCCAAACGGGCTGCTCCGGCCGAGAAGACGGCGGCGAAGAAGACAACGGCGCCGAAGACCACTACGAAGAAGGCCGCCGCGAAGAAGACCGCGGCGCGGAAGGCCCCGGCGAAGGCGGCCGACGCCACGGCGACGAAGGCGGCCGCGAAGAGCACCACGGGCAAGGCGGCGGCCACCCCGGCCGCGGCCGAGGGGGCGGCCCCGGCCGCGCGGAAGACGGGAGCTCGGAAAGTGGTTGCCAAGAAGACTGCGGGTACGGCCAGGAAGACGGCCGCTGCGGCCACCAGCGGGCTCCCCAAGGCGCGGGCCACGGCGGCGGCCACCACGCCCGGCGAGCTCGCCGTACGCCCCGGCGAGGACCCCTGGACCGAGCAGGAGGTCGAGGAGGCCCGTACGGAACTGGTCTCGGAGATCCTGCGGCTGCGTACCGAGCTCGACGCCTCCGAGGTCGCCATCACGGGCCTGATGCGGGACTCGGGGGACGGCGCGGGCGACGACCAGGCCGACACCGGGACCAAGAACATCACCCGGGAGTCCGAACTGGCCCTCGCCGCGAACGCCACCTCGATGCTGGAGCAGACCGAGCGGGCCCTGGAACGTCTGGAGGCGGGCACGTACGGACTCTGCGAGAACTGCGGGCAGCCCATCGGCAAGGCGCGGATGCAGGCCTTCCCGCGGGCCACCCTGTGCGTGGACTGCAAGCAGAAGCAGGAGCGGAGGCACTAGGCACGAGGTGCGTCCCCTGACGTACTCTCGTGTCTCGTCGGGATCGAGCTAGTCGAGGGACTCACGTGGCAGAGGCGGAGCGCATCATCGGTACGCCGGAGGTCGGGGACGACGCCGAGCCGCAGCCGGGGCCGGACGCACCCAAGGGGCGCCGGCGGATCGCGGCGCTGCTCGTCGTGGCGGTGCTCGCGTACCTGGTCGACCTCGGCAGCAAGATGCTGGTCGTGGCCCGGCTGGAGCACCAGCCCCCGATCCGGGTCCTCGGCGATCTGCTGCAGTTCAACGCGATCCGCAACCCCGGCGCCGCCTTCGGCTTCGGCGAGGCGTTCACGATCATCTTCACCTGCATCGCGGCGACCGTGATCGTGGTGATCGTCCGGCTGGCGCGCAAGCTGTACAGCCTGCCGTGGGCGATCGCCCTCGGTCTGCTGCTGGGCGGCGCGCTGGGCAACCTCACCGACCGGATCTTCCGTTCGCCGGGGGTGTTCCGCGGTGCGGTGGTCGACTTCATCGCCCCCGCCCACTTCGCCGTCTTCAACCTCGCGGACTCGGCGATCGTGTGCGGCGGCATCCTGATCGTCCTGCTGTCCTTCAAGGGCCTGGACCCGGACGGCACCGTCCACAAGGACTGATCGCGCGACTGATCGCGGGCCCGTCGGGGGCCCGCCGTACGCCCGCCGTACGCCCCGTCGCGGGCCGGTCCCGGGCCGATCGCGGGAATGGTCCTCTGCCGAGTCCTGCATACTCGACGGGTGAGTACGATTCCCGAGATCCGCACCCTGCCCGTTCCCGATGGCCTCGAAGGCGAGCGCGTGGACGCCGCCATCGCCCGTATGTTCGGTTTCTCCCGGACGAAGGCGGCCGAGCTGGCGTCGGAGGGGAAGGTCTCGGTCGACGGCAGCGTCGTCGGCAAGTCCGAGCGCGTGCACGGCGGCGCCTGGCTCGAAGTCGAGATGCCCGCCCCGCCGCGCCCGGTCGAGCTCGTCGCCGAGCCCGTACCCGGCATGGAGATCGTCCACGACGACGACGACATCGTCGTGATCATGAAGCCGGTCGGCGTCGCCGCGCACCCGAGCCCCGGCTGGACCGGCACCACCGTCATCGGCGGCCTCGCCGCCGCCGGCTACCGGATCTCCACCTCCGGCGCGTCCGAGCGGCAGGGCATCGTCCACCGCCTCGACGTCGGCACCTCCGGCCTGATGGCCGTCGCCAAGTCCGAGCGCGCGTACACCTCGCTGAAGAACCAGTTCCGCGAGCGGGTCGTCGACAAGCGCTACCACGCGCTGGTGCAGGGCCACCCGGACCCGATGAGCGGCACCATCGACGCGCCGATCGGGCGCCACCCCAGCGCCGACTACAAGTGGGCGGTGACCCAGGACGGCAAGGCCTCCGTCACCCACTACGACCTGATCGAGGCGTTCCGCGCCGCGTCGCTGCTGGACATCAAGCTGGAGACGGGGCGCACGCACCAGATCCGCGTTCACATGTCCGCGCACCGCCACCCCTGCGTCGGCGACCTGACCTACGGTGCCGATCCGACCGTCGCCAAGCGGCTCGGGCTGACCCGGCAGTGGCTGCACGCCGTCCGGCTCGGCTTCGAGCACCCGGCCGACGGGCAGTGGGTGGAGTTCGAGAGCGGCTACCCGGCCGACCTCCAGCACGCGCTGGATGTGATCCGGGCCGAGAGCCAGTGACGTCCGTCTCGGTGCGGGTGGCCTCCTCGGAGGAGGACCTGGCCGCCTGCTACGCGGTGCGGACCGACGTGTTCGTGGTCGAGCAGTCCGTGCCGGAGTCGATCGAGTACGACGCGTACGACGCGGTCGCGGTGCACGTGCTGGCCGTGGGCCCGGACGGCGCGGCCCTGGGCACCGGACGCCTGCTGCACGGCCCCGAGGCCCTCGGCAAGACCGGCTCGCCCGAGGTCGGCTCGCTGGGGCGCCTCGCCGTACGGAAGTCCGCGCGCGGACTGGGCGTCGGGGTCGCGCTGGTCCGGGCGATCGAGGCGGAGGCGGCCGGGCTGGGACTGACGGCGGTCGACCTCGGCGCGCAGACGCACGCGATGGGCTTCTACGAGCGGCTCGGCTACGGGGCCTACGGGCCGGAGTTCCAGGACGCGGGCATCCCGCACCGCTCGATGCGGCGCACCCTGCCGTAGCCCTGCCGGGCCCGACCGGGGGACCCCCGCGCTTCGAACGCCGGCGGGGCTGGATTGCGCGGAGCGCAATTCCAGCCCCGCCGGCGTTTGAGGCGCGGGCGCGGAGCGCCGTGCCGTGACCCGCGCCCGCGGGACCCGGCACGCGACCGGGCCCAGGGGCCCGCGCCCGTGCGGGGCCGGGGGCGGGCCGGGGCCGACACGCCGGTGGGGTGGCCCCCGACCCTCGTGGCCCAGCGGCGGCGGCCTGGCAGGGTGGGGGAGTGGATCAGCTTGCTCTGCTGTTCGTGCTGCTGCTCGGGGCCGTCGTCACCGTTCCGCTCGGGGACCGGCTGGGGCTGCCCGCGCCCGTGCTGATGACCATCGCCGGGGTGGTGCTGGCACTGGTGCCCGCCGTGCCGAACGTCGACATCCCGCCCGAGTACATCCTGCCGCTCCTTCTGCCCCCGCTGCTGTACGCCTCCGCGCAGCGCACCTCCTGGCGCCAGTTCGCGGCCAACGTACGGCCGATCCTGCTGCTGGCCGTGGCCCTGGTCTTCGTGACCACCGCCGCCGTCGCGGCCGTCGCGCACGCCGTCGTGCCGGGGCTGCCCGTCGCCGCCGCCGTCGCGCTCGGCGCGCTCATCGCCCCTCCCGACCCCGTCGCGGCCACCGCCGTCGCCGGATCGCTCGGACTGCCCCGCAGGATGGTGTCGATCCTGGAGGGGGAGGGGCTGTTCAACGACGTCACCGCCATCGTGCTCTACCACGTCGCCGTCGCCGCCGTCGTCAGCGGCAGCTTCTCGTGGCCCGACGCGCTCGGGGAGTTCGTGCTGTCCGCGGTCGTCGCGGTGGCCGTGGGGCTCGGGCTCGGCTGGGTGACGCAGTGGATGATGGGCCGGCTCGGGGACGCCACGCTCCAGATCGGGCTGACGCTGCTCGTGCCGTTCGTCGCGTACGTGGTGGCGGAGGAACTCCAGGGCTCGGGGGTGCTGGCCGTGCTGACGACCGCCCTGTTCCTCGCCGAGTTCGCCTCGGACGCCGACGACGTGCTGGGGCGGCTGGCCGGGCACACCTTCTGGGAGATCGTCGACACGCTGGTCACCGGCGTGGCGTTCGGACTGATCGGGCTGGAGCTGCACAACGTCTTCGGCGTCGCGAAGGGCCGGGCCTGGGAGATGGTCGGCTGGGCGGCGGTCGTGATCGTGGTGGTCGTCGCCGTACGGCTGGTCTGGCTGCTGCCGGCGGGCTGGCTGGCGAAGAAGCTGCACCGCCGGCGCGACTACGACGAGGAGATCCCGCTGAGCTGGCGGGAGAGCGTGGTGATGTGGTGGGCCGGGATGCGCGGGGTGGCCTCGGTGGCGCTGGCCCTGGCCATCCCCCTGCGCACGGGCGCCGGGGAGCCCTTCCCAGGCCGGGACGAGATCGTGTTCATCGCCTTCGCGGTGATCATGGTGACCCTGGTGTGCCAGGGGCTGACGCTGCCCTGGCTGGTGCGGCGGCTGGGGGTGGAGGCGGACGCCGACGCCGAGCGCGAGGGCCGGCGGCGGCTGGCGCTGCGCGCGGCGAAGGCGGCGAAGCGGCGGCTGAAGGAGATCGAGGAGGTCGAGGACCTGCCCGAGGACCTGGTGGAGACGCTGTACCGGCGCGCGTACGACGTCGGGGCCAGGATCAGCCCCGACCTGGTCGACGAGGAGCGGCGGGAGGCGTACGGGAAGCGGGTGGAGCGGATCAGGGACGTGCAGCGGATCCAGCGGGAGATGATGTCCGCCGCCCGGCACGAGGTGCTGGCCGCGCGGAGCGAGCCGGGGGCGGACCCGGAGATCGTGGACCGGGTGCTGCGCCACCTCGACGTGCGCAGCCTGCGGAGTCCGTAGGCGGGGCGGGAGCCGGGTGGTGCCGCCGGCGAACCGGGCCCGGGGGGGGGGGGGGGGGGGGGGGGGGGGGGGGGGGGGGGGGGGGGGGGGGGGGGGGGGGGGGGGGGGGGGGGGGGGGGGGGGGGGGGGGG
>NZ_JBVIKC010000070.1:0-29595 GCF_055581065.1 Streptomyces sp. NPDC031479
TCGACGGCGGAGAACTGGCCGGTGACACCGATGGTGGCGCGGACGGCCTGGGGGTCGGTGGTCAGGTCGTGGCCCCCGACGCGGGCCTGCCCGGCGTCGGCGGTGATGAGCGTGGAGAGGATCTTCACGGCGGTGGTCTTGCCCGCGCCGTTCGGCCCGAGCAGGGCGAAGACGGTTCCTTCGGCGACGGCCAGGTCGACTCCGTCGAGGACGGTCTTGTCGCCGTAGGACTTGCGCAGCCCGACGGCGGAGATCGCGATCGGGGACGGGTGCCCGTCGCCGCGGCTTGAGGTGGACATGACAGAAGAAGGCATGGTGCCCTCCCTTTTCGAAGGCCGGAATTGAATGGAGGGGCGGGTGAGCCGTGGGCGGAGACCGGTGCTCTTGGCGTCAGGCCTTGGCGCGGCGGACGTCGATGTTGCCGTACCGGGTGCGGGCGCGGATCTTCACGGTGTCCTCGGCCTCCCCCGGGGTCTCGGACGCGGTGAGCGAGTTGCGCACCTGGCCGGAGCCCGAGTTGACGTCGAGCCAGGCGGCCGTGCCCTCGCGGACGCCGACCTCGATGGCCCCGTAGGAGGTCTCCAACTGGACGGTGCCGCGGGCCACCTCGCCCACGCGCAGGGTGCCGTGGGCGGTGGTGGCGGTGACCGAACCCTCGGCCCGGCGGATCTCGATGTCGCCGTTGGCACCGCTCACCCGCAGCTCGCCGTTGGCGGCGCCGACGGTCGTGGTGCCGTGCGAGTTCTTCAGGACGGCGGGGCCGTCGACGACGCCGACGCGCAGGCTGCCGGAGCTGGTGGTGATCTCGGCCGTGCCCTCGATCCGGTCCACGGTGATCGAGCCGTGTGAGGCGGTCAGCTTCAGCGGGCCGGTCGTGTCGAGGCGGACGTCGCCCGACGAGGTCTTCACGCGGACCTCGCCGAGCCGGCCCTCGCCGACCACCTGGGTCCAGGCACCGGTCGTGTCGATGCGTGAGCCCGTGGGGAGTTCGACCGTCAGATCGACGGTTCCGGTACGGCCGAGCAGGTTGGACTTGGGAGTCCTGACGGTCAGCACGCCGCCCGTGTACGTGACTTCGGTCTGGTCGGCCGTCCGTACGTCGAGGTCCCGCTTCGGGTCGCGGGGCCGTACCTCGACGACCGTGTCGAGGCGGTCGCCCGCGGTGAACTGGATGGAACCGGCCTCCACGCGTGCGGTGACCGAGACCGGTTCGGGAGTGTCGAAAGAAGGCATGGCTGTCCCGTCCTCTTGGCTCTTCTGGATGTCCCCGCTGGTGGGACGCGGTGTGGGTGAAGTGGTGCGGGTGGCGTCGAGGGGATGGTGCGGCTAGCGGACCCACCCCGTGAAGCTCTGTCCGACGGTCTGGGACTTCTGCGTCGTACGCGGCCGGGTGCCGCCGTCGACCGCGGCCGATACGGCCCGCACCAGCCACGCGTTGACCGACAGGCCCTCACGGCTCGCGGCCTCCTCGGCCCGCGCCTTGAGATGGGCGGGCAGACGCAGGTTGACGCGGGCGGTGCCGGTCTCGTCGCCCTCGGCGGGCGTCTGCGCGCCGACCGGTTCGACGGGGGCGGCGGTTACCTCCGGGGTGCCGCCTTCGACGGGCGGCAGCGTCACCACGAAGTCGGGGTCCAGGCCGCGCAGACGTACGTCGACCGAGCCGGGGGCGAGTTCACGGGTGACCTCGTCCATCGCGGCGGAGAGCACGTGGAGCATGGTCAGCCGGGTCGCCGACTCCAGGGGAGCGGTGAGTCTCTCTGCCAGCTCTCGGGCTTCGTCGCCGCCGGCTTCGGCGGCCACCGCCAGTTCGCGGCGGAGGGTGTCGACATACGGAGTGAGGTCCATGACGCCATGATGGCGCCATAGTGGCGCCATGCGCAAGGGGTGCGCGGGCATCCACGGATCGGGTTGAGGTCTACAGCGCGCTGATCTGCGGAAATGCGATGGAGTTCGGGGGTGTGGTGCGTGGTGTCATCGGTGCTCATGGGCTGCTGGTGGTGCCGGACGGCCCCGAGTGGTGCCAAGTGGCCCCGAGTGGCGCCAGGTGGTGCCAGGTGGTGTCAGGTGTCGGGTGGTGCCAGGTGGTGCCAGATGGCGTCGAGTGGCGTCGGGTGGCGCCACTCCGGCTCAGGAGGGGTGCCGGCCCGGCGCCCGGCGGGGGCGCTCGTATCGGGCCCGTGCTGCCCGGTGGGTCAGCTGCCCCGGCCTTCGGCCACCGAAGTCGCACGGGCGTGAAACCGTATTCGATTCGGCCTCTCCGGCTGGCTCGATCCCCCGGCCGGATCGGAAGCCAAAGGGCTCCGGATTGGGGTCGCATTGGGGAGGGAGGCGGCGCTCGCGTCCCTTCCGCGGGGACTTCCGGGGCGGATCCGGAAGTCCGCGAGTTCACCTTCCGGTCATTCGGCTTTCCGTCGGGGCGCCTCGTCCGGGAAGGGGTCGGGTGAAATCCGCTCCGGTCGGGACCCCGTTCAGCGTCAGGGGCGCGGCCCGGTCCAGCGAACCGAGGAAGTGGGAGCGGACCACGAGGTCGGGGCCGCCGGCGGGGCGCGAAAGGGCCAGGGCCGCCGCGTGTTCCGGTCCCACGGGTACGTCCTTCACGGTCCAGCCGGGCGGCCGGGCCGGGGCGCCGGGTGCGGGGTTGCCCAGGTAGTCCAGGTCGGGGCCGCGGCCGACGCCGGTGCCGAGTCCCTTCAGGTACGCCTCCTTGCGCGCCCACAGCCGGGCGAAGACCGCGGGGCGCAACGACGGCGGCGCGGCATGGATCTCCCTCTGCTCCGCCGGGTGCAGCACTTCGCCGACCGTGGTGGCCTTGTGCGGCGCCGGAAGCCGCTCGACGTCGACACCGACGGGCCGCCCGGCCACCGCGATCAACACCAGGCCGCCGGTGTGGGACATCGAGAAGTGCGGCCCACCGGGGCCCGCCAGGACGGGACGGCCGTGCGGTCCGCCGCAGCACGGGCAGGACTGGCGTGCGAACGTCAGCTCCGCCGGGGTGACGCCCCGGTAGGCGCAGAGCACCCGGCGCAGGGTCAGGTGCGCGGCCACGTAGCGGTCGCGGTCGGCCGGGTAGACGAAGGCCGCGACCCGGGCGCGTTCCTCCTCGTCCAGCGGGGACCGGTCCAGGACGACGGAGCGCAGCCCCGCGTCGGAGACGTGCAGCAGCCACAGGTCCAGCGCCCCTTCGGCCGGCACGGGCCGCACCGCGGGCCAGTCCGAGACGGCCCAGCCCGGCGGCGGGCAGGCGGGCTCCAGGGAGGACTGCACGGGGCGCTCCGGTCTCTCGGCATCGGCGGACGGCTGTTCGGGCACGATAGCGCAGGGCATAAAGAAGGAATTGATGGCCGAATACCGTTCCGCCTCCACCGTCCGCGGCCGTGCCGTTCCCGTCGTTTCTTCGGGTGCTCGGGAATTCGGCCGAGCGGAACGGCCGAAATGATGCGCCCCTTTACCGCACCCCGCTGGAGGCGTCTGGCGCGCCTTGGCCAAGGATCAGTGCATTCTGGCTCAAATCCGCCGGATCTCTTCCGAGTTCTCCCTTGGTGTCGCCTACGATCTTGTTTGTACGGGGGGAGGATTATGGCGTTTGGGACACCGGATGCCAGGAACGGTTTCAGGAAGAGGGAAATACTGTGGTGGTCACGGTCGGTTCCGCCCGGGCCCACGGCCCGGCCCGGAGCCTGGACACCCACACCGCCGAACTCGACGCCCTGCTGCGCCACGCCGCGGCCGCCCGGGAGGGGACCGCGCGTGCCGTGCTCGTCAGGGGGCCCGCCGGGATCGGCCGGACCCGTCTGCTGGCCGTCGCGAGCGAGCGTCTGGCGGCCGAGGGCATGGCCGTACGCCGCGTCGCCGGCCTTCCCGGAGCCGCCTGCCGGGTCCGCGCGGTCGACGCCCTCCTCGAACCGCCGCCCGAGAGCCCGCCCGAGAGCCCGCCCGTACGACCGGACGCGGCCGACGGACCGTGCGACGCCCCCGGGCCGCGCGATACGCACCGCGACTGGCGCCGGCTGCACCGGCGCGCCCTGGAGCTGCTCGCCGACGGCCCCACCGCCCTGGTCATCGACGACGCCCAGTGGTGCGACGAAGCCTCCATGCGCTGCGCCGACTTCATCCTGCGCCGGTCCGCCGGGCAGCCCCTGCTGATCGTCCTGGCCCAGCGCACCGGCGTCCCGGGCCCCGGTACCCGGGTGCTCACAGAGATCCTCGCCCAGGACCGCTGCGCCCTCCTGGAACTCGGGCCGCTGGACGAGCGCGAAACCCAGCGAATGATCACGCGCGTCCTCGGAGCCCCGGCCGACCAGCCGTTCGTCCGGCGCTGCACGGAGATCACCGGCGGCAACCCGCTGCTGCTCGACCGACTGCTCCACACCCTGCGCACCGTGGGGATCCCGCCGGGCGCCGACGCCCTGCACCAGCTGGGCACCGTCCACCAGAGCGTGCTGGCCTCCCTGGTCCCCGAGTTCCTCGCCGCCGGCCCCCGCCCCGTCCGGCAGGTGGCCACGGCCCTCGCCGTGCTCGGCAGCGCCGCCGCCGACCCGCTCGCCGCGCTCAGCGGGCTGAGCGGACGGCAGGTGGAGTCCGCGCTGGGCCGGCTGCGCCACATCGAGGCCGTACCGGCCGACTCTCCGCCGCGGATGCGCGAGGGGATCCGCACGGCGGTCCTCGCGGCCCTGGACTGCCAGGAGCTGCGCGGACTGCGGGTCCGCGCCGCCCGGGTCCTCAGCGACGCCGGGCGCCCCGCGGCCGAAGTCGCCGAGCAGCTCGCCCTGCTGGAGCGGATCGACGAACCGTGGATGTTCGCCGTGCTGCGCGAAGCCCTCGCCGAAGCACCGACCCGTGCGACCGTCGGGGCCGCCGGCCGCTGGCTGCACGGTTCCCCGGGCAGCGGGCTCACCGCCACCGAGCGCGGCAACCTGCACGTCGAACTGGCCCGCGCGGCGGGCCGTACCTTCGTCTCGCCCGCGGACGCGCTGTGGCACCTGCGCCAGGCACTCGACCTCATGCCGCACCCGCGGGAACGGGCACCCGTCGCAGTGCAGTACGCCATGATGGCGCTCGGCACCCGCCGGGCCCCCGAGGCGCTGCGATTACTGGAGCGGGTGCTGGGCGAGCTGCGCGCCGGGACCGGTGCCGGCCCGGAGCCCGCCGACCGCGAAGTGCGCGTCACCGTCGAATCCGCCCTGCTGGCCACGGCGGTGAACGACCGGACGGCCCTGCCCGCGGCCCGCGCCCGGGCCGCCGCCCTGCCCGTGCCGAGCGGACACAGCCCGGCCGACCGGCGGCTGCTCGCGGCCCTCAGCGCCTTCGCCGCGCTGGACGGCGGATCCGCGGGCCGGGCGGCCGCGCTCGCCCGCAAGGCCCTGCGCGCCGACGAGCCGGGCACCGCGGGCTGGGGCGTGTTCTGCTGCTCGGCCGTGCTCGCGCTCGCCGACTCCGTCGACGAAGCACTGACGGCACTGGACCAGGCGCTGTCCCCGGCCGAGACCCACCCGCCGCTGTGGCCGCGCCGCGCCGCGCTGGCGGGCAGGTCCCTGATCCTCCACGGCATCGGCGACGTACCCGGCGCCGCACGGGACGCCTGGGCCGCCGTCGAGGCCGTCGGACCGGCCGGGGCCCCACCGTTCGCGCGCATCGCGCTGAGCTCCGTACTCCTCTCCCAGGGCGAGCCCCGGCAGGCGGCCGCCGTACTCGACGCGCTCGCCCGTTCCGCGCCCGACCTGGACCGGAGCGTCTGGGAATGGCAGCACTACCTGTACACGAAGGGCCGGATCCTACGGGAACTGGGCGATCTGGAAGGCGCCCTGGAACTGTGGCGCCGCTGCGGCCGCAGCGAGGAGGAGGCCGGCATCGCCAACCCGGTCCTGGCCCCCTGGTGGCTGCCCACCGCCACCACCCTCGGCGGCCTGGGCCGGGGAGCCGAAGCCGCCGGCATCGTCGCGGCCGCCCGGGAACGCGCCCGCCGCTGGGGCACGCCGCGCGCCCTGGGCCTGGGCCTGATCGCGGAGGCCTCGGTCGTCGAAGGCCGCGACCGTACGGGCCTGCTGGGCCGGGCCGTCGACCTGCTGTCCGAGTCCCCGGCCCGGCTGGACCTCGCCAAGGCCGAATACCAGCTCGGCCGTGAACTGCTCGCCCTCGGGGACGCCCGCGGCGCCCGCGGCCATCTGCGCCGGGCCATCGGCCTCGCCACCCGCTGCGGCTACCGCGTGCTCGCCGCCGTCGCGCGCGACGCGCTGGTGACCGCGGGAGGCCGGATGCCGCAGCTCGCGACCATCCCCCTCGACTCCCTCACCCACAGCGAGCGCCGGATCGCGACGCTCGCCGAGCGCGGCCACAGCAACAAGGGGATCGCGGAAGCCCTGTTCATCACCCCGCGCACGGTGGAGATGCACCTGACCAACGTCTACCGCAAGCTCGACGTGCGCGGCCGCGCCGACCTGCCGCGCGGCCTCGGCCGCCACCCCGGCGCGCCCAGACCGGCGGACGGCCTCTCCGCCACGTCCTGAGTCCCGGGGACGTCACGCAGCCGGGGGCACACCCGGGCGGCAGCCGGGGGAGCCCCGATCGACACGACACCCCTGGAGGACGGACAGTCATGGAGCGGACGACAGCGGAGCACCCGGTTCGCGCCACGCCACCGGCGCACCGGAGGCGGCCGGGCGGGACCGGGGAACCGGCCGCCCTCATCGGACGGGACGCCGAGGCCGGCCTGCTGCACGGCCTGCTGGGACAGGTGCGCACGGGACGGCCGGCGCTCGTCGAGGTCCACGGGCCGCCCGGCACGGGACGCAGCGCACTGCTCGACCACGCGGCGGCCCTGGCCGGGGGCGCGGGCATGGGGGTCGCCGCCGTCCGGGCGACGGCGGAGGAGGCCGGGCTGCCCCACGGCGTGGCCGGGCGGCTCGGCGCACTGCTCTCCGCGCCCGCCCGCACCGGCCCCGGCTCCCCGTCCCACGGCACCGTACGACAAGCGGCCGCGCACGCCGACGGCGCGCGGCCCCGCCGGACGACGGACCCGGACCTGTGCGCCGACGTCCTGGAGGCCGCCCGCGGCGGACCCCTGCTCCTCGTCGTCGACGACGTCCAGTGGGCCGACCCGCAGTCGCTGCGCGCCCTGCGGTCGCTGGCCCGCAGGCTGGCCGGGCTGCCCCTGATGCTCCTCACGTCCCGCAACAGCGCCGTTCCGGCCGCAGCGGACGAACGGATCGATCCCTGCACCCTGGCCGGCGAGGACGCCGTGACCCGCCACACGCTGACCCTGGGCCCGCTGTCGGACGGCGCCGTCGGCGAGTTCATCGCCGGGAGCTGGCAGGCCCCGGTGGACGAGGCCTTCCTCGCCGACGCGGTCCGGCACGCCGACGGCAGCCCGGCCCTGATGCGCTCGATCGTCGGACGGTTCGTCCGGCACGGCTGGACGCCCGGCACCGACCACCCCGGCCGGCTGGAGGAGAGCGCGGCGGAGGCGGTACGGGAACGCACCGTACGGACCCTGGCCCTGCTGCCCGACGAACTCCTCGCAGTCCTGCGCGCCATCGCCGTCGCCGGACCCGACTGCACCCCCGGCCTGATCGACGCGCTGGCCGGCCCACGTGCCCTCGGCACCTCCCGGGCCCTGGCACTGCTGCGCGGAACCGGCCTGCTCGCACCGGGACGACGCCCCGCGTTCCGGACCGCCGCCGCGGCCCGCGCCGTCCTCGCCGACCTCGGCAGCGAACACCGCGAGGAACTGCACGCACGGGCGGCCGACTGGGCCCACCGCGCGGCCCTGCCCGACCGCGCGCTCGCCCGGCTGCTGCTGGACGCCCGCCGGATCGGGGCCACCTGGGCGGTGGAGGCCCTGCGCCGCGAGGCCGCGGAGTGCCGGGCCACCGGCCGGCCCGACCGCGCGGCCCGGCTGCTCGAACGGGCGCTGCGCGAGCCGGTGCCACCCGCCCTGCGGATCCGGCTCCTCACCGACCTGAGCGCGGCCGTGCTGCCCACCGGACCCGAGGCCGCGAGCCGCCACCTGTACCGCGCCCTGCAGACCCCCGGCGACGGGACCGCGGCCGTCGCCGACGCGGTCGCCGACGCCGAGACGGGCCGCGCCCTGCTGCACGCCGCGGAACTCCTCGTGGCCCGGGGCGACGTCGACACCCCCCGCCCCCGTATCGCCAGGGCCGCCGACGCCGCCCGCCCGGGCAGTGCCGAGCGGTCGGGACTGCGCGCCCTCCATTGGATCACCGAGTACAGCAGGCCGGACCCGGCCGACAGCGGCGAGCCGCTCCTGCCCGACACCGGCCCGCCCGCGCCGGAACGCTCCGCCGAAGCGGCCGTCGCCGCCTGGCGCACCGCGCAGCACGGCCGGAACATCGACCGGGCCCGGTGGCTCGCCCGGACGGCACTGGCCCCGCGGGTGCGCGAGCACGTTCCGCCCACCGTCCGGGCGGCGGCCGCGCACGCGCTCGTCCTCACCGGGGACACCGCGGAGGCGCGCCGCGCGCTCGACGAGATCCTGGTGGGCGCCGAGCGCAGCGACGCGCGTGCGGTCGCGGGCCTCGCCCTGCTCGTCACCTGCCTCGCCGAACTGCGCGCCGGCCGCGAAAGCGCCGCCGCCGAGGCCCTGGACCGGTGCGAGGCGATCATGCCCAGCCGCTGCTGGCACCCGCTGATGGCTCCCGGCCCCCTCGCGTTACGGGCCCTGCTGCACCTGCGGCGGGGCGACAGGACGGCGGCCGAGCGGGCCCTCGCGACCGAGCTGCCGCCCGGCGCCGAGGGCGGGCTGCCCTGGGCCTACCTGCTGTACGCCCGGGGCCGGGTCCGGCTCGCCGGCGGAATGCGCGACCAGGCCTTCGCCGACCTGCTGGAGTGCGGGCGGCAGCTGCTGGCCCGGCAGGCGGTCAACCCGGCGGTGCTGCCGTGGCGTTCGGCCGCTGCGCGGGCCCGCGAGCCCGGAGACCCGGCGGCCGCGGCGCTGCTCGCGGAGGAACGCCGGCGGGCCCTGCTGTGGGGTTCGCCCACCGCCATGGCCGCGGCGCTGGGGGAGGGGGCCGGGGCCGCGGGCGTCGGGGGAATCCCGGCTCCGGGCCGCGGGAGGCCGGTCAGCTGGCAGTACCGGCAGGCGCTGGTCGCCCTCGGCACCGCCCCGTCCTCCGGCCACCTGACCGTCGACTCCCTGCTCGGCAGCGACCGGGGGGCGGCCCCCGGGGCCGGGACCACCGGGCTCCCGCTCCCGTCCCGTTCCGCGCCGCCGTCCCGTTCCGCGCCCCCGTCCCCGTCCGAGCGCCTGCCGTCGCCCCGGTTCCCGTCGGCCTCCCCGTCGCCGGCCGCGTCCGTGCGGCGGGGAGCGGGAGGCGTGGCCCCGGACAGGACCGCGGCGGGTACGGGAGCGCTGACCCGCGCCGAGCTGCGCGTGGCGGCACTCGCCGCCGACGGCCTGGGCAACCGGGCCGTCGCCGAGGAACTGGCCGTCACCCCCCGGACCGTCGAGCTCCACCTGACCAAGGTCTACCGCAAGCTCGGCATCCGGGGACGGCCCCAGCTGGCCGCGGCGCTGCGGCGGACGGCGGGGGAGTCCACATGACGCCGCCGTCCCGCCCGTCCCGCCCGTCCCGCCCGTCCCGCCCGTCCCGCCCGTCCCGCCCGTCCCGCCCGGCGCGACGGGCCGGGCGGCGGCGCGGCTCCCCGGCCCGTGAGCCACACCCGGCCCTCCCCGGGCCGTCCCAGAACACACGGAGGAACGATGAGGCCCCTGTTGCACCGCCAGAAGGAGCTCGACCTGATCACCGGCGCCATGGACGCGGTGCGCCACGGCGCCGGCGGCGGCTCGCTGGTGGTCGTCACCGGCGGCCTGGGCACGGGCAAGACCGCCCTGCTGCGCGCCCTGCCGGAGCGGGCGGAACGCCGTGGCCTGCGCGTCGTCACCGCCAGCGGAGCCGTGTTCGAACGCGACTTCGAGGCGGGCGTACTCGGCCAGCTGCTGACCCCCCTGCTGCCGGGCGCCCCCGCCGCGCCGCCCGGCGACTGCGCGGGCCCGTCGGTGGGGTCCCCGCAGGACGACGGCTTCCTCGGGCTGGTGGCCGAGTACAGTGCCCGCACACCGCTGCTCATGCTCGTCGACGACCTCCAGTGGGCCGACGTCACCTCCCTGCGCCGGCTGGGCCTGCTGGCCGGACGCGTGGCGGGGCTGCGCGTCACCCTCGTCGTCACCCTGCGCGAAGGCGACCCCGGCGAGGACGCGCCCCGGCTCCAGCAGCTCGTCGAACGCGCCTCCCGCGTCGTGCGGCTGGGCCCGCTGCCGCCCGAGGGCACCGCGGACCTGGTCGGCGTCCTGACGGGGCGCCCCGTCGACCCGGCCTACGCACGGGCCTGCCACGAGGTGACCGGCGGCCGGCCGCTGCTGCTCACCGCCATCCTCGACGCACTGCCGGGGACCGGGGAAGGGCCCGGGTCCGCGGACGACGTCCGGGCCGTCCACGCGGCCCGCCCGGCGGCCCTGCACGAACGGTTCGCCGTCGTCCTGCGCGACCAGCCCGCGCCGGTACGGGAGTTCGCCACGGCTCTCGCCGTGCTCGGCGACGGCGCGGACGAGGAGCTGATCGGCAGACTCGCCGGCCTCGACGGCACCGGCCGGATCGAAGCCCTCAGGGTGCTGCGCCGGCTCGGTCTGCTCGCCGAAGGCCCCGTGCCCCGATTCGTCCACCCGGTGGTGGGCGAAGCCGTCGAGGAGGCCATGACCCCGGCCGAGGCGGAGAGCATCCGGGTGCACGCCGCCCTGCTGCTGCACCTGGGCGGCCACCCGGCGGAACGGGCCGCCGCCCAGCTCCTCGCCGCCTCCTCCTGCCACGAGGACTGGGAGACCGACGTACTGCGGGCGGCGGCGGGCTCGGCCCTGCGGCGCGCGGCTCCCGACACCGCGGCCCGCTATCTGCGCCGCGCCCTGCTCGGCAGTTCACCCGAAGGCCCGGACCGCGCCGAGCTGCTGGTGGAACTGGCCATGATCGAGCGGGACTTCGCGCCACGGGCGGCGCTGCGGCACCTCGCCCAGGCACTGTTCCTGTTCCCGGACACGGACCGGCGGGCCCCGGTGGCGGGCCTGATCCCGCCGTTCCTCCTCGACGGCGCCCCTTCCGCCACCGTCGACACCGTGGTCAGGACCGCGGCGGAACTGGGGGAGGCGGCGACGCTCACCGGCGCCGCCCGCGGGCACGCGCTGCGCCTGGAAGCGCGCCTGCGGCACGCGGCGTTGGCCGGCCCGGAGGAACCGGACACCTGCGGCGGCCGCCTGCGGTCCCTGGGCCCCGCCCCCTGCCTGGACACGGCCGCCGAACGCGAACTCGTCACCGTACTGCTGCACGGCGCGGCCCTGGCCCAGACGGTCAACGCCGCGGAGGCCGTGGCGCTCGCGGAGCGGCTGCTGCAGCACGAACCCGCCGCCCCGGACCACGTGCACACCGCCCTGCCGCTGCTGACCGAGGTCCTGGTCGCCGCCGACTCCCTCGCCACCATCGGCCCCTGGCTGGACACCGCCCACGACCGGGCCCGCAGGGAGAACGCCGACGTACCGCGCGCCCTCATCGCCGTCGAACTCACCCGCCTCGCCCTGGCCCGCGGCGACCTGACGGGAGCGAGGGAGCACGCCGCGGAGGCGCTCGCCCTGGACGTCACCGACTGGGCCACGCTCCAGACCCTGGCGCCCGTCGTGCTGGCCGCCCTGGAGGCCCGGGACGCCGCCCTGTGCGAACGCCTGCTGTCCGGGCGCCGGGAGGAGGCCGTCCCCGGCCACCGGCCCTCCTTGCGCCGGCTCATCCACGGCTCGGCCGCGGTACTGCGCGACGACCTGCCGACCGCCCTGGACTGCTTCCTCGACTGGGGCCGCACGGCCGAGCGCGCCCACTGGCGCAACCCGGCCATCGTGCCCTGGCGCACGTGGGCGTCCGCGCTGCACTACCGGATGGGCCGGCCCGACCGGGCCCACGACCTGATGGACGAGGAGTACGCGCGCGCCGTGAGCTGGGGCAGCCCGGTGGCCATCGGCCGTGCCCAGCGCGGCAAGGGCGCCATCACCGAGGGCGCCCGCGGCATCGCCCTGCTGCGGGAGTCCGCGCTCACCCTGGAGGGCTCGGCCAACGCCCTGGAACGGGCCCGCACCTCGCTGCTCCTCGGCCGCCGCCTGCTCGCCCAGGGGCGGCGGGCCGAGGCCGAGGAGCGGCTGACCCGGGCCCGCGCGGAGGCCCTCGACTGCGGTGCGCCCTGGATGGTCGAGCGGGCGGGCCGGGCGCTGCACGGCATCGCCGGTTCCCGGGGCGAGGACGTGGCGGCGACGCTGACGCGCACGGAGCGCCGGGTCGCCGCGCTCGCCGCCCGCGGTGCCTCCAACAAGGCCATCGCCGAGCGGCTGGAGGTGAGTTCGCGCGCCGTCGAGAAGCACCTCACCCACGTCTACCGCAAACTGCGGGTCGACGGCCGTACCGGACTCACCGCGATGGCCCGGCTGCTCTCCGACGGGGCCGGCCCGGCGCACCCGTAGTGCTCCGGGCGGGTGCGGTACCCCGGCTGCGGGAGGGCACCGAACCGAACCGAACCGAAACACCTGCGGTACCGGCGGTAACCGAACCCTCCGTTCCCCGCCCACAGGGTTAGCGCACCAGGGATTGATTTCGTTGACACCCTTCACCGCGTCTTCATACCTTCCTTTTGGCGGTGATCGAACTGCGTGGCCGGGGCCGAATAGAGGCCATAGTGAGGCCGGATTTCGATGCCCATTTCCCATCGGGCCCCAGTGAAACCCGCCACGGTCAATGAATACATGCAGGACAGGAAAGGGCGGAAATGAGCCAGGGTGCACCGGTGAGTTTTTCCACGGTCCGAGACGGATACTTCAACCCGCCGCCGACGACGCAGTCGCTGCGCCGGACCGAACCCATTACCCGGATGGAATTCGCCGACGGACACCTCGGCTGGCTCGTCACCGGATACTCCGCCGCGCGGGCCGTCCTCGCCGACAACCGGTTCAGCGCCCGGGGGGAACTCAAGCACCCCCCGGTACCGCGCGCCGCGACCCTGGAGGAGGCCCCGGCCGCACCGCCCGGGATGTTCATCCAGCACGACGCGCCCGAGCACCAGCGCTACCGCAGGCTCCTCGTCGGACAGTTCACCGTCCGCCGGATGAGGATGCTCACCGAATGGATCGAGGGCATCGTCGCGGAGCGCCTCGACGCCATGGAACGCCTCGGATCCGAGGCCGACCTCTTCGAGCACTTCGCGCTGCCCATCCCGTCCCTGGTCATCTGCGAACTGCTCGGCGTGCCCTACGCCGACCGTGCGGGCTTCCAGCACGACACGCACGTCTGGAGCAGCTTCGGGGAGTCCACCGAGGTCGTGACCGCGGCCTTCCTGTCGCTGGGCACGTACCTGCAGGGCCTGGTGCGGCTCAAGCGCGCCGAGCCCACCGACGACATCCTCAGCGGGCTGATCGCCGCCGACCCGGACCTCACCGACGAGGAACTGACGTCGATCGCCTTCCTGCTGCTGGTCGCCGGCCACGAGACCACCGCGAACCAGCTCGCCCTCGGAACCTTCGCGCTGCTGCGCCACCCCGAACAGCTCGCCGCGCTGCGCGCCGACCCCTCCCTGATCGAGGGCGCCGTCGAGGAGAGCCTGCGCTACCTGAGCATCGTCCACCACGGCCCCACCCGGGCCGCCCTGGAGGACGTCGAGATCGACGGCGTCCTCATCAAGGAGGGCGAGGTCGTGATGGTCTCCCTCGCCGCGGCCAACCGCGACCCCGAGCGGTTCGAGGACCCCGAGTCCTTCGACGTGACCCGGCGCGCCGGCGGCCACCTCGGCTTCGGGCACGGCATCCACCAGTGCCTCGGCCAGCAGCTGGCCCGCATCGAACTGCGCGTCGGCTTCACCGCCCTGCTGGAGCGCTTCCCGGCACTGCGCCTGGCCTGCCCGCCCGAGGAGATCAGGCTCCGCCACGACATGCAGGTCTACGGCGTGTACGCGCTGCCCGTCGCCTGGTGACCGGCGACCCGATGGGGGTCGAGGTCAGCCGGGACCTGTGCCGCGGCGCCGGCATGTGCACCCTCCTCGCCCCCGAGGTCTTCGACCAGAGCGACGAAGGCGTCGTGCTGCTGCTCGACGCCCGGCCGCCCGCCGCAGTGCGCGCCGCCGTCCGCGAGGCCGCCGACCAGTGCCCCTGCGCGGCCATCACCCTGCACGAGCCCTCCACGACCCCCGAGGTCCCAGGGACCCCCTGAGGTCCAGCCCGGCCCGCCCCGTCCGGGCCCCGGCGGGCCGCGCCGCGCCGCGTGACCGCCTCCCTCCCGCACCACCGCTCGCACCACTTCCGGAAAGCCAGGTACACACCGTGGAACAGCACCTTTCACGCCGCCGCATGCTCGGACTCGCGGCCCTCGGCGCCGCCGCCATGGCCGGCAGCACCACCATCGGCGCCACCCGGGCCCTGGCCGCCGACCGCGCCGGCACTCCCGCGTTCGTCCCCGCCGTCGTCATCGGGACGGGCTACGGCGCGGCCGTCACCGCCCTGCGGCTCGGCGAGGCCGGCGTCCGCACCGTCATGCTCGAAATGGGACAGCTGTGGAACCAGCAGGGCCCCGACGGCAACGTCTTCTCCGGCATGCTCAAGCCCGACAAGCGCTCCAGCTGGTTCAAGACCCGTACCGAGGCGCCGCTCGGCAGCTTCCTCTGGCTCGACCTGGCCAACCGTGACATCGACCCCTACGCCGGTGTCCTGGACCGGG
Source organism: Streptomyces sp. NPDC031479 (assembly GCF_055581065.1). NCBI lineage: Bacteria > Bacillati > Actinomycetota > Actinomycetes > Kitasatosporales > Streptomycetaceae > Streptomyces > Streptomyces sp. NPDC031479. The sequence continues at coordinate 14,742 of NZ_JBVIKC010000070.1, forward strand.
TCAACTACGACCAGATGTCCGTGTACGTGGGCCGCGGCGTCGGCGGCGGTTCCCTCGTCAACGGCGGCATGGCGGTGGCCCCCAAGCGCTCGTACTTCGAGGAGGTGCTCCCGCGCGTCGACTCCGCCGCGATGTACGACCGCTACTTCCCGCGCGCCAACTCCATGCTGCGCGTCAACCACATCGACAACGGCTGGTTCGAGGGCACCGACTGGTACAAGTTCGCCCGCGTCTCGCGTGACCAGGCGCAGAAGGCCGGCCTGGGCACCGTGCACGTCCCCAACGTCTACGACTTCGACTACATGCGGCGCGAGGCGAACGGCGAGGTCCCCAAGTCCGCGCTGGCCGCAGAGGTGATCTACGGCAACAACCACGGCAAGCAGAGCCTGGACAAGACCTACCTGGCCGCCGCACTGGGCACCGGAAAGGTCACCATCGAGACCCTCCACCAGGCCAGGACCATCCGGCAGCAGAAGGACGGGACCTACCTGCTGACCGTCGAGCAGAAGGACGCCGACGGCAGGCTGCTCGCCACCAGGGAGATCTCCTGCCGCCACCTGTTCCTCGGGGCCGGCAGCCTCGGCTCCACCGAACTGCTGCTGCGCGCCCGGGAGACCGGAACGCTGCCCGACCTCAGCTCCGAGATCGGCGCGGGCTGGGGCCCGAACGGCAACATCATGACCGCCCGCGCCAACCACGTGTGGAACCCCACCGGTGCCAGCCAGTCGTCCATCCCCGCGCTGGGCATCGACGACTGGGACAACCCCACGGCCCCCGTCTTCGCCGAGATCGCCCCCATGCCGGCCGGTGTGGAGACCTGGGTCAGCCTCTACCTGGCGATCACCAAGAACCCCGAGCGCGGCGCCTTCGTGTACGACGCCGCGAAGGACCGGGCGGACCTGCGCTGGACCCGCGATCAGAACACCCCCGCCGTCAACGCCGCGAAGTCGCTGTTCGACCGCGTGAACAGGGCGAACACCACGATGTACCGCTACGACCTCTTCGGCAAGCAGCTGAAGGCGTTCTCCGACGACTTCTGCTACCACCCGCTCGGCGGCTGCGTGCTGGGCAAGGCCACCGACGACTTCGGCCGGGTCTCCGGTTACAAGAACCTCTACGTGACGGACGGTTCGCTCATTCCCGGCTCCATCGGCGTGAATCCGTTCGTCACCATCACCGCGCTCGCGGAACGGAACATCGAGCGCGTCATCCAGCAGGACGTCAAGGCCTCGTAAACCGGGCGCCGTCACCGGCCGCCCGGGTCTGCCGGGGTTGCCGGGTCCGCCGCGTCCGCCGGGGTCCTCCGGTTCATCACATCGCGAATCGTCACGGGGTTTCCCCGGTATGCCCGCACGCCGGAACGCGCTGCGGAACCAGCAAATTGGCATGAGTTCAACGGGTCGATGGAGCACATTATGCGCGAGTCTGTTTCGATGCCGGACGAATCCGGGACCAGCACGCACGACGTGATCGTGGTGATCGGATCGGCGCACCGGCCGCCGGACGGGACCGGAGACCGCCGGGCGTTCGACGCGGAATTCCTCGCGGATGCCACCGGAGGCCCGTTGGACCCCCGCCTCACCGGGGCACTGCCCCACGGTCCCGCCGCGGCGGAGGTGTGGTGGCAGGCGCTGGAGGACGCCGGCGTCGTCCTGGCGGCGGAGCCCGCCCCGGGTACCGCCGCCTTCCTCGCCGTGCCCGACGCGGACGCCCTCCCGCAGGACGGCGACGCGGCCGCCGCCGTCCGCGCCGTCCTGCGGACCGCCCCCGGCGCCGACCCGGAGGTCCGGCGCGTCCCCTCGGGCGCCGACGCGCTGCGGGCGGCCCACGACAGTCTCCGCCGGGGAGAGAGCGCCCTGGCCCTGGCGGCGGGGCCGGACGTCCTGCTCCCCGACACCCCGTCCGGGGCCACCGCACCCGCGGACACGGAGTCCGGCGCCGCCGGGTCCGGGGCCACCGGGCCGGAGGGCGCCGGTGCCGTGGGCGGCTCCTCCGGCGGCTACGGGGCCGTCCTGCTGAAGACCCTCGCGCGGGCCCTCGCCGACGGCGACCGGGTACGCGCCGTACTCTCCGCCGACGGACGGCTCACCGCCCCCGGCCCCGCCCTCGCGGCGCACGGCGGAGACACCGGGCGGGCCGGCACCGAGGCCGCCCCCGCCGAACGGCCGCTGCCCTGGATCCTCTCCGCCGCCGGCCCCGAGGCGCTGCGCGCCCAGGCCGGGCGGCTGCACGCCCACCTCACCGCCCACCCCGGCCTCGACCCCGCCGCCGTGGGCCGCGCCCTCGCCGTGACCCGGCACCGCTTCCCGCACCGCGCCGTCGTCCTCGGCGAGAACACCGCACAGCTCCTCGACGCACTGGCCACCCTGGCCCGGGGCGGCTTCGCGGCCGAGGTCGTCCGCGGCAGCGCCGGCCCCGCCGCCACCGGTCCCACCGCGTTCGTCTTCCCCGGCGTCGGCTCCCAGTGGCCGGGCATGGCCGTCGAACTCCTCGACTCCTCACCGCAGTTCCGCGCCGCCGCCCTGGAGTGCCAGGAGGCCCTGGCCCCGTTCACCGGCTGGCTGCTCACCGACGTGCTGCGCGGCGGGCCCGGCGCCCCGGACCTCGACACCCCCGACGTCAGCATGCCCGCCACCTTCGCCGTCCAGGTCGCCCTCGCCCGGACCTGGCTGGCCTACGGAGCCCGACCCGCGGCGTTCGCGGGGCACAGCATCGGGGACATCGCGGCCGCCCACCTGTCCGGCGCGCTGACCCTCCCGGACGCCGCCCGGGTCATCACCTCCTGGGGCGACGGCCTGGCCGAACTCGTCGCACACGGCGGAGACATGCTCGCCGTGACCCTGCCGGGCCGGCGGATGGCCGACCGCCTGCGGCCCTGGGAGGGCAGGCTCGACGTAGCCGCGTACAACGGCCCCGAATCCGTCGTCGTCTCCGGCGACACCGACGCCGTGCGCGAGCTGCGCCAGGCACTGGAGGCGGACGGCGTCCGCTGCCGGCGCGTCGCCGTCGGAGCCGCCGCCCACTCGTCCCACGTCGAGGCCCTCCGCGACCGGATGACCGCCGAACTCGCCGCCATCGCCCCCCGAGCCACCCACACCCCGTTCTACTCCTCCTCCACCGGCGGCATCGTCGACGGCCGCACCCTGGACGCCGATTACTGGTTCGAGGCCCTGCGCCGCCCGGTACGGTTCGAACAGACCACGCACGCGCTGCTCGCCGACGGCCACCAGGCCCTCATCGAGGTCAACCCCCACGCGTCCCTCACCGCGGCGATGCAGGAGACGGCCTCCGCCGCCGGACGGCAACCCGTCACCGTCAGTACCCTCCGCCGCGACCAGGGCGGCCCGCGCCGGTTCCGTACCGCCCTCGCGGAGGCCTACGTACAGGGTGTGCACATCGACTGGGAGCAGGCGTTCCCCGGTGCCCCGGCCGGCCGGCTGCCGCTGCCGACCTACCCCTTCCGGCGGCCCGGTGCCGCCGAGGGCGGTCCCGCGCTGTCCGAGCGGCTGCGCACCCTGCCCGAGGCCGAACGCGAGCGCACCGTCGGCGCACTCGTCCGCTCCGTCACCGCCGCACTGCTCGGCCTGCCCGACCCGGCGGCGGTCGGCGCCGGACACGCCTTCCGGGACCTGGGCCTGGACTCCGTCACCGCCATCGAACTGCGCAACCGGCTGAACGAGGCGACCGGCCTCGCGCTGCCCCACACGGTCGTCTTCGACCACCCCACCCCGCGTTCGCTGACCGGCCGCATCGTCGCGGACGCCCTCGGCACCCGGGACGAGGCCGCCGACGACACCACCACGGCCGCCTGGGACGAGCCCGTCGCCATCGTGGCCATGAGCTGCCGCCTGCCCGGCGGCATCGACACCCCCGAAGCCCTCTGGCAGCTGCTCACCGAGGGCGGCGACGCCGTGTCCGCCCTGCCCGCCGACCGAGGCTGGGACGTCGAAGGCCTCTACGACCCGGAGCCCGGCCGGCCGGGCCGCTACTACCAGCGCGAGGCGGCGCTGCTCCACGGGGCCGCCGACTTCGATCCGGAGTTCTTCGGGATCTCCCCGCGCGAGGCCCTCGCCATGGACCCCCAGCAGCGGCTCCTCCTGGAGACCGGCTGGGAGGTCCTCGAACGCGCCGGCATCGACCCCGGCACGCTGCGCGGCACCCGCACCGGCACCTTCGTCGGAGCCATGACCCAGGACTACGGCCCCCGGCTGTACGAGGCGCCCGAGGACGTCAGCGGCTACCTGCTGACCGGCAACACCGCCAGCGTCGCCTCGGGCCGCCTCGCCTACACCTTCGGGTTCGAGGGTCCCGCCGTCACGGTGGACACCGCCTGCTCGTCCTCGCTGGTCGCGCTGCACCTGGCCGTCCAGTCGCTGCGCACCGGCGAGTGCTCGCTGGCCCTGGCGGGCGGAGTCACCGTCCTGCCGTCGGCCGGCGCGTTCATCGAGTTCAGCAAGCAGCGCGCGCTGGCCCCGGACGGGCGGTCCAAGGCCTTCTCCGCCGACGCCGACGGGTTCGGCCTCGCCGAGGGCACCGGCATGGTCCTGCTGGAGCGCCTCTCGGACGCCCGCCGCAACGGTCACCGGGTGCTGGCCGTCGTACGGGGCTCCGCGATCAACCAGGACGGCGCGTCCAACGGGCTCACCGCGCCCAGCGGTCCGGCGCAGCAGCGGGTCATCCGGCAGGCGCTGGCCAACGCGGGCCTGTCGGCCACCGACGTCGACGTGGTGGAGGCGCACGGCACCGGAACGCGCCTCGGCGACCCGATCGAAGCGCAGGCGCTGCTGGCCACGTACGGCCAGGACCGGCCCGAGGACCGGCCCCTGTGGCTCGGCTCGCTGAAGTCGAACATCGGCCACACCCAGGCCGCTGCGGGCATCGCGGGCGTGCTGAAAATGGTCCTGGCCCTCCAGCACGGCGTCCTGCCCAAGACCCTGCACGCCGAGGTGCCGTCCCCCCACATCGACTGGGCCGGCGGCCGGGTACGGCTGCTCGGCGAGGCGGCCGACTGGCCCGGGACCGGCCGGCCGCGCCGCTCCGGCGTGTCCTCGTTCGGGATCAGCGGCACCAACGCGCACGCCATCATCGAGGAGGCCCCGGACGCCCGCGAGACCGCCGGCGCCCCCAATGCGGACGGCCCCGCCGACGCCCTCGCCGCGGAAGCCCCCGCCGGCGCCCCCGCCCCGGAGTCTGCGGTGGAGCCCGCCGCGGAGCCCGCCGGCGGCGCGACCGCCGTGCCGTGGACCCTGTCGGCCCACACCCCCGAAGCGCTCGCCGCCCGGGCCCGTGCCCTCCTCGCGCACACCCTGGCCCACCCCGGCACGGCCCCCGCCGACACGGGCCACTCGCTCGCCACCACCCGCGCGGCGTTCGCACACCGCGCAGTCGTCGTCGGCACCACCGAAGCGGAACTGACCGAAGGACTGAAGGCTCTGGCGGAGGGCGGCTCCACACCCCGCGCCGTCCAGGGCACCGCCGCCGAGGGCCGCCGCGTCGTGTTCGTCTTCCCCGGCCAGGGCTCCCAGTGGGCCGGCATGGCCGTCGACCTCCTCGACGGCTCGGCCGTCTTCCGCGAGCGGCTGCGCGCCTGCGGCGAGGCCCTGGCCCCGTACGTGGACTGGTCCCTGGAGGACGTACTGCGCGGGGCACCCGGCGCGCCCGCCCTGGACAGCGCCGACGACGTCGTCCAGCCCGCGCTGTGGGCCGTCATGGTCTCGCTCGCCGAACTGTGGCGCTCCTTCGGCGTCGAACCCGCGGCCGTCATCGGCCACTCCCAGGGCGAGATCGCCGCGGCCGCCGTGTCCGGCGCCCTCGGCCTCGACGACGCCGCGCGCGTCGTCGCCCTCCGCAGCCGCCTGCTGAGCCGCCTCGCCGGACTCGGCGGCATGGTGTCCGTACCCGAACCCCTCGCCGACGTCACCCGGCGCCTGGAGGCCTGGGACGACAGGCTCGGCATCGCCGCCGTCAACGGACCCCGCTCCATCGTCGTCTCCGGCGACGCGGACGCCCTCGACGAACTGCTCACCGCCTGCACCGCCGACGGGGTCCGGGCCAAGCGGGTCCCCGTCGACTACGCCTCGCACTCCTCCCACGTGGAGATCATCGAGGCCGAACTCGCCGCGGCACTCGCCGGCATCACCCCGCAGACCCCGCGGATCCCCTTCTGCTCCACCGTCACCGGCGAGGTCGTCGACGGCGCGGACCTCGGCGCCGACTACTGGTACACCAACCTCCGCACCACCGTCCGCTTCGAGCCCGCCGTCCGCCGCCTCATGGAGGACGGCCACGACGTCTTCGTCGAGTGCAGCCCGCACCCCGTGCTCGCCGTCGGTCTCCAGGAGACCGCCGAGGCGGCCGGAGCCACCGCCGACGTCGTGCCCTCGCTGCGCCGCGGAGACGGCGGCCCCGTCCGCTTCCTGACCTCGCTCGCGGACGCTTACGTCCACGGCGTGCCCACCGACTGGTCCGCCGCCTTCGCCGGACTGCGCCCCCGTACCGTGGACCTGCCCACCTACCCCTTCCAGCGCCGCCGCTTCTGGCTCGACGCCGCCGCCCCGGCCGCCCCCGCGGGCGCCGCCGCCGGCCACGGCCAGGAGGAGGCCCGCTTCTGGGAAGCCGTGGAGAACGCCGACGTACAGGCCCTGACCAGTTCGCTGGACCTGGCCCCCGACGCCTCCCTCGACAGCATGGTCGGCCGGCTCGCGCACTGGCGGCGCCGCACCACCGAGAGCGCGCTCATCGACAGCTGGCGCTACCGCGTCACCTGGACGCCCACCGCCACCCAGGCCCAGCGCGGCAACCGGACCCCGCTGACCGGCACCTGGCTGCTCGTCACCACCGCCGCCCAGGAGGGCGGCGCCGACGCCACCGCCGTCCACGACGCCCTCACCGCCCGGGGCGCCCGCGTCGAACGGGTCGTCCTCGACCCGGCCACCGACGGCGACCGGGAGACCGTCGCCCGGCTGCTGACCGACCGCCTCGGCGAGGCCGGGCAGGAGCCCGACGGCGTCAGCGGCGTGCTCTCCCTGCTCGCGGGGACCGCGAGGACCCCCGGGACGGCCGAGGAAGCCGAGACCGCCCCGGGCACCGGCACCGGCACCGGGACCGCCCCCCGGGTGCTGCCCGCCCTCGCCGCCACCCTCGCCCTCGTCCAGGCCCTCGGCGACACCGGGATCGGCGCCCCCCTCTGGTGCGCCACCTCCGGCGCCGTCACCACCGGACCCGCCGACCCGCCGCGCCACCCCGAGCAGGCCCAGCTGTGGGGCCTGGGCCGGGTCGTCGGCGCGGAGTCCCCCCAGCGCTGGGGCGGCCTCGTCGACCTCCCCGAAACCCTCGACGAGCGCACCCTCGAACACCTCACCGGACTCCTCGCCGACCCCGACGGCGAGGACGAGATCGCCGTCCGCGCCACCGGCACCCTCGCCCGCCGCCTCGTCCGCGCGGACACGGACACGACCGCCCCCACACCCGACCACGTCCTGGCACGTCCGCACGGCACGATCCTGATCACCGGCGGCACCGGCACCCTCGGCGCCCACGTCGCCCGCTGGCTCGCCCGCTCAGGAGCCGCCCACCTCGTCCTCACCAGCCGCAGCGGCCCCGCCGCCCCCGGCGCCCCCGAACTCCGCGACGAACTCACCGCCCTCGGCACCCGCACCACCATCGCCACCTGCGACGTCACCGACCGCGACGACCTCGGCCGGCTCCTGGCCTCGCTGCCCGGCGAACACCCCCTCACCGGCGTCATCCACGCCGCCGGCGTCCTCGACGACGGCGTCCTCGACGCCATGACCACCGAGCGCCTCGAACACGTCCTGCGCCCCAAGGTCGACGCCGCGCTCCACCTGCACGACCTCACGGCCGGCCTCGACCTGGACTTCTTCGTCCTCTTCTCCTCCATCGCCGGCGTCGTCGGCAACGGCGGCCAGGGCGGGTACGCCGCGGGCAACGCCTTCCTGGACGCCCTCGCCCACCAGCGACGCGCCCAGGGACTCCCCGCCACCGCCATCGCCTGGGGCTCCTGGGGCAGTGGCCGCATGATGGGAGACCTCGCCGAACAACACCTCACCCGGCGCGGCATCCTCCCCATGCCCGCCGACCTCGGCATCGCCGCCCTGCGCCGGGCCATGGAACACGACGACACGGCCGTCACCCTCGCCGACATCGACTGGGACCGCTTCGTCCCCGCCTTCGCGATCAGCGGCGACTACCCGCTGCTGCGCCGCCTCCCCGAGGCACGGCGCGTCCTCGACGCCGCCGGGACCCCCGCCACCCCCGGTGCCGCCCCCGGCGGCCCGGCCCTGGCCCAGCGGCTGACCGGCCTGTCCGACACCGAACAGCTCCGGGCCGTCGTCGAACTCGTCCGCACCCAGGCCGCCACCGTCCTCGGTCACGCCGGCGCCGACGCCGTACCACCCCGACGTGCCTTCCGCGACACCGGATTCGACTCCCTCACCGCGATCGAGCTGCGCAACCGGCTCGCCGGCGCCACCGGGATGCGCCTGCCCACCACCGTCGTCTTCGACTACCCCAACCCGACGGAACTCGCCGGATACCTCCACGCCCGGATATCGGGAAGCCCGCGGGCCGCCGGACACGACGACGGCCACCCCGGCGCACCGCTCGTCCCGCCCTCCGACGACGAGCCGATCGCCATCGTCGCGATGAGCTGCCGCTTCCCGGGAGGAGTCACCTCCCCCGAAGGGCTGTGGGAGATCCTCACCGAGGGCAGGGACGTCCTCTCCGGATTCCCCGAGAACCGCGGCTGGCCGCTCGACACCCTCTACCACCCCGACCCCGAGAACCCCGGAACCACCTACGCCCGCGAAGGCGGCTTCCTCTACGACGCGGGCGACTTCGACGCCGGATTCTTCGGGATCTCCCCGCGCGAGGCCCTCGCCATGGACCCCCAGCAGCGGCTGCTGCTCGAAGTCACCTGGGAAGCCTTCGAACGCGCGGGCATCGACCCCGCCACCCTCAAGGGCAGCCGGTCCGGAGTCTTCATCGGCTCCAACGGACAGGACTACGCCTCCGGCCTGCGCAAGGCCCCCGAGGGCGTCGAGGGCTACCTGCTCACCGGCCGGGCCGCCAGTGTCGTCTCCGGCCGCCTCGCCTACACCTTCGGCCTCGAAGGCCCGGCGCTGACCGTCGACACGGCCTGCTCGTCGTCCCTGGTCGCCCTCCACCTGGCCGTCCAGTCGCTGCGCCTCGGCGAATGCGAACTGGCCCTCGCCGGCGGTGTCACCGTCATGTCCAACCCCGGCATCTTCGTCGAGTTCAGCCGCCAGCGCGGCCTGGCAGCCGACGGCCGCTGCAAGGCGTTCGCCGCGTCGGCCGACGGCACCGGCTGGGGCGAGGGCACCGGCATGCTCCTCCTCGAACGCCTCTCCGACGCCCGCCGCAACGGCCACCGGGTACTGGCCGTCGTACGGGGCTCCGCGATCAACCAGGACGGCGCGTCCAACGGGCTCACCGCCCCGAACGGACCCGCGCAGCAGCGGGTCATCCGGCAGGCACTGGCCAACGCGGGCCTGTCGGCCACCGACGTCGACGTGGTGGAGGCGCACGGCACCGGCACCCGGCTCGGCGACCCGATCGAAGCCCAGGCACTGCTGGCCACGTACGGCCAGGACCGGCCCGACGGCCGACCGCTGCTGCTGGGCTCGCTCAAGTCGAACATCGGCCACACCCAGGCCGCCGCCGGTGTCGCGGGCGTCATGAAGCTGGTGCTGTCCCTCCAGCACGGGCAACTCCCCGCGACCCTGCACGTGGACGCGCCGACCCCGCACGTCGACTGGACCGCGGGCTCGGTCGAGCTCCTGACCGAGCCTACGACCTGGCCCGATGACCACGAACACGTCCGCCGGGGCGGCGTCTCGGCCTTCGGCGTGAGCGGCACCAACGCCCACGTCATCGTCGAGCAGGCCCCCGAAGCGGCCCCGGAGCCCGAAGACACCGACACGGCAGCCGCCCCGGCCACGCCGATGGCGGCCGTGCCCTGGCTCCTCTCCGCGAAGGACGCCACCGCTCTGCGCGTGCAGGCCGACCGGCTGCGCGCCCACCTGGCCGCCCACCCGGAGGCCGGCCCCGCCGACATCGGCCTTTCGCTCGCGACGGGCCGGTCGGCCCTCCAGCGGCGCGCCGCCGTCGTGGGCACCGACCGCGACGAACTGCTGCGCGGGCTGGCCGCCCTCGCCGACGGACTCTCCACCGGGACCTCGTCCCACGTCATCACCGGCGCCACCGACTCCGCAGGCGACGACGAGGGCGCCCGGACGGCGTTCCTGTTCTCGGGGCAGGGGAGTCAGCGGCCGGGGATGGGGCGTGATCTGTACGAGGCCTTCCCGGTGTTCGCGGACGCGTTCGACGCGGTGTGTGCCCATGTGGACCAGCACCTCGAACGTCCCCTGGCGGGTGTGGTGTTCGGCGAGGACGCGGAGTTGTTGGACCGGACCGGTTATGCGCAGCCGGCGTTGTTCGCGGTCGAGGTGGCGTTGTTCCGGCTGGTGGAGTCCTGGGGCGTCCGGCCCGATTTCCTGGCCGGGCACTCGGTGGGCGAGTTCGCGGCGGCGCACGTGGCGGGCGTGTTCTCGCTGGAGGACGCGGCGGCTCTGGTGGCCGCTCGTGGCCGGCTGATGCAGGCGCTCCCGCCCGGCGGGGTGATGGTCGCGGTGCAGGCCTCGGAGGAAGAGGTACGGGACCTGCTGGCCGGGTTCGAGGACCGTGCGGGAATCGCGGCGGTCAACGGCCCCTCCGCCGTGGTGGTTTCGGGCGCACAGGACGCCGTCGCGGCGGTCGTCGAACGCCTCGCGGCCGACGGGCGCAAGACGAAGGCGCTCTCCGTCTCGCACGCCTTCCACTCCCCGCTGATGGACCCGATGCTCGCCGAGTTCCGGACCGTCGTGGACGGTGTTTCCTTCGGAGCGCCGCGCGTGCCGGTCGTCTCCACCCTCACCGGCCGTCCGGTGCCGGCAGAGGAGTTCTGCTCCGTCGAGTACTGGGTGCGCCACGTCCGCGAGGCGGTCCGTTTCGGCGACGCGGTCACCTCCCTCGCCGATCTGGGCGTCCGTACCTTCCTGGAGGTCGGACCCGGCGGTGTCCTGACCGCGATGGTCCAGGACTCCCTGGACGGGCACGCGGTCACCGTCCCGCTCCTGCGCGCCGACCGCGCCGAGGCGACGGCCGTCACGACCGCCCTCGCCCACCTCCACGTCCACGGCACGCCCGTCGACTGGACCGCCGTCTTCGCCGGACGCGGCGCCCGGCCCGTAGACCTCCCCACCTACGCCTTCCAGCGCGAGCACTACTGGCTCCACGTCCCCGCCACCGCCGACGTCGCCGCGATCGGTGTCGCCGATACCGAACACCCCATGCTGGGTGCCACCGTCGTGCTCCCGGACGGCGCCATCGTGCTGACGGGCCGGCTCTCGCTCGCCACGCACCCCTGGATCGCGGACCACGCGGTCTCCGGCGTCGTGCTCGTCCCCGGTACGGCCTTCGTGGAGCTGGCACTGCGGGCCGGGCAGGAAGCCGGCTGCGAGCAGGTCGAGGAGCTGACCCTGGAGGCCCCGCTCGTCCTGCCCGAGCACGGCGGGGTCCAGCTCCGCCTCACAGTCGGGACACGGGACGCCTCCGGACGCTGCGCACTGGAGCTGTACTCCCGGCCGGAGGACGCCCCCGGGGCGCGTGACTGGACGCGTCACGCGGCCGGCACCCTCTCCGCCGAGCCGCCGGCGCCCGCCTCGTCCGAACTCGCCGCGTGGCCGCCGCAGGGCGCCGAACCGGTCGCCACCGACGACCTGTACGACCTGCTCGACGGCCTCGGCTTCGGCTACGGCCCGGTCTTCCGAGGCCTGAAGGAGGCCTGGCGCCAGGGCGACACCCTGTACGCGGCCGCCTCCCTCCCGGAGCAGTCGGTGCCGGACGCGAGCACGTACGGGCTGCACCCGGCCCTCCTCGACGCGGGGCTCCACGCCTCGTGGCTCGGTCTGCTGTCCGGGTCCGAGACGGGCCACGGTCTGCTGCCGTTCTCCTGGAGCGCGGTGCACCTGCGGGCCGCCGGCGCGTCCGCGGTACGGATCAAGCTGGCCGCCGCCGGGACGGACGCGGTGTCGGTCCTCGTCGCCGACGGTTCGGGCCGCCCGCTCGCGACGATCGGCGCACTCGTCCTGCGCCCGGTCTCCGCCGACCGGCTGCGGCTGGCCGCGGAGCCCCGCGACGACTCCCTCTACCGGCTCGACTGGACCCCGGCCCACACGCCGGCGGACGCACCCGTCCCCGAGTACGACGTGGCGACGCCGGGCCGTCCGGGCCCCGGAGGCGGCGCCCCGGCGGAGGACACGGCCGCCCGCGTACGGACAACGAGCCACCGGGCACTCGCCCTGATCCAGGGACGGCTCGCCGACGACGCCGCCGACCCGGCGCCGCTCGTGCTGGTCACCCGGCACGCCGTCGCGACGCACGCGGGGGAGCGCGGAGCGCTCGACCCGGCCCAGGCCGCCGTCTGGGGCATGGTCCGATCGGCGCAGTCGGAGAACCCGGGACGCTTCGTCCTGCTCGACCTGGACCCGGACCTGGATCCGGACGGGGACCTCGGCCGCGTTGCCGTACGGGCCGCCGTGAGCACGGGCGAGCCGCAGCTCGCGGTGCGCGCCGGAAGGATTCTGCTGCCCCGCCTGACGCGGGCGAAGGGCGCCGCGGAGGAGGGGGACGCGGCGGCCGACCCGGGCCGGACGTTCCCGGACGGAGGGACCGTCCTCGTCACGGGGGCGACCGGCACGCTGGGCCGTCTCGTCGCCCGCCACCTCGTCACCCGGCACGGCGTCCGGCACCTGCTGCTCACCGGACGCCGGGGCCCCACCGCCGAAGGAGCGGCGGCCTTCGAGGCCGAACTGACCGGACTCGGCGCCCACGTCGTCACCGCCGCGTGCGACGTCGCCGACCGCGAGGCGCTCGCCGCACTGCTCGCCACGATCCCCGCGGAGCACCCGCTGACGGGAGTGGTGCACGCGGCGGGCGTCACCGACGACGGGATCGTCCCCGCGCTCACCCCGGAGCGCGTCGACCACGTGCTCCGCCCGAAGGTCGACGCCGCACTGAACCTGCACGAACTCACCCGCGACACGGACCTGTCCGCGTTCGTCCTCTTCTCCTCGGTGTCCGCGACCCTCGGCGGCGCCGGACAGGCCAACTACGCCGCCGCGAACTCCTTCCTGGACGCCCTGGCCCAGCTGCGCCGCGCGGCCGGCCTGCCCGCCGTGTCCATGGCCTGGGGGCTGTGGGCCGAGGGCAGCGGGATGACCGGCAGGCTGGACTCGGCCGACCTCGCGCGCATCCGGCGCATGGGCCTGGTCGCCATGGACTCGGCCACGGGCCTGGCCCTGTTCGACGCCGCCTGCGCGGCCGGGGACGACGTCCTCTTCCCGGTCCCGCTGGACCACGCCGGGCTGCGGGTCCAGGCCGCCGACGACAAGGTGCCCGCCCTGCTGCGCGGTCTCGTCAAGGCCCCGGTCCGCAAGGCCCAGGCCGCGGGCGACACCACCGCCACGGGGGCGGCCGACCGGGCCACCGCACTGGCCGCGAGCCTGTACGGGCTTCCCGAGGCGGAGCAGGACCGCGTCCTCGGTGACCTGGTACGCCTCCAGATCGCCACGGTGCTCGGCCACGCCTCACCGGAGCGGATCGAACCCGAGCGCCAGTTCAGGGACCTCGGCTTCGACTCGCTCACCGCAGTCGAACTGCGCAACCTCCTGGGCGCCGTCACCGGCACCCGACTGCCCGCGACCCTGGTCTTCGACCACCCCACACCGCTGGCGCTCACCCGCTTCCTGCGCGCCGAGATCCTCGGCGGCGAAGCCGGTGCTGCCGGTGCGGCCGGCGACCGTACGGCGGCCGCCCCGGGCCGGCCGGGCGGCGGCTCCTCCGTCGAGGCTGATGAGCCGATCGCGATCGTGGGGATGAGCTGCCGTTATCCGGGTGGGGTGCGGTCTCCGGAGGATCTGTGGCGGCTGGTCGTGGAGGGGGGTGACGCGGTGGGTGGTTTCCCGGTCGATCGTGGGTGGGCGCTGGAGGCGTTGTACCACCCGGATCCGGATCATGCGGGGACGAGTTATGCGCGTGAGGGTGGGTTCCTGTATGACGCGGCGGAGTTCGATGCCGGGTTCTTCGGGATCTCGCCGCGTGAGGCGCTCGCGATGGATCCGCAGCAGCGGTTGTTGCTGGAGACCTCGTGGGAGGTGTTCGAGCGGGCCGGTATCGACCCGGCGTCGCTGCGGGGTTCGCGTACCGGGGTCTTCGCGGGCGTCATGTACCACGACTACGGATCGCGCCTGTCCGTCGTACCCGACGGATTCGAGGGATACCTGGTCAACGGGAGCGCGGGCAGCATCGCCTCGGGCCGGGTGGCTTACACCTTCGGTCTGGAGGGGCCGGCGGTGACGGTGGACACCGCGTGCTCCTCTTCCCTGGTCGCCCTGCACCTGGCGGCGCAGTCGCTGCGCCAGGGCGAGTGCTCGATGGCCCTGGTGGGCGGTGTGACGGTCATGGCGACCCCGAACGTCTTCGTGGAGTTCAGCCGTCAGCGCGGGCTGGCCGCCGACGGCCGTTGCAAGGCCTTCTCGGCCGCGGCCGACGGTACGGGCTGGGCCGAGGGCGTCGGCATGCTGCTGGTGGAACGTCTCTCGGACGCCCGCCGCAATGGCCACCGGGTGCTGGCGGTGGTCCGGGGCAGCGCGGTGAACCAGGACGGCGCGTCCAACGGCCTGACCGCCCCGAACGGGCCGGCGCAGCAGCGGGTCATCCGTCAGGCGCTGGCGCAGGCCGGCCTGTCGGCCTCCGATGTGGACGCGGTGGAGGC
>NZ_JBVIKC010000071.1:0-28227 GCF_055581065.1 Streptomyces sp. NPDC031479
CCCCCCCCCCCCCCCCCCCCCCCCCCCCCCCCCCCCCCCCCCCCCCCCCCCCCCCCCCCCCCCCCCCCCCCCCCCCCCCCCCCCCCCCCCCCCACTACTGTGGTGGAGCGCCACAGTCAAGGGAGTGAACAGATGGATCACAGCGGTCACGGCATGGACATGAACATGGACATGAACATGGACCTGCCGCCGTTCACCCTCGGGCGCGGGCTGGAGTTCTCCTTCGACGCCTTCTTCCTGTTCGGCTCCCTGCTGGGGCTGACCCTGTACGGGTGGGGCGTGCTGCGCCTGCGCCGGCGCGGGGACGCCTGGCCGGTGGGCCGGACGGTCGCCTTCGTGGCGGGCGTGCTGAGCGTGGCGCTGATGATGTGCACCAAGCTGAACGACTACGGCATGGTCATGTTCAGCGTCCACATGGTCCAGCACATGGTGATCAGCATGATCAGCCCGATCCTGCTGCTGCTGGGCGCGCCGGTCACGCTGGCGCTGCGCGCGCTGCCGCCCGCCGCCCGTGGCACCAAGGGCCCGCGCGAGCTGCTCCTGATGCTGCTGCACAGCCGGTACATGCGGATCGTCACGCACCCGGCCTTCACCATCCCGATGTTCATCGCCAGCCTCTACGGCCTGTACTTCACCCCGCTCTTCGACTTCCTGATGGAGTCGAGGACCGGCCACATCGCGATGATGGTCCACTTCCTCGCGGTCGGCCTGATCTTCTTCTGGCCGATCATGGGCGTGGACCCGGGCCCGCACCGCCCCGGCTACGTGATGCGGATGCTGGAGCTCTTCGCCGGCATGCCCTTCCACGCCTTCTTCGGCATCGCCCTGATGATGGCGAGCGAGCCGATGATCAAGACCTATCAGAACCCGCCTGCCTCCCTCGGCATCGATCCGCTGCTCGACCAGCAGTGGGGCGGCGGCATCGCCTGGGCGTTCAGCGAGATCCCCTCGGTACTGGTGCTGATCGCGCTGGTCTACCAGTGGTACCACTCGGAGCAGCGCGCGGCGAAGCGCTCGGACCGGGCCGAGGAGCGCAACGGCGACCAGGAGCTGGAGGCGTACAACGCGTACCTCGCCTCGCTCCAAGGGCGCGGCCAGTAGCGCTCGGGCCGTCCCAGGCGCCACCATGGGGCATGACCGGATCCGTTAAGGCGATGGCGGTGACGACCTTCGCCGCCCTGGTGGCCGTCTCCGCGTACTCCGTGGCGCTCGGCAGCAACGGCTGGCTGTGGTTCGGCTGGGTGGTGCTGGGCCTGCTGACCCTGGGGATGGCCGCCGCCGGCAGCGCCTGAGCGGGCCGCGTACGCCTCGCTCCCGGTCGGACGCGGAGCGACCGTCGGGCGAAGGGAAGCACCGGGTGTTCTACCACTTGCTCAAGCACGTGCTGCTCGGACCGCTGCTGCGGATGCTGTTCCGGCCACGGATCGAGGGGCTGGAGAACATCCCCGCGGAGGGGGCGGCGATCGTCGCGGGCAACCACCTGTCCTTCTCCGACCACTTCCTGATGCCCGCGATCCTGAAGCGCAGGATCACCTTCCTGGCGAAGGCCGAGTACTTCACCGGACCGGGCCTCAAGGGCCGGCTGACCGCCGCGTTCTTCCGCAGCGCCGGCCAGATCCCGGTGGACCGCTCCGGCAAGGACGCCGGTCAGGCGGCCCTGCGCGAGGGGCTCGGGGTGCTCGCCCGGGGCGAGCTGCTCGGGATCTACCCGGAGGGCACGCGCTCGCACGACGGGCGGCTCTACAAGGGCAAGGTCGGGGTGGCGGCGATGGCGCTCGGCGCCGGGGTGCCGGTGGTGCCGTGCGCGATGGTCGGCACCTTCGAGATCCAGCCGCCCGGCCGGAGGATCCCCAAGATCCGGCGGGTGACGATCCGGTTCGGCGCACCGATGGAGTTCTCCCGCTACGCGGGCATGGAGCGGGAGCGGGCCGTTCTGCGCGCCGTCACGGACGAGATCATGTACGCGATCCTCGGCCTCTCGGGCCAGGAGTACGTGGACCGGTACGCCGCCGAGGTCAAGGCCGAGGAGGAGGAGAAGCGGAAGAAGGCCCGGCGCGGACCGCGCTGAGCCTTCTCCCTCGTCACTTCTCCGGGTCCTTAACGGACGGCCGGGAGCTCCTCACGCACCGCGAGCCCGTCGGCCGGGGCCTGGGCGAGCGACTTGGCGGCGGCCGGGGCCGGCGCCACCGGGGTGGCGTGCGGACCGCACTTGACGTCCTGCGCGTCGACCTTGCCGGTCAGCAGGTAGGCGTCCACGCGGGTGTTGATGCAGGGGTTGACCAGGCTGGTCACACCGTGCGAGCCGGCGTTCTGCTCGGTGATCAGACGCGAACCGGCCAGGCGGCGGTGCAGCTCGACACCACCTTCGTACGGGGTGGCCGCGTCACGCTCGGACTGGACGATCAGGACCGGCGCGATACCGCGCTTGGCACCGACCTCGATCGGGGTGCTCTGCTTGGACTTCCAGGTCGCGCAGGGCAGGTTCATCCAGGCGTTCGACCAGGTCAGGAAGGGGTACTTCTTGTGGAGCGCGGTGTTGTCGCGGTCCCACTTGGCCCAGCTGGTCGGCCACTTGGCGTCGGCGCACTCGACCGCGGTGTAGACGGCGTTGCCGTTCTCCGAGGCGATGTTGCCCGCAATGTCGGACATGTCGGGTGCGACTGCGTCGATCAGCGGCTTCTCGTCACCGGCGGCCCAGGCGCTGAACGCCTGCGCGACCGGCACCCAGGAGGAGTCGTAGTACGGCGCCTTCTGGAAGAAGCCGAGCAGCTCGTTCGGACCGGCCACGCCGCCGAGCGGGTTGGCCTTGGCCTTGCCGCGCAGCTCCAGCCACTTGGCCTCGACCTTGGCGCGGGTGTCACCGAGGTGGAAGGAGGCGTCGTTCTTGGCGACCCAGTCCTCCCAGTCGTTCCAGCGCATCTGGAAGGCGACGTCCTGCTCCAGGTTGGCCTGGTACCAGATGTTGTCCTGCTTGGGGTTGACCACGCTGTCGACGATCATGCGGCGCACGTGGGACGGGAAGAGGGTCGCGTAGACCCCGCCCAGGTAGGTGCCGTAGGAGACGCCGAGGTAGTTCAGCTTCTGCTCACCGAGGGCGGCCCGGATCACGTCCAGGTCGCGCGCGGTGTTGGGGGTGGTCATGTGCGGCAGCATCTCGCCGCTGCGCTCCTTGCAGCCGTCCGCGTACTCGGCGGCGAGCTTGCGCTGGGCGCGCTTGTCGGCCTCGCTGGACGGGACCGGGTCGGCCTTGGGGGCCTTGACGAACTCCTGCGGGTCGATGCAGGAGATCGGCGCGGAGTGGCCGACGCCGCGGGGGTCGAAGCCCACGAAGTCGTAGGCCTTCGAGGTGTTGACCCACAGCGGGCTCTTGTTGGTGATCCGGAGCGGGAAGCGCATGCCGGAGCCGCCCGGGCCACCCGGGTTGTAGACGAGCGCGCCCTGGCGCTCCTCCTTGGTACCGGTGCTCACGGCGCGGTCGACCGCGAGGTCGATGGTCTTGCCGAAGGGCTTGGTGTAGTCGAGCGGGACCTTCACCCAGCCGCACTGGAC
The DNA here is from genome assembly GCF_055581065.1 of Streptomyces sp. NPDC031479. Lineage (NCBI taxonomy): Bacteria > Bacillati > Actinomycetota > Actinomycetes > Kitasatosporales > Streptomycetaceae > Streptomyces > Streptomyces sp. NPDC031479. Next base: position 3,550 of record NZ_JBVIKC010000071.1, read on the forward strand.
CGGCTTCGCGAAGCCCCAGTCGGCAGGACAGTCCTTCCAGTCGATGCCGGCGCGCGCGGCGCGGGCGGCGGCGATCTGGGCGCCGACCGCTTCCGCGGCCCCGTTGTCCCGGCCGGCCGAAGCCGCCGAGGCGGACGGCGCGAGCAGCAGGCCCGCCGCCAGTGCGCCGGTGATCAGAGTGGCAGCGCTCCCCAGCGCCGCAGTGCGTATCACGTGGTTGTTCCCCCTGCTCATGTGCCGCCGTGGGCGGCCGGATTCGGTCGAGTTCGGTCGTCGGCGTGCAGGGGGATCCTTTCGCCTGACCGATACCCAACAACAGAGCAAGGTCGAGTTCTTTGCCAACCCGATAACCGGAAACGGGTGTACCGCTGAGCGGTGTCCCATTCGCCCCGAGTGTGACCTGCCGTCACCACCCGTACGCGCGGGCCGCCTCGTCCAGCAGCTCGCGCAGCCGCAGCGCGTCCGATGCCAGGGCCGTCACGAGCACCGCGGGACCCGCCAGCGGGGTGGCCGCCGCGAACTCCCCGAGCACCCGCGCCCCGGGCGGGTCGGATTCGAACCGCGGGTCCACCACCAGCAACTGGCCGAGCGCCCGGTGGCCCGCGATGCCCGCCGGGCCGTCCCAGCCCCCGGGGGCACCGGGTCCGCAGGACAGTTCCTGGTCCAGCAGGGGCCGGCCGCCCCGGGTGACCGTGAGCCGGGCACGCAGCGTACCGGGGTCCTCCCCGGTACGCCCCAGCACCTGTTCCTCGCGGAGCATCAGCCGGGCGCCGGGCGCCAGTTCGGCCCGGGTGCGGACGCGCAGGTCGCTGCCGCGCACGGAGACCAGCTGCTCCGGGAGCCAGCGCACCTCCGCGTCCTCGGCGAGCGAGAGCCGTACGTCGTACCGCGCGGGCTCGCCGCCCCGGCCGGGCAGGGCCAGGGTGGCGGCCGCCGAGCGCAGTGCGAGCCGGGCGCCCGGCCCGGCGTCGGCCTCCACCGCGAGGTGGTCGCCGCCGAGGGGGGCGCTCATCGCGCCGACCAGCATCACCCCGGCCTCGGCGCCCTCGTCCCGGGTGCGGCGCAGGGCCAGCGGCCCCTCCCCGGCCAGCAGGGGCAGGGCGGTGCCGCCGCGCCCGTCGCGGACGGCGCCGATCCGGGCGGTGGCCCGCAGTCCGGCCGGGGGCGGCGCGGTGGTGGCGGGGGCCGCGGCGGTCACCGTACGACCCAGGCGGCGATCCGCTCGCGCACCCACGCGGCGACCGGAGCCACTCCCTCGGTGCCGCGCAGGGACTGGAAGGCGACGGGCAGCTCCCCGCGCTGGGCGGCCGCGTCACGGGCCATCCGCTCCAGGTCGGAGCCGACGTGCGGGGCGAGGTCGGTCTTGTTGACGACCAGCAGGTCGGCGGTGGTGACGCCGGGGCCGCCCTTGCGGGGGATGTCGTCGCCGCCGGCCACGTCGATGACGAAGATCTGGGCGTCGACCAGGCCGCGGGAGAAGGTGGCGGTGAGGTTGTCACCGCCGGACTCGACGAGGATCAGGTCCAGCGGTCCCACGCTGTCCTCCAGCTCCTCGACGGCCTCCAGGTTCGCGGAGATGTCGTCGCGGATGGCGGTGTGCGGGCAGGCACCGGTCTCGACGGCGCTGATCCGCTCGGGCGGCAGGACCGCCTCGCGGAGCAGGAACTCGGCGTCCTCACGGGTGTAGATGTCATTGGTGACGACGGCCATGGACAGCTCGGCCCGCAGGGCCCGGCAGAGCGCGGCGACGGTCGCCGTCTTGCCGGAGCCGACGGGCCCGCCGAGTCCGATGCGCAGGGCGCGGCGGGTGCCGTCGGCACGGTGCGGGTCCGCGCTGTGGGTGTGGCGCTGGGGGTAGGCCACGTCGTGGTCGAGGTGCACGGGGTCTCCTAGGAAGTGGTGGGGGTGGCCGGCCGGGGCGCGGTCCGCTCAGGAGGCGAAGAGGCGGACCGGCCAGTCGGCGTGGACCTGCGCCGCGATCTCCAGCAGGGGCGAGGAGGGGGCGGGCAGCGCGTCCGTGCCCCCGGTACGGGCGAGCAGGGCGGCCTCGGCGGCCCGGGCGGCCACGGCGTCGAGTTCGGGTGCCAGCCGGGCCAGTACCGCGCTGGCCTCGAAGGGGTCCAGGCCGAGCAGCCGGACCGTCGCGGTCGCCGGACCGCTGACGCTCTCGTACGCCGCCACGTGGGCGGCGTCGAGCGCCCCGAGCCCGGCCGCGCGGGCGGCGGTCCCGAGCACCACGGGCTGGTGCGCCCCGCGCGGGAAGGCCGCGGCCAGCGCGTCGAGCCCGGGGTCGGGCCAGGTGGCTCGGGCGGCCCGCATGAGCTGTCGGCCCAGGCGGCGCGCGGCGGCGCGCAGCGCGGGCGAGGGTGTACGGGCGTCGGCGGCGGCGTCGAGCTCCACCGGGTCGAGGCCGAGGGCGGCGGCCGCCGCGAGGGAGGCGGCGGTGAGCCCGGCGGTGTGGAGGCGGCCCCGGCAGAAGTCGGACAGGGTCGCGGCGTCGTGGATCCGGCCCGCCTTGCAGGCGGCCTCCGCCCCGCCGGAGTGCGCGTGGCCTCCGGCGGGGAAGCGGCCGTCCGCGAGCACGAGCAGCGCGGCGAGGCTCATCGGCCGGGCTCCCTCGGGGAACGCTCCGTCAGGGTGTGCCGCATCAGAAGAGGAAGTATCTCTGTGCCATGGGCAGTTCCGTCGCGGGCGCCGGCTCCACGGCCTCCCCGTCGATGGTGACGGTGAAGGTGTCGGCGTCGACCTCGACCCGGGGCATGGCGTCGTTGTTGCGCATGTCCGCCTTGCCCACCTTGCGCGTGTTCTCGATGGCCGTGAACTGCTTGCCGAGACCGAGCCGTTCGGGCAGCTCGTCGTCGAGCGCGGCCTGCGCGGTGAAGTTGATCGAGTTCAGTCCGGGTGCGCTTCCGATGCTGCCGAACATGGGGCGGGGCAGGATCGGCTGCGGGGTGGGGATGGACGCGTTGGCGTCGCCCATCTGGGCGTAGGCGATCTGACCGCCCTTGACGACCACCTCGGGCTTGACCCCGAAGAAGGCCGGCGTCCACAGCACCAGGTCGGCGAGCTTGCCCACCTCGACCGATCCGACCTCGCGGGAGAGGCCCTGCGCCACGGCGGGGTTGATCGTGTACTTGGCGACGTAGCGACGGGCCCGGTGGTTGTCGGCGGGGCCGTCACCGGGCAGGAAGCCGCGTCGCTTCTTCATCACGTGCGCGGTCTGCCAGGTCCGCAGCACGACCTCGCCGACCCGGCCCATGGCCTGGGAGTCGGAGGAGATGATGGAGATGGCCCCGAGGTCGTGCAGCACGTCCTCGGCGGCGATGGTGGAGGGCCGGATCCGGGACTCGGCGAAGGCGAGGTCCTCGGGGACGGCCGGGTTGAGGTGGTGGCAGACCATCAGCATGTCGAGGTGTTCCTCGACGGTGTTGACGGTGTGCGGCCGGGTGGGATTGGTGGAGCTGGGCAGGATGTTCGGCTCGGAGACCACGGTGATGATGTCGGGCGCGTGCCCGCCGCCCGCGCCCTCGGTGTGGTACGAGTGGATCGTCCGCCCGGCGATGGCCGCGAGGGTGTCGCCCACGAACCCGGCCTCGTTGAGGGTGTCGGTGTGGATGGCGACCTGCGCGCCGGTCTCGTCGGCGACGCTCAGGCAGGCGTCGATGACGGCGGGGGTGGCCCCCCAGTCCTCGTGGATCTTGAAGCCGAGGGCGCCGCCGCGCAGCTGGGAGTGCATGCCCTCGCGGGACATGGTGTTGCCCTTGCCGAGCAGGCCGATGTTGACCGGGTAGGCCTCCAGCGCCGCGAACATGCGGGCCAGGTGCCAGGGGCCGGGGGTGACGGTGGTGGCCTTGGAGCCCTCGGCGGGGCCGGTGCCGCCGCCGACGAGGGTGGTGATGCCGGAGGCGAGGGCCTCGTCGATCACGGTCGGCGAGATGAAGTGGATGTGGGTGTCGATGGCGCCCGCGGTGAGGATCTTCCCGTTGCCGGCGATGATCTCGGTCTCGGGCCCGATGACGAGCGCGGGCTCCACCCCGTCCATGGTGTCGGGGTTGCCCGCCTTGCCGATGCCGCAGATCCGGCCGTCGCGGATGCCGACGTCGGCCTTGACGATGCCCCAGTGGTCGAGGATCACGACGCCGGTGATCACCGTGTCGGGGGCGCCCTCGGCGCGGGTCGTGCGGGCCTGTCCCATGGACTCGCGGATGACCTTGCCGCCACCGAAGACGGCCTCGTCACCGGAGTTGCCGGGTCCGCCGCTGAGGTCCTGCTCGATCTCGACGAAGAGGTCGGTGTCGGCGAGCCGGATCCGGTCGCCCTTCGTCGGCCCGAAGAGGTCGGCGTACTGCCGACGCGAGATCTCAGCCATCGAGCGGCCCTCCGGTCTCTCCACGCAGTCCCGGTACCGTGCGCAGCCCGCCCAGCGGTACGAGCTCCACGGCGACGGGGATGCCGGGCTCGAAGCGGACGGCGGTGCCGGCGGCGATGTTCAGGCGCAGCCCGTGGGCCGCCCGGCGGTCGAAGTCGAGGCCGGGGTTGGCCTCGGCGAAGTGGTAGTGGGAGCCGACCTGGACGGGCCGGTCGGCGGAGTTGAGCACGGTGAGGCGGGTGACGGGGCGGCCCTCGTTCAGGCGCACCGGACCGTCCCCGAAGGCGATTTCGCCGGGGATCATCTGGTCGCTCCCGTTCAGACGATGGGGTCGTGGACGGTGACGAGCTTGGTGCCGTCCGGGAACGTGGCCTCGACCTGGACGTCGTGGATCATCTCGGGGATGCCCTCCATGACCTGGGCGCGGGTGAGCACGGTGCGGCCGGAGGCCATCAGCTCGGCCACGGTCCGCCCGTCACGGGCGCCTTCGAGGATGTGCGAGGTGATGAGCGCGACGGCCTCGGGGTGGTTCAGGAGGACCCCGCGCGACCTGCGCTTCTCGGCCACGTCGGCCGCAACGTGGATCATGAGTCTTTCTTGTTCGTGCGGTGTCAATTGCACCTGATATCACCAAGCTTCCGGGACATGATCAACATCGCGCCGCAGCGACCGTACCGGCCTTCAACACTCTGTTGACCTGTGCATATCCATGCCAAGCATGTCTTGCCCAACGCAGAGAGAGGCTTTCCGTCCCGATCACCGGCCTTTTACCGGCCCATGGCTGTTCGTTGGCGGAGGAGCCCGGTCCCTCACGTTAGGGCCCGCATTTTTCCGCCGAGTTAACCCACGTTTCGGGAAGGCGCGCGGTTCACCTGTCCGGGCCCGCGGCGGCGCGGCCGCCGTATACGACGGCGGGCCGGGAAGGGACGCGGGTCAGCAGCCGCGGGTCAGCAGCCGCGGGCCGTCCGCGCGGGGGCTCCGGCCGGCCAGGGGAGGGCGATCCACACCGTCTTGCCCCCGTCCGCGGTCGGGCTGACCGAGAGCCGGCCGCCCGCCTCCGCCGCCAGCCAGCGGATGATGACCATCCCGCGGCCGTTGTCCTGCTGGACGGCGGCGGGCAGCCGCCTGGGCCAGCGCGGGTGGCTGTCGGTGACGCCGACGCGCAGCCACTCCTCGCGCTCCAGGCGGACGTCGACGGTGAAGGTCGGGGACTGGCCGAAGGTGTGCTGGACCGAGTTGGTCGCGAGCTCCGAGACGATCAGCCGGACGGTGTCGGCGGTCTCCGCGTCCTCCGGAAGCCCCCATTCGCCGAGCACCTGCGCGACGTACCGGCGGGCGGCGGCGACCGAGACCGGATCGCTCGGCAGAGTGACGGATGCTTCCAGCTGATCTGCCATGGCGACGTCCCTTTCCCACCGGGACGGAACCGCCCCGGATCTACGCTGAGCGCCAGAGTGCCACCCATCGTGCCGCCGTTTCCGCCGATCCCCCAAGATATGCATATATCTGTCGCTCAATGCGGTGAACTCTGCTACGGAAGAGCGTATTTGGACGGCAGACCGGCACGAGCCGTGCCGGTGGAAGGAGAGCGGGTATGCAGCACGGTCCCGCGGTGCGTCGGCGCAAGCTCGGCGAGGAGTTGCGCGCCCTCCGTGACCGCTCCGGACTCACCAGTGGCGAGGTGGCCCGGATCGTCGGATGGCACCAGTCGAAAATCAGTCGCATCGAAACGGGCCGCAGCGGCGTGAAGTCGGCGGACATCCGGCTCCTGCTCGACGCCTACGGGGAGGTGGTGGGTCCGCAGCAGCGCGCCCTGCTGGAGGCCCTGGGCGCCTCGGCGGCCGGCCCCTCGGCACACGGGGACGCCGCGCGCGGACGGCAGTGGTGGCACGACTACCGGGGCCTGCTCCCGCAGGAGTACCGCGACTTCATCAGTCTGGAGGCGGGGGCCCGCGCGGCCCGGACGGTGGAACTCTCCGTCGTGCCCGGCCTGTTGCAGACCCCGGAGTACGCGCGGGCCGTGACCCGGGCCGCGCTGGGCGGGCTGCCGGAACCGAAGGTGGACGCGCTGGTCGACGTACGACTGGCCCGGCAGGCCGTGCTGCGGTCGGATCCGCCCCTGGAGCTGAGCGCCGTCCTGGACGAGGCGGTGCTGCGGCGGCAGATCGGCGGGCCGGGGGTGATGCGCGAGCAGCTGAGGCATCTGGTCGAGGTGGCCCGGCTGCCCCAAGTGCGCTTGCAGGTACTCCCGTTCACCGTGGGGGGTCATCTCGGCCTGACGGGCCCCTTCGTCATTTTCTCATTTCCGAACATCGCCGATCTGGATGTGGTGGTACTCGACCATTTGACGAGTAGCCTCTATCTGGAGCGGAAGGAAGACCTGGAAGCCTACGGCGCCGCATTCCGCACCATCCAGGCACACGCCCTCCCGCCCCGTGACTCGTCGGATCTCATCAGCTCACTCGCTGACGACACGTAAGGAGGCACCCCCCGTGTCCGCAACCCCGTTATCCACCAGCGGACTTCTGAACAGCGCGCGGTGGCGGCGGAGCAGCCGCAGCACCGGAATGAACAACTGCGTGGAAGCGGCCGCCCTCACCGGCGGTCTGCTGGCCGTCCGCGACTCCAAGCGGACGGACGGCCCGGCCGTGCTCTTCACCGGGCCGGCCTGGGACGGCTTCCTCGCCTCGGTCCGGGCGGACCTGCACGACCCGGTCGCACCGGGCCGCTGACGCCTACCGGTCCGTGGCTCCGGCCGGAGCGGTCCGCAGGACCGTCCCGACGGCCCGGCCGATCTCGTCCCCCGTGAGATCGGCCCGAGCGGTCAGCCGCAGCCGGGAAATGCCGTCCGGCACCGACGGCGGACGGAAGCACCCCACGGACAGACCTGCCTCGCGGCAGTCGGCGGCCCAGCGCAGTGCCGCCGAAGCCGACGGGGCCCGCACCGACACCACGGCCGCGTCCGGCCGGGCCGCGGTCAGGCCGGACGCGGTGAGCCGCTCGTACAGTTCGGCGGCCACCTCCCGGACCCGGGCCGCACGCTCCGGTTCGCGCCGGAGCAGACGCAGGCTCGCCAGTGCGGCGCCGGCGGCGGCCGGGGCCAGCCCGGTGTCGAAGATGAAGGCGCGCGCGGTGTTGACCAGGTGCCGGATGACCTTGGCCGGGCCCAGTACCGCCCCGCCCTGGCTGCCCAGCGACTTCGAGAGGGTCATCGTCGCGACCACGCCGGGCGCGCCCGCCAGCCCCGCGGCGTGCAGGGCGCCCCGGCCCCCCTCGCCGAGCACCCCCAGACCGTGCGCGTCGTCCACCACCAGGGCGGCGCCCTCGGCCCGGCAGGCCGCGGCGTACGCGGCGAGCGGGGCGGCGTCCCCGTCCACCGAGAAGACCGAGTCGGTGACGAGCAGGGCGCGCCCGCCGTGGGCGGCGAGGGTCTTGCGGACGGGTTCCGGATCGCTGTGCGGGGTGACCGCGACCTCGGCGCGCGAGAGCCGGCAACCGTCGACGATCGAGGCGTGGTTCCCGGCGTCGGAGACCACCAGCGTGCCGCGCTCGCTCAGCGCCGTCACGGCGGCGAGGTTCGCGGCATATCCGGAGGAAAGCACCAGAGCCGCTTCGAAACCGGCGAAATCGGCGAGTTCCCGTTCGAGTTCGGTGTGCAGCTCCGTGGTACCCGTGACCAGGCGGGAGCCGGTGGCTCCGGCACCCCAGCGTTCGGCCGCCTCGCACGCCCCGCGCACGGTCTCGGGATGCCGGGACAGACCCAGGTAGTCGTTGCTCGCCAGGTCCAGCAGGGGCGAGGAGGCGGGCCTCGGGCGCAGCGTCCGCACCAGCCCCGCCTGCTCTCGGGCCCGCTCCGCGCCGTCGATCCAGGCGAAGACGTCCTCGGGTTGCGGGGTGTGCTGCGTCATCGGCGGTCCTCGTGTTTTGTCGGCAGTCGACAGATCTGCTCGACCCTAGCCGCCGCGACCCGAGGGACTGGTGTGGCGATCCACACACTCCCTTCAGGCCATGTTGTCCGATCTCTCCTTGGCCGGGAGTGGTCGCGTGGTCCAGGATCGGGCCCATGGACCTGCTGAACACCCTGGTGGAAAAGGGACTGCGGCGCGAGCTGCCGACCCGTGAAGAGGCGCTCGCCGTACTGGCGACCTCCGACGACGAACTGCTCGACGTGGTGGCCGCTGCCGGCAAGGTGCGCCGCCAGTGGTTCGGGCGCCGCGTCAAGCTGAACTACCTGGTCAACCTGAAGTCGGGGCTCTGCCCCGAGGACTGCTCGTACTGCTCGCAGCGGCTCGGCTCGAAGGCCGAGATCCTCAAGTACACGTGGCTGAAGCCCGAGGAGGCCTCCCAGGCCGCCGCCGCGGGCGTCGCCGGCGGCGCCAAGCGGGTCTGCCTGGTGGCCAGCGGACGCGGCCCGACCGACCGCGACGTGGACCGCGTCGGCAAGACCATCGCGGCCATCAAGGAGCAGAACGAGGGCGTCGAGGTGTGCGCCTGCCTGGGTCTGCTCTCCGACGGTCAGGCCGAGAAGCTGCGCGACGCGGGTGCGGATGCCTACAACCACAACCTCAACACGTCCGAGGCCACGTACGGCGCGATCACCAAGACGCACACCTACGCGGACCGTGTCGATACGGTGCAGAAGGCGCATGCGGCCGGCCTGTCGGCCTGCTCCGGCCTGATCGCCGGCATGGGCGAGAGCGACGAGGACCTGGTCGACGTCGTCTACTCGCTGCGCGAGCTGGACCCCGACTCGGTGCCGGTCAACTTCCTGATCCCCTTCGAGGGCACCCCGCTCGCCAAGGAGTGGAACCTCACCCCGCAGCGCGCCCTGCGGATCCTGGCGATGGTCCGCTTCGTCTGCCCCGACGTCGAGGTCCGCCTCGCCGGCGGTCGCGAGGTGCACCTGCGCTCGATGCAGCCGCTGGCCCTGCACCTGGTCAACTCGATCTTCCTCGGCGACTACCTCACCAGCGAGGGCCAGGCCGGCCAGGCCGACCTCGACATGATCGCGGACGCCGGATTCGAGGTGGAGGGCGCCGGTACGTCGACCCTGCCCGCGCACCGCTCCGACGTCACCGCCGGCGGGGGCTGCGGCTCTCACGCGGGCGGCGCCCCGGTCTGCGGTTCGGGCGGCCCGGCCGACGCGGCCGAGGGCGGCTGCGGTTCGGCGTGCGGCGGCTGCTCCGGGCACGCCGACGAGGCGCCCGCCCAGGCCCCCGCCCAGGCGGAGGCGGGCGAGGTCCGCCCCGACCTCGTCGCGGTGCGCCGCCGCGGTGCGGGAACGGAGCTCGCGCCCAATGCGTGACCCGTTCCCCCTGCACGACCCGCTCGACCGGATGTCCGGCACCGCGCAGCTGATCGACCTGGACCGGCAGCACGTCTGGCACCCGTACGGCCCGATGCCCGGGCGGCAGGAGAACCTGGTCGTCTCCTCCGCCTCGGGCGTCCGGCTGCGGCTCGCCGCCCCCGCGCAGGGGCAGGAGGAGCTGGTCGACGGCATGTCCTCCTGGTGGTCGGCGATCCACGGCTACAACCACCCGGTGCTGAACGAGGCGGCGACGGCCCAGCTCGGCCGGATGTCGCACGTGATGTTCGGCGGGCTCACCCACGAGCCCGCCGTCCGGCTGGCCGAGAAGCTCGTCGAGATCACCCCGGCCGGACTGGAGCACGTCTTCCTGGCCGACTCGGGCTCGGTGTCCGTCGAGGTCGCCGTCAAGATGTGCCTGCAGTACTGGCGTTCGCTCGGCCGCACCGGCAAGACCCGGCTGCTGACCTGGCGCGGCGGCTACCACGGCGACACCTGGCAGCCGATGGCCGTGTGCGATCCCGACGGCGGCATGCACGAGCTGTGGCAGGGCCACCTGCCCCGGCAGGTGTTCGCCGACGCCCCGCCCGGGGGCTTCGAGACCCCCGTGGACCCGGCGTACGCCGACCACCTGCGCGCCCTGATCGCCGCCCACGCGGACGAGCTGGCCGCGGTGATCGTCGAGCCGGTGGTCCAGGGCGCGGGCGGCATGCGCTTCCACAACCCGGGCTACCTGCGGGTGCTGCGCGAGCTGTGCGACGAGTACGGGGTCCTGCTGATCCTGGACGAGATCGCGACGGGCTTCGGCCGCACCGGCGCGCTCTTCGCCGCCGACCACGCGGGGATCACCCCGGACGTGATGTGCCTCGGCAAGTCGCTGACCGGCGGCTACCTCACCCTCGCGGCCACCCTCTGCACCCGGCGGGTCGCCGACGGGATCTCCCGGGGAGAGGTGCCGGTGCTCGCGCACGGCCCGACCTTCATGGGCAACCCCCTCGCCACGGCGGTGGCGCTCGCCTCGATCGACCTGCTGCTCGGGCAGGACTGGGCGGGCGAGGTCAAGCGGATCGAGGCGGGACTGCGCGAGGGGCTCGAAGGGGCCCGCGCGCTTCCCGGGGTCCGGGACGTACGGGTGCTGGGCGCACTCGGAGCGGTCCAGCTCGACCACCCCGTCGACGTGTGGGCCGCCACCCGGGCTGCGGTCCGGGAGGGCGTCTGGGTGCGGCCGTTCCGCGACCTGATCTACGTGATGCCGCCCTACGTCACCGGCGACGCCGATCTCGCACGGATCTGCCGCGCCGTCCTCGCGGCCGCCAGGGAAGGCTGACATGCCCGTACTCGTCGTGTCCGGAACGGGCACCGAAATCGGCAAGACCGTGGTCACCTCGGCAATCGCGGCGGCCGCCGTGGCCGCCGGGCGTTCGGTCGCGGTCCTCAAGCCGGCACAGACCGGCGTCGGCCCCGGGGAGCCGGGGGACGCCGCCGAGGCCGTCCGCCTGGCCGGCCCGGCCGTCACCACGCTGGAGCTGGTCCGCTACCCCGAGCCCCTGGCGCCGGACACCGCCGCGCGGCGCTCCGGGCTGGCGACGCTCGCCCCCGCCGCCATCGCGGAGGCGGCCTCGCGGCTCGCCGCCGACCACGACCTCGTCCTCGTGGAGGGCGCGGGCGGGCTGCTCGTGCGCTTCGACGAGAAGGGCCACACCCTGGCCGACGCGGCGCGGCTGCTGGCGGCCCCGGTGCTGGTCGTCGCCCCGGCGGGACTCGGGACACTGAACTCCACCGCCCTGACGGCGGAGGCCCTGCGCGCCCGGGACCTGAGCCCGTTCGGGGTGGTGGTCGGCAGCTGGCCCGCCGCGCCCGACCTGGCGGCCCGCTGCAACCTCGCCGACCTGCCCGACGTGTCGGGGATCCCGCTGCTGGGGGCCGTCCCGGAGGGGTCCGGGGCGCTGGAGCCCGCCGCGTTCCGTACGGCCGCCCCCGGCTGGCTGGCCCCCCGCCTGCACGGCACCTGGTCGGCGGAGTCCTTCCTGGCGGAGTGGCCGGCCTGACTCCCCGCCGGCGCGGCCGGTCACGCGCGGGCGGGGAACCCGTGCGCGCGGAGCGCGGTGGACGGGGTCGTCGCGTCGGCGGGTGCGGGCCCTGCGGGCGGGCCGGTTCCCGTCCCCCGATCCGGTCATCGGGCCGGTCGGGGGGCCAACCCGTCCCCCCATCCGGTCATCGGGCAGGGCAGGGGGCCAACCCGTTCCCGGTCGGCGTCGGGCGGTCGTCAGTGGCCGCCCTTCGGTTCGCGGCAGCCGCCCTCCGCGTACGGCCCGTGGGCCTCGACCCGGGCCGGGGTGCCCGACGTCCCCTCCACGCACGGCCCGCTCCCGGGGATCCAGAGGGCGAAGCCGGGGCCCGTTCCGCCGGCCCCGTCGACCACGTCACCGGGGCCGACCGGGTACCCGAGGCCCCGGAGCAGCCCGGTCAGGTCGGCGGCGGTACCCGGCGGCTTCCCGGCGAGCGCCGACCTGATCCGCGCCGCATGGGCGTCTCCCCGACACGTGCCCTCGGGGGACAGCCCGGCCTGTTGCCGGTAGCCGTGGTTCTCCGCGTACTTGCGCGCCTCCGGGTCCGCCGGAAGCTCCCGCTCCGCGGGGGACGAGGCGGGGGCACCCGACCCGGCCCCGGCGCAGCGCGCCGCCACCTCGGCGAAGAACACCTCCGGGCCGGGCGGGGCCGCCGCCTTCGGGCGCTCCGCCGGAGCCGCCTCGCAGCCGGTCAGCAGCAGCGCGACGGCGGCCAGCAACCCGGCGGCCGTGAGCGGGACACGGGTGGTGCGGGATCTCACGTGGTCTCCCCTTCCTCGCGGGCGCCGTCCCCAAATGCGCTGCCCGGACTGCCGATTATCACCTCACGCCCCGCGGGCACTCGCGGCCGCGCTCGCGGCCGCGCTCCCGGACCGTGCCCCAGACCCGTACTCCCGGCAGCGGTTCCCGGCATTCCGGTTTCACCGCGCGCCGGTACGGGGATCCTGCCCGGCAGGGCACGCGCACCCGTGTCCGCCCCCCGAACCGCGCCAGGAGGTCCGCCGTGCCGCCCGCACCTCCCCCCGATCCGGTCCACCACCCGCACTTCGCCCGGTTCTACGCCCGCGCCAGCACCGCCGCCGAGACCCGCATCGGCATGGGCGTCCTGCGCCGGGAGCTCCTGCACGGGGTCTCCGGCCGCGTCATCGAGATCGGCGCGGGCAACGGCCTGAACTTCGCGCACTACCCGCGTGCCGTCTCCGAGGTCGTCGCGGTCGAACCGGAGCGCACCCTGCGCCGCCTCGCGGCCGCGGCGGCGCTGCGCGCCGAGGTGCCGGTGGACCTCGTACCGGGGGTCGCGGAGGCCCTTCCGGTGAAGAGCGAGGCCTTCGACGCCGCCGTGGCCTCCCTGGTGCTGTGCACCGTACGCAACCTCCCCCGCGCCCTCGCCGAGCTCCACCGGGTGCTGCGGCCCGAAGCGGAGCTGCGGTTCCTGGAACACGGACTCGCCCCCGGTCCCGGTATGGCCACCGTCCAGCGGACGCTCGACCGGACCGTGTGGCCCCGCCTGTTCGGCGGTTGCCACACCGCCCGCGACCCGCTCGCCGCGATCGAGGCGGCCGGCTTCCGGATCGTCTCGCACCGCTCCTTCCGCCTGCCCGAGCGCGGCCCTGCCCTGCCCACCTCCTACTGCGTCATCGGCACGGCCCGTCGCTCCCGCGACTGACCGCCCCCTCCCCCGGCGGGTCCGCGAACCCGGCTGCCAGCAGGTCGCGGAGCCAGCGGTGTCCCGGGTCGGCGGCGTTGCGGGGGTGCCAGGCCATCCCGATGTCGAGCGGGGCCAGGTCGAGGGGGATGGGGAAGGTCCGCAGGCCCAGTGCGGAGATCGTGTCGGTGAGCCAGTCCGCCGGCGTGAGCGCGACGAGGTCGCTGTCGCGGGCGAGCAGCATCGCGCTCGTGTGGCTGGGCACGATCACCGCGGTCCGGCGTCGCAGCCCGAGTTCCGCGAGCGCGCCGTCGATGGGTCCCACGCGCTTGCCGAGCCGGGAGATGCCGATGTGGTCGGCAGCGGCGAAGCTGCGGGCGTCGATCCGCCGGCCGAAGAGGGGGTGACCGCTGCGGGCGACCCCGACCAGCCGCATCCGGGTGAGGGGCCGGGTCAGGATCTCGGGGTCCAGGTGCCCGAGAACACCGAGTTCGACGTCCACCCGGCCCTGCCGCAGCGCCGGGCCGCCTTCCACCGACTCCGGGAGGAAGACCACGTCCACGTTCGGGGCCTCCGCGTGGATGCGCTCGGTCAGCGCCCCCGCCAGCCCCACCAGGAGCAGGTCGGTGGCCTGCACGGTGAAGGTGCGGTGGAGGTGCGCGGGGTCGAAACCGGCCCCGGGGCGCAGGACGTTGTCGCATCCGCGCAGCAACGCCCTTACCTCCTCGCGGAGTTCCAGGGCGCGCGGGGTCGGGACCAGCCCCTGGCCCGCCCGGACCAGCAGGGGATCGCCCACGGTGCGGCGGAGCCGGGCCAGGGTGCGGCTGACCGCGGCGGGGGAGGTGCCCAGCCGCTCCGCGGCGCGGGTCACGCTGTTCTCCTGCAGCAAGGCGTCCAGCGCCCGCAGCAAATTGAGATCCATGAACACTCCTGAGCTGCGTTTTTACGCCTGGATCAACTATCGGATGTCGATCCTTGCATGGCTGTGGAGGCGTTCGATGCCCAGAGTGGGAGGGGCCGCGGGAACACGCGGCGTTGCCTCCTCCTCCTTCCTCAGGGATCCTCCATGCAGCAGTTCTCGCGCGCCGGCCGTGCCGGCGACGTCCTCGCCGTGGTCAGCCAGAGCGGACCGACGGTCTCGTTCTTCGACGCCGCCTCCGACCGGCACCTCGGCTCGGTGGAAGTCCTCGCCGAGCCCCACGAGTTGTGCTTCGACCCCACGGAGCGCCTGCTGTGGTGCACCACGGCGTACCGTTCGGGCTACTACCACGCGAACGGCGGCCGGCGCACCGAACTGACCGTCATCGACCCCGACACCCGCCGGATCGTCGAGGTCGTCGACCTCGCCCCGGAACACGGTCCGCACGGCCTGGCACTGGACCCGGCCCGCCGGCTCCTCTACGTCAGCGTCGAGGGCTCGGCGGACCGGCCCGGCGGCGTCGTGGTCGTCGACACCCGGACCCGTCGGCCGGTGGGCAGGATCGACACCGACGCGCCCGGTCCGCACTGGTTCGCCATCGACCCGGCAGGCAGGACGGGTTACGCCACCAACAAGGAGGCGCCGTTCGTGTCGATCGTCGACCTCGAGCGGGGCGTCCTCACCGGCAAGGCCGAAGTGCCGGGCAGCGAGGGCCTGGCCGTCTCCGCCGACGGCACGCACGCCTTCGTGGCCGCGCCCTACGCCGGTTCCTTCTCCACCGCCGAGGAGCGGCCGACCCCGGGCATCCGGGTGGTCGACGCCCGGACGGCGTCCGTCGTCGACACCCTGCCCACGCGCGACGTGGTCCTCCCGGTGCACCTGACGTCGACGGGGAAACTACTCGCGGGCGAGCTGTGCATGACCCCCGACCCGAACTCCCGGCTCGGCAGCCACGCCCCCGGCCGTCTCACGGTCTTCTCCGCCGAAACCCGCGAGCGGCTCGGCGAGGTGGAGGTCGGGCGCTTCCCGCTGACCATCACCTCCTCGCCGGACGGCCGGATCGCGTACGTGGCCTGCGTGATCTCGTCCACCGTCGACATCGTCGACCTGGAGACGCTGGGGACCCTGGCCCGGCTGGACATCGCCAAACTCGCCGAACCCGGCGCGCACGGCCTGGCCTACATCCCCCGCCCCTCCTGACCCACCCGCACGCCCCGAACGGCGAAGACCGGGGCGCGGGGAGGGCGGCCCACCACCTCCGGCGACGTCGGCCCGCGGTGACCGCCGGGCCCGGCGGGACGCGCCGGACCCGGCGTACGGCCCCGGTGCGCGCGCGTTCACCCGCCCGGCGGATCCGGGTCCCGGTCCCGGTTCACCCGGCCGCCGGCCTTCCGACTCCCCGCCGGGACCGGGCCCGCACCCGGGGCCGGGCCGGCGCGGGAGCCCCTCCTCACGCCCGCGCGAACGGCTTCACCCACCTGCGCCAGCGGTCCTCGCGCTCGTAGCCGGCCGCCGCCCACATCCGGTGCGCCCGCTCGTTCGCCTCCAGGACCATCGCGTCACCGCGCCGGCCGCCGACCGCGACGAAGCGCAGCTCGGCCGCCTCCAGCAGCGCCGAAGCGATCCCCTGGCGGCGGTGGGCGGGCAGTACGGCGAGCCGGTAGAGGGAGGCCCGCCATCCGTCCCAGCCGGCGATCACGGAGCCGACGAGGACCCCGTCGGACTCCGCGAGGATCAGGGCCTGCGGGTCACGGGTGACGAGCCGGGTCACGCCGTCCACGTCGTCCGTGATCGAGGTGCCCTCGGCTGCCTCCTTCCAGAAGGCGAGCACGTTCTCGGCATCGGCCGCGGCGGCGGTCCGTATCTGAAGTCCGGTCATGCGCGGGAGCCAAGCACGCCCGACCGGCGCCCCGCCACCGACTTCCACCCCGCGAGACGCGGGCCGGGAACGGACGGCCACCCGCCCCCGCTCGGCCAAAAGAGCGACGCATCACCTTTGCCCTTCCTTTACCATGTGGGAAACGGTCCTGGTTCGACGAAGACGAAAGGTGTGAGCGTCCGCCCATGGGCGAGCCTCCCAGTCCCCGACATGCCCGTACGCGACATCGCGCGGCCCCCCTCCGCCTGGCTGATCATGGGACGGAGGTGAACGACCGATGACCGAAGTGCTCCTGCTCATCGTGGCCCTGCTGCTCTGCCTTGCCTGCGGAGTCTTCGTCGCGGCCGAGTTCTCGCTGACCACGGTCGAGCGCAGCGAGCTCGAACGCGCCGTCGAGCGTGGGGAGCGGGGCGCCGACAGCGCCCTGGCCGCCGTCCGCAGCCTGACCTTCCAGCTCTCCGGCGCCCAGCTCGGCATCACGGTGACCGGCCTGGTCATCGGCATGATCTCCAAGCCCTCGATCGCCGCCCTGCTCCAGGGGCCCTTCGAGGCCATGGGGCTCTCGGCCACCGCCGCCTCCTCCACGGCCCTGGTGCTGGGCACCGCCCTGTCGACCGTGGTGCTGATGGTCGTCGGTGAGCTGGTGCCCAAGAACTGGGCCATCTCCTCCCCGCTGACCATCGCCAAGCGCGTCGCCACCGCGCAGCGGGTCTTCAGCCGCGCCTTCAGGCCCCTGATCAGCCACCTCAACACCACCGCCAACCACATGGTCCGACGGTTCGGCATGGAACCCACCGAGGAGCTGGCCTCCGCGCGCAGCCCCCAGGAACTGGTGGCCCTGGCCCGGCACTCCGCGAAGGCGGGCGCGCTGGAGAAGGACACCGCCGAGCTGTTCGTGCGGACCCTGAACCTGGCCGACCTCACCGCGGAGAACGTGATGACCCCGCGCGTGCAGGTGACCGCCCTCGACGTCCAGACCACCGCCGAGGACGTGGCCAACGCGACCATGGCCACCGGGCTGTCGCGCTTCCCCGTCTACCGGGGCAGCCTCGACAGCGTCGTCGGCACCGTCCACATCAAGGACGTGCTCGCGCTGCCCGCCGCGGAGCGGCACCGCCATCCCGTCTCGCAGCTGCTGCGCGCGCCCCTGCTCGTACCGGAGTCCCTGACGGTGGACCGGCTGCTGGACCGGCTCTCCGGCAAGCAGACCATGGCCGTCGTGATCGACGAATACGGGGGCACGGCCGGGGTGGCCACGCTGGAGGACATCGTCGAGGAGGTCGTCGGCGAGGTACGCGACGAGCACGACCCGCACGAGACCTCCGACCTGGCCCCGGCCGGTACGGACGAGTCCGGCCGGGCCCTGTACTCCGCCGACGGCGCCGCACGCACCGACCAGCTCCGGCTGATCGGCCTGCGCGTCCCGGACGGCCCGTACGAAACCCTGGCCGGGCTGATAGCCACCGCACTCGGCCGGATCCCGGCCGTAGGCGACAGCCTGGAACTGGACGGCTGGCGCCTGGACGTGGTGGACGCCGGCGGGCGCCGAGCCGCCCGCGTACTGCTGCACGCACCGGCCGAAGCCGCCGGTGACGAGCCTACGGAGGGCGCCCGATGACCGTCGTCCAGCTGCTGATCGGCCTGGCGACCCTGGTCGTCAACGCCGTCTTCGTCGGCGCGGAGTTCGCGCTGATCTCGGTCCGGCGCAGCCAGATCGAGCCGTACGCCGAACAGGGCGACCGACGCGCCCGCGCCGTGCTGTGGGGCCTGGAACACGTGTCGGCGGTGATGGCGGCGGCCCAGCTGGGCATCACCCTGTGCACCCTGGTGCTGGGCGTGGTGGCCGAGCCCGCCATCGCACACCTGCTGACCCCGCTCTTCGACCTCGTCGGAGTGCCCTCGGGGCTGACGCACGTGATCTCCTTCGTGATCGCGCTGACGCTGGCGACGTACCTGCACATGCTGTTCGGGGAAATGCTCCCGAAGAACGTGGCGCTGTCCGAGCCGGTGCGCACCGCGCTGGTGCTGGGCCCGCCCCTGGTGACCGTGACCCGTGCGCTGAAGCCGGTGATCTTCGCGATCAACACCTTCGCCAACGCGCTGCTGCGGCTGCTGCGGGTGGAGGTGAAGGACGAGGTCGCGGCGACGTTCTCGGACGACGAGCTGGCCCGGATCGTCAAGGACTCCAGCGCCGCGGGGCTCATCGACGACCGGGCGAGCGAGCGGCTGTACGACGCCCTGGAGCTGGGTCGACGCCCGGTCACCGATGTGGTGCTGCCGGTGGACCGGGTGGTCACGGCGCGGCTGGGCATCACCGCGGACGGGCTGGAGCTGCTGTCGGCCGAGTCGGGGTACTCGCGTTTCCCCGTGGTCGACGAGCAGCGCCGCATCCTGGGCTACCTGCACGTCAAGGACGCCCTCGACGTGGTGGAGCGGGACGATCCGTTCCCCGAGTCCGAGCTGCGCTCGATCGCCCAGGTGCGGGCGGAGACCCCGCTGGACGACGTGCTCACCGCCATGCGGCGCAGCCGCACGCACCTGGCGGCCGTCCTCGGGGCGGACGGGGCCATGACGGGCCTGGTGACGATGGAGGACGTGCTGCGCGAGCTGTTCGGCCGGCCCGCGTCCGCCTGACGGCCGCGCGGTCCCCGGCCCTGCGGGGTCGGGGTACCGCGCGGTAGCATCGCTCCGCCATGGAGATGAATGCGTCTTACACCAGTTTCGTCGCGATCGGCGACTCCTTCACCGAGGGCATGTCGGACCTGCTGCCGGACGGCTCCTACCGGGGCTGGGCCGATCTGCTGGCCGCCCGGCTCGCGGCGCGCGAGCCGGGCTTCCGCTACGCGAACCTCGCGGTGCGCGGAAAGCTGATCGGGCAGATCGCCGAGGACCAGGCGCCGGCCGCCGCCGCGATGGGCGCCGACGTGGTGACGCTGGTGGGCGGGCTCAACGACGCCCTGCGGCCGAAGGTCGACATGGGCAGGGTCCGCGGCCACCTGGAAGGGGCCGTGGCCCTGCTGGCCCCGTCCTGCGGGCGGCTGGTGCTGATGCGCTCCCCGGGCCGCAACGGTCCGGTCATGGAACGCTTCCGGCCCCGCATGGAGGAGCTGTTCGGCATCCTCGAAGAGCTCACCGCCCGACACGGGGCGCTGCTGGTGGACCTGTACGGGGCCCCGGTGCTCGCCGATCCGCGCATGTGGGACGTCGACCGGCTGCACCTGACCGCCGAGGGCCACCGGCGGGTGGCGGAGGCGGTCTGGCAGAGCCTGGGCCTGCCCGCGCAGGAGGACTGGCGGGCCGCCCTGCCGCCCGCCGCGGCCCCCGGCTGGCAGGTGCGCAGGACCGAGGACCTGCGCTTCGCCCGGCAGCACCTGCTCCCCTGGATCGGCCGCCGCCTGACGGGCCGCTCCTCGGGTGACGGCCGCCCCTCCAAGAGGCCCGAACTGCTGCCGTACGCGGCCTCGCCGCCCTCGTAGCAACACACAATCGCAGGTGGCGCCCCCACCTGCGTGAACGCACAGCCGCGGCCCAAGTAGAATCCCTACACGTGACAGCCAAGCCCCGCATCCCCAATGTCCTGGCCGGCCGCTACGCCTCCGCGGAGCTCGCCGTCCTGTGGTCCCCCGAGTACAAGGTGACGCTGGAGCGGCGGCTGTGGCTCGCCGTGCTGCGCGCCCAGAAGGACCTCGGCATCGACGTCCCGGACGCCGCCCTCGCCGACTACGAGCGCGTCCTGGAGACCGTCGACCTCGCCTCCATCGCCGAGCGCGAGAAGGTCACCCGGCACGACGTGAAGGCCCGGATCGAGGAGTTCAACGCCCTCGCCGGCCACGAGCACGTGCACAAGGGCATGACCTCCCGCGACCTGACCGAGAACGTCGAGCAGCTGCAGATCCGGCTCTCGCTGGAGCTGGCCCGGGACCGCACGGTCGCCGTCCTGGCCCGCCTCGGCAAGCTGGCCGGCGAGCACGCCGAGCTGGTCATGGCCGGCCGCTCCCACAACGTCGCCGCGCAGGCGACGACCCTGGGCAAGCGTTTCGCGACCGCCGCCGACGAGCTCCTGGTCGCCTACGACCGCCTGGAGAACCTCCTCGACCGCTACCCGCTGCGCGGGATCAAGGGCCCGGTCGGCACCGCCCAGGACATGCTCGACCTGCTGGGCGGCGACGCCGCCAAGCTGGCCGACCTGGAGCAGCGCATCGCCGCCCACCTCGGCTTCTCCCAGGCCTTCACCTCCGTCGGCCAGGTCTACCCGCGCTCGCTGGACTACGACGTGGTCACCGCTCTGGTGCAGCTGGCCGCCGCCCCGTCCTCGATCGCGAAGACCATCCGCCTGATGGCGGGCCACGAGCTGGTCACCGAGGGCTTCAAGCCCGGCCAGGTCGGCTCCTCCGCGATGCCGCACAAGATGAACACCCGCTCCTGCGAGCGTGTGAACGGCCTGATGGTCATCCTGCGCGGCTACGCCTCGATGACCGGCGAGCTGGCCGGCGACCAGTGGAACGAGGGCGACGTCTCCTGCTCCGTGGTCCGCCGCGTGGCCCTGCCCGACGCGTTCTTCGCCTTCGACGGCCTGCTGGAGACCTTCCTGACCGTCCTCGACGAGTTCGGCGCCTTCCCGGCCGTCGTGGCCCGCGAGCTGGACCGCTACCTGCCCTTCCTCGCCACCACCAAGGTGCTGATGGGCGCGGTGCGGGCCGGTGTGGGCCGTGAGGCCGCCCACGAGGTCATCAAGGAGCACGCGGTGGCCTCCGCGCTCGCCATGCGCGAGCAGGGTGCCGAGCGCAACGAGCTGCTGGACAAGCTGGCCGCCGACGAGCGGATGCCGCTGGACCGCGCGCAGCTGGACGCCCTGATGGCCGACAAGCTGTCGTTCACCGGCGCCGCGGGCGACCAGGTCGCGACCGTGGTCTCCCGGATCGAGGCCATCGCCAAGCAGCACCCGGAGGCCGCCGGGTACGCGCCGGGATCGATCCTCTGACCCCCGACGAGCTCGAAGCCGCCCGCGACCGCGTCCTGCCGGACGTGGTCGCGGGCGGTCTGCGCGTGCTCTTCTGCGGGATCAACCCGGGGCTCCTGTCCGCCGCGACGGGCCACCACTTCGCCCGGCCGGGCAACCGTTTCTGGCCGGTCCTCCACCTGTCCGGCTTCACGCCCCGCAGGCTGGCACCGGAGGAGCAGGAGGAACTGCTCACCTACCGCCTCGGCATCACGAACGTCGTGGCCCGGGCGACCGCCCGCGCCGACGAGCTGACCGCGGAGGAGTTCCGTGAGGGCGGCCGGATCCTGACGGCGAAGGTCGAGCGGTTGCGGCCCGACTGGCTCGCCGTGGTCGGCGTCACCGCCTACCGCACCGCCTTCGGCGACCGCCGGGCCCGGATCGGCCCTCAGGAGCGGACCATCGGCACCACCCGCATCTGGGCACTGCCCAACCCCAGCGGCCTCAACGCCCACTGGACCGCGGAGTCCATGGCCCAGGAGTACGCCCGCCTCCGCGAGGCGGCGGAGGCCCCGCCCACCCCCTGACCGGCGCCGGGCGAGCTCCGGGGTGCCCCTCGCCCGAGTGCGCCGGACCGCCCCGCCCCCTCGGGGTCGTCCACGCGCGCCGGCCCTGCCGTCGATCACCCGGCGCGGCCCGCGATGGCCCGTGCGCACTCCATCGACTCGGCGTGGGTGGTGTCGATCTCCAGGTCGTAGACCACGCCTCGGTGGACGAGCTCCGCCTGTGAGACGGCCATCCCCACGGTCCGGTCGCCCCGCGCGATCTCCCGGCCGGCGGCCACGGCGCCCTCACACCTGACACCCACCCACAGCACCCGCAGCCCGCCCAGGGCCTGCTGCCAGCGCTTCTGGGAGGCCGCCCCGCCGAGGAACACCTCGTCGACGACGATCCGGGCCCCGCCCCGCGCCATCGCGGCGATCCCCTCGATCCAGGCCGCCTCCAGTGCCCGGAACGCGGGACCGACGACGACCTCGCCGTCCGGAGCGAACTCGATGCCCCCGTCCATCGCCCGCATCGACGCCGGCATCGCGTCGACCAGGGTGTCCGTCCCGAAGACCAGCCACGGATCCGGCAGGACGGCCTGCAGGCACCGGGCGATCCCCGACTTGCCGGAGCTGGATCCGCCATTGAGAACGATCACTTGAGTCTGCACCGCGCCACAGTAGGGCCACCGCTCCGGCGGGCGACAACGGATTTCGCGGTCCTACGGCGGGTCCGTCACGGTGATCCCCGCCATCAGCGTGTAGGGGTCCTCCTCACTCCACTGCGTCACACAGGCCACCAGCCAACGGTCCTCCGCCCGCCAGAGGTGCACGTGGTCGGTGCTGTGCGTCAGTTCCTCCCAGGGTTGAGCGAGCTCCTCCGGCGCGGTGTCCAGGGCGGCCGGCGAGCACAGCGTGAAGACCAGAGGCGTCCCCCAGCGCTCCGTCAGGGCCTGGGTGAGGGCCGCGTACTCGGCGCTGATCTGGTCGGCGGCCTCCCGGCGTCCCGAACCGTCGTCCTCCCAGAAGTCCCCGGTCTCCTCCAGACGGACGAGGTGGTAGCCGGGGCCGCTGCTGTGCCGACCGAGGCGCACCGGCACGTCCACGAAGCTCTGGGCCCGCAGCCGATCGATCAGGTCGAGGTGCTGTGCCGTGGTCATACCGTCAGTATTCCGGGGGCCACTGACAATTGGTCCGGCGTCACGCGTCGCGCCGCCGCACGGCCAGCCACCCCGCCGCCAGGGACACGAGGGCCCACATCGCCGTCACCGCCAGCCCGCTCCACGGACCGAGCGTCCCCTGCGCCTCCAGCCGCATCACCACCTGGCCGGCCCGGTCGGGCATGAACTGTCCCGCACCGTCGGCGACCTGACCGACCACGAAGGGCACGATCAGCAGGAAGGGTATGAGCAGGCTCATCACCAGCGTGCCACTGCGCACCAGGGCCGTCAGACCGGCCGACAGCAGGGCGATCAGCGTGAGGTAGGCACCGCTGCCGAACACGGCCCGCAGGGTGCCCGGGTCCCCCAGGGAGAGGGCGTACTCCCCCATCAGGGCCTGGCCGGCGACGAAGGTGACGAGGCCGGTGATCTGACCGACCACGAAGGCGAGTCCGGCCACCGTGGCGGCCTTCGACAGGTACAGCCGGGTCCGGTTGGGCACGGCGGTGAGCGACACCCGCAGCGCTCCGTCGCGGAATTCACCGGCGAAGGCCGTGGCGCCGAAGGCGACGGCCGCTATCTGCCCGAAGTTGATGCCGAAGAAAGCTCCGAACAGGCGGTCCTCCCCCAGTGCTCCCGGTTCCGAGGTGCCGATGGCGGCGGCGGTGAGGACGGTGATGCCGGCGGTGGCCGCGAAGACGGCCAGGAGCGATCCGAGGGTCGAACGGATGGAACGTATCTTGATCCACTCCGAGTGCAGGACGGAGACGGTGGGCAGGGCTGCGGAGGTCATGACGGTGGCTCCCATCGGGATTCAGGTGGTGGTGGCGGAGAACTGCGCACGGTCGGCGGTGAGATCGAGATAGGCCTGCTCCAGGGAGGCCCGCTCGTCGGCCAGCTCCAGGACGGGGATGCCCGCACGGGCGGCGAGGGCGCCGATCCGGTCGGCCCGTATGCCGTCGACGGTCCAGGACCCCTCCTCGGCGGCGACCAGCGCGAAGCCGTCCCGGGCCAGGGCCGCCCCCAACCGCTCCGGCTCCGAGGTCCGCAACCGCACCCTCCGGGTGCTGCGGGCGCTGATGAACTCCTCCATCGAGGTGTCGGCGAGGACCCTGCCCCGCCCCAGCACCACGAGGTGGTCGACGAACGCCGCCGACTCGGCCATCAGATGGCTGGAGACGAAGACGGTGCGCCCTTCGGCTGCGAGGCCGCGCATCAGCTCGCGGATCCAGATGATGCCCTCCGGGTCGAGGCCGTTGGTCGGCTCGTCCAGCAGCAGCACTCCGGGGTCGCCCAGCAGGGCGGCGGCTATGCCCAGGCGCTGGCGCATGCCCAGTGAGAAGGTTCCGATGCGGCGGCGGGCGACGGAAGCGATACCGGCCTGCTCCAGGACCCTGTCGACGCGGGCGGGTGGGATGCCGTTGCTGACGGCGAGCGCGAGGAGGTGGTCGCGGGCCCGGCGGCCCGAGTGGGCCGCCTGGGGGTCGAGGAGGGCTCCCACCCGGTGCAGGGGGCGGTCGAGGTCGGTGAACTGGCTCCCGCCGATGGTGGCGGAGCCGGAGGTCGGCCGGTCCAGGCCCAACAACAGCCGCAGGGTGGTGGACTTGCCGGCGCCGTTGGGCCCCAGGAAGCCGGTGACCCTGCCGGGCAGGACGTCGAAGGTCAGGTGGTCCACGACCCGTCGGCTGCCGTGGTCCTTGGTGAGTTCGCGGATCTCGATGCGGTTCATGGCTCAAGCGTCGCCGTCGGGCCTCCCCCCTTCCCTCCCCCATGCGAGGGTGGGGGGTTCCCCCCCCGGGGGGGGAGGCACCCCCCCACCCCCCCCCCCGAGGAAAGCACGTCTCCACC
>NZ_JBVIKC010000072.1:0-28050 GCF_055581065.1 Streptomyces sp. NPDC031479
CCCCCCCCTCCCCCCCCCCCCCCCCCCCCCCCCCCCCCCCCCCCCCCCCCCCCCCCCCCCCCCCCCCCCCCCCCCCCCCCCCCCCCCCCCCCCCCGCTGCGCTTCAGGCTGTGCCGGTGTCCGGGGCCCGCACAGCCGGTCCGCCGCCGCGCCACTCGATGAGCAGTGGGTCGTCCAGGCGGACGGTGTCGGGGACCAGGCCGGCCCGGCGCAGGAACTCCAGGAGGTCGGCAGGGCCGAGGGCGCGGCCGAGGATCTCGCCGTCGCAGCGGACGAGGCGCCTGCCTTCGGCGTCGGGCGGGTACACGACCACGCGCAGAGCGGGGATCATCCCTCCACCTTGGCGGTACCCGCTCACTCCAGCACTCCGAGGGCGGTGTCGGGGCGGCACTGCGGACACGCGGAGACGCCCCGGAGCGCGCGCCGTGCCTGGTCGGCGATGGCGGGTTGCAGCGGGTGCGGGTGTCCCGGCACTGGCCGGTATGGACGCGGGAGGGCAGGCGGCCGGTGCCGATGCCGCGCTCGATGAGCCACTCCGGCAGGGGCGGCGCGGGTCGGCGTTCGCCCTGGGCGGCGGTGAGCTGTTCTTCGGTGGCTATCCAGTCGCGGGTGCGCTGGAGGTCCTGGACCTGGACGCGCTCCAGGAAGCGCAGGAGGTCCAGGCGCGGACTGCTGGCTGGTGGTGGCGCGGACATGGTGCTACTTCCCGTACTGCGCCGCCCGCGCTTCACGGTACGAAGGACACAGGGGTGAGGCACCCACCCCGTACCTGCATGTGGGGGTGTGGCTTCTCTGCACTTCAGCCGATCATGGGCGGGGATGACGACATGGCGATAGCGGGCCTGCTGCCCCGTCTCAGGCGGGCTGCTCCGATGTCCGCAATCGCTGGGCTTGTCTGCGGCAGGTAGAGGAACGTAAAGACGTCCCGCGCGGGTGTGCTCCTTGTATTGGGTGTCGGCGACTGGGATGGGAAGCTGATCCGGACTGGGGTGACCGTCTTGGCGAACGTCCCTGCCTTCTGGCGGGTTTCCGGGTATCGGGGGCATCGCCTTCGGAATCGCGTCATGATCCCCATCGTGCCGGTTCGTTGGCGGGAGGGGCCGGACTGTTCGAGACAGGGGAGGCACGGCAGTGCGAGACCAGCTTCTCGGAGGTCGTTACCGGTTGGTGCGACTGCTCGGCGAGGGCGGTATGGGGCAAGTGTGGGAGGCCCTGGACGAGACGCTTGGCCGGCCCGTCGCGGTCAAGGTGATCTCCCTGCTCGCCGGCGGCGGAAGCCGCGGCAACGAGGCACGCGCCAGGTTCCTGCGCGAGGCACGGATCACCGCCCAGCTGCAACATCCAAACATTGTGACCATCCACGACCTCGGCGAAGCCGGTACCGGGGACGGCAAGGCTCCGTTCCTGGTGATGGAGCTGATCCGGGGCGAGGGCCTGGACGCGATGCTGCGCCGAGGCGCCGTCCCCTTGCCGGACGCGGCCCGATGGGGTGCGCAGATATGCGACGCACTGGCCGCGGCGCACGACATGGGAGTCATGCACCGGGACATCAAGTCGTCCAACATCCTCGTCACTGTCTCTGGCCTGGTGAAGGTTCTCGATTTCGGTATTGCGAGGGCGGCCGACCCCTACGCGACCGCGGACCGCCTCACCCAGACGGGCTTTATCGTTGGCACGCCTGCGTACATGGCGCCCGAACAGGCACGGGGCTTCCCGGAACCGCGCAGTGACCTGTATGCGCTCGGCTGTCTGCTCTTCGAGCTGATCACGGGTCGGCTGCCGTTCCAGGCTCCCGACAGCGTGGGCTACCTCTCGGCACACCTCACCCAAGAGCCGCCCACGGCCAGTTCGGTCTCCATCGGCATTCCATCCGCCTGGGACGACCTCCTGGTGACCCTCTTGCACAAGGATTCCGACAAGCGGTACCCGAACGCCGCCGGCCTTTCCCGGGTGCTGCGACAACTCGACCACGAACCCGAGCATGCGCCGCCCCCAGGCGACAGCACCCACCTGCCCACAACGCCCGGCACGACTCCGCTACCGCCAGTGGTCTCCACCCCTGGCACGAACAAGGTCCCCCCGCAGCCAGGTGCGGCATCAGCGAATCCCCCGGCACGCCTTCCCGTACTGCATATGGGCATGGACATCGCGACGCGATTCGTCCTCCCAGTGATCCTGTTCTTGCTCTACAACTGGCTGAACAGTTTGGAGACCAGACTCGGCGTGTTTGTCGTCATGACGGTCGCCTTGGTGTTGACGGTTGCACTCACATCGCGTTCCAAAAGGCTGACGCGCGGGACGGGGTACGCGGCCTCGGCGGTCATCGCGGTGGGCCTCGTGGTGGATGTGATCGACAAAGAGGGTTCGTGGTACGGGGATGGCTGGAAGGATGGCGTCTTGTACGACCGCCCCTACACTCTCCAGCTGCTCTATCACGCGGTGGGTGTCCTGACGATCGCGACCTACCGCTATCGCGAAATCAAAACCCGGCGAGCCCAGTCGGACCACGGCACGTCAGACAGTTTTGAAGCTTCGACGCCATGACGGCCGGGTGGGCCGGACTATGACGCCCAGCCGAACGGGTGGCGGGCCGGACATCTTAGGACTGCTCCTTGTGCAGGCTCCACATCGCCCTGCCCAACGATCCAGGAATGGTGCAGTGAACAAGTCAGCGCGAGCAGGGTCCGGTCTGGCTGGGTGCCCAGGTGACGGGCTGGGGTCTGGCGGGGGTGGTCATGTGTGACTGAGCGTCGTAGTTGGCCCGTCCGGCCAGATACACGCTCAGTACTCGGTGGAGCCCGTTGACGGCGTCTGAGCCGAAGCACGATGGTTGTCACATAGGCAGGCTGGTTGTCACCGACGGTGTTGCGGGCGGTTGAGCCTGAGCGCGACAGGTCGCAACTGTGGTCATCCGTGTCCGGCCTCCCAGTTCTGGTTCTCCTGGGTCGGCCTCTGCGGGCTCAGGGAAGCGTCAATGTCAGTGGGCTCTGCCAGGGTGTGCGTCGTGGATGAACTGGTGGAGCGTGTCGACGATCAAGATCGTGTGCTGGGGATGGTGGTCAGCCGCCAACAGGCCATCCAGGAGGGTTGGCTGCACCGAGTCGCCGTGACGGTGTGTCGTGATGAGCGTGGACGGATCCTCGTCCACCGACGGTCGGAGCAGGTATCGCGCTTCCCCGGGCTCCACGAGGTCGAGGTCGGTGGCGCCGCAAATGTCGGCGAGTCCTATGAACAGGCCGCCGCGAGGGAGCTGGCCGAAGAGCTGGGAGTCCGTGCGCTGCCGCGCCTGCTGTTCACGTTCATCAACCGCAGCGGCTTGAGCCCTCACTGGCTCGGCGTGCACGAAGCCGTGGTGCCGGACGCTGTGGTCCCCGATCCCGATGAAGTCGCCTGGCATGGCTGGCTGACCGAGCCGGAGGTGCGGTCGGCCCTGCTGGAGTGGCGCTTCACCCCCGACAGCCACGAAGCCTTCAGCCGGTATCTGGCGTTCGGGACCGCGCGGCCTTGCCCACCACGCTCAGGCTCAGCCTGGAACCGCCCCAGAGAGCCCAAGGCTTGCGATCTTTCGCTAGAGGTGACTGAAAGGCTGCCTCATGAGCGTTTGTGACAAATAGCGTGCCTCACTGGCGTCAACCCGGCTGCTTCGACCGGTCTCATTCACCAGCTCAACCCGCTCTTCCGGTGACAACTGCCGTGCTTCGGCTCAATGTGACTGAGCGCTTCAGTTGGCCAGTTGAGAGCCGAATGGGCAGGATATCGCCGGAGCTGAGCCGGTAAGCCTAGTTTGGCCAATTCTGCCCGACCATTCCCGACGTGTTGTGTCCTGTGGACGATGGCGTACGTGACTTGAGTGGTAGCGCAGGGTTGCTGCGGGTCCAGGGCCGCGAGTTCCGCCACCTTCGCGTGCCGGCGCTCGGTCAGCGTCGTCGTCGCCGGGTCGTACTCGGGCAGCCTCCACCAAGGGGAACGCGGCCGACGCGCTGGCTCGCCTACGGTCGCTCCATGACCAGTGAAGGCGTAGTCGTGGATGAGGCGGTCCGAGCGGCGTGGGGCTCCTACCGGGTCTGGAGAAACGGACTTCTGCCAAGGAGTGCCAGAAGGCGCAGCTGCGGATCAAGGCCGCGGTGGGCACGCACGCGCGTGAGGAGGTGTCCCGGGACACGGTTTTCCTGGTGGGCGTGTTGACCGGGTACCTGATCGCCGAGCAGTCCAGTGGCGAGGATCGGCTTGATCCTCTCAGTGAGCTGATCCCCGCGGCGATCCGCCGACTCCCCAGCTTCAAGATGGCCGACCCGGCTCATGTGCCGATGGTCACCGGTGTTCTCAGCGTGCTGGATCACCTATCGTTCCGCCGCCGGCCTGCGCGGGACCTGCTTGGCATGAGGGACCAGGTGCTGCCTGCGCTCGGGGCGCAGACGATGCCCCCCGACCGACCAGCATGGATATGCACTCTAGGCATGACTACCAGCCTCACTCCAGAAGAGCCGCACCCCTGCGAGCCGCACCCGTACGAGATGGAGCACATCCGGAGAGCGCTTGAAGCGGTCGATCGGCATACTTCCAAGTGGGCCTTCGCTAAGGTGTGTTACCCAACTCCACGGGGGGAGGATGCATGGGGCTGACCGGAACGTCCGAAGCCAGCCGGGATGCGGTGATGGTGCTACCCGGCATCATGGGCAGCGAGTTGGTGGAGGCCGAGTCGGGCCGTGTGTTGTGGGGCCTGGGAGACGCGCGGTGGTACGCCCGTGCGTGGACGACAGGGGCGTCGCTGGCCGGCCTGCGCGTCACCGACGAGGAGCGGCAGGGACGAACGGGACGCATCGTGGCGACACGCCTCCTGCGATTCCCCGCCTTCGCGCCAGTGCTGCGTGGCTTCGAGCCCTATACGCCGTTGGTCGCCGGGATCCGGCGGGTGATGGCGCACGCGGATGCCGTGGCGGAGTTCCCCTACGACTGGCGGCTGCCGGTCGAACTCAATGCGAAGCGACTCGCGGTCGCAGCCGAGAAGCACCTGAACGCCTGGCGTGCGCATCCCAGTGGAAGTCGGCAGGCGCGTCTGGTGCTGGTTGCGCACTCCATGGGAGGGATCGTCGCGCGGTACTTCACGCATGTGCTCGGTGGGGGAGCGGATGTGCGAATCGTGATCACGCTCGGTACGCCGTACTACGGGGCGGTCAAAGCTGTTCAGATCCTCAGCACCGGACGCGGAGCGCCGCTTCCGTTGCCGCGCCGTCGGCTGCGTGACCTGGCGACAACGCTGCCCGGCCTGTACGACCTGCTGCCCAGTTACCGCTGCGTGGACGAGGGTGCGTCCGCGCGACGGCTCGTCGCGAGCGACATCGCCGGCATCGGTGCGGACAGCGCCCTCGCCGCATCTGCCCTTGCCGCCCGCGAACGTCTCCTCGCGGCCACGGACGGCCCGTACACACGCCCCCTCGTCGGCGTCGAGCAGCGCACGGCGCAATCCCTCATCTTCCGTGACGGCGTCGCCGAGGGCCTGTACTACGTATGTGAGGAGGGCGACGACGGCACGCTGGACCGCGTCGACCGTCGCGGCGACGGCACCGTCTACCGGGACTCGGCCTGGCTCGGCGGCGCGGAGCCGGTCCACCTTCCGCAGACCCACGGCGCGATATCCCAGACCGCGGAGACGCTCGCACATGTACGCGCGATCCTGACGGAGCGCCGGCTCGGCCCGCCTCTCGGCGCCGCCGCCATCGGGCTCGAGGCGCCCGACGTGGTCGCGGCCGGGAAGCCCTTCGATGTCGCCGTCGATCTACAGACTGATCCCGCGGCCGTATCCCTGCAGGTGACCAGCGCGCAGACAACTCAAGTGCTGCGCCGACCCCGGCTTGTGCAGCACGACAACACACTGACTGCGCAGATCGCACTGCCCGTTCCAGGCCTGTACCGTCTCGCGGCCAAGGTGGGAGGGTTCTCGCCAGTCACTCAGCTCGTCCTGGCCGCCCGAGCGGAGGATCTGGCAAACGCATGACCGAGAGCGCCACGGTGTACGACGAGACGTCCTCGAACGACGACGGCTGGGACTCGACCGGCTTCCCGGTCGTGTGCCTCCCGATCGGCAGCTACCGCCACCACGCACCCCTGGACGCCGACGAAGCCGCTGCCCGCGTCGCGGAGTTGCTCGCCAAGCTGGGCGGCCGGGCCGACCCCTGGCTGCTGCCGGGCACCGCACGCAACCGGTCCGCGGTGGAGGAACGACTGGAGCAGTGGGCCGGCCCGCCCACGCCGAGGAGTTCGGTCCTGTACTGGGCCGGGCACGGCGAAGCAGCACCCGACGGCGCCTGGCTCGCCGTACACGAAACACCCGGTTCGATGCGTACACGCGGCCTGCTGCCCGAGTCCCTCGCCGCCTTCATCGACGCCGAATGGTCTCGCCGGATGGCCGATCCGTACGCCTGGACGGTCGTGGTTATCGAGGCGTGCGGGGCGGAGCGGTTCGCCGATCTGGTCGCCGTACGTCTGCTCAGCGGGGACAAGCCGCGGCGCCTGGCGATCGTCGGCGTCGGAGGTTACGGGGCCGGCCATCTGGGAGAGTTCGCCGACGCGCTCTCCGGGGCGCTCGCCTCGTATACCGACAACGACGAGACGATCCGCCTTGCCGACCTGATGCTGCGCCTGCACGACAGGATGCAGGTCGGCAGCATCCACGCCGACGCCTTCGACCTCCACCTGGCACCTCCGCTGCCCCGGCCGCGACTTCTGCCGTACGGCATCACTACCCCCCTGGACGTCTACGCCGAACTGCAGGCCTTCCTCGTCGGCCTCACCCCCGACGAACGCAGCCACTTCATCCCCAAGGCGCAAGGCGCCGAACAGGGCGAACTGGCCTGGTACTTCGTCGGCCGCGACCGGGAGCGCGCCGAAATCGCCCGCTGGCTGCGCGCCCAGTCGACCGGGATGCTCGTCGTCACCGGGCGCGCCGGTGCCGGAAAGTCCGCGCTGCTCGGCAACGTACTCGTCCACGCCCACCCCGACCTGCGCGAACTGCTCATCAGGAGCGGCCACTTCCACGAACTGCCGGACGATGAGCGTCCGCCGGACCGCGTCTTCGACGCCGTGATCCATCTGACCGGCGCATCGATGAGCGAACTCGTCGGCCGGCTCGCAGAGGCTGCGGATCTGGGAGAGCGGCCCGGGACCGGGTCCACGGCGCAGGACATCGAGTGGCTCCTGGACCGGCTGGGCAAGAGGGTGGATCCGTTCACGCTTCTCGTCGACGCACTCGACGAGGCCCAAGAGCCCCTCGACGTCGCCGGATCACTCCTGAGCCGGTTTGCCGAGCTGCCGCATGTGCGCGTGGTGGTCGGCACCCGCGCCTCGACGAAGGAAGGCCCCGACCAGCCGGAGACCGACGACCGTGATCTCGTCGATGCGTTGGGAGCGGCACACCTCGTCGTCGTGCCGCGCGACCCCGACGCGCTCGGAGAGTACGTGCGACTGAGACTCACCCACGCCCTGCCCGCCGCCGACCCGGCATCCGTCGATGCTGCCGCTCGCCAGATCCAGGCGTACGACCGGCATTTCCTGTACGCCCGGCTCGCCGTCCACGAGATCGTCGCCGACCCGCAACTAATGACGCCCGATGGCAACGATGCGCTCATCGAACTGCTCCGGCGCGACCACCGCGCGCTCTTCGCCGCGGCGGTCGACCGCCTCGCCCGCCGCTCCGCGGCCGCCGAACCGCTGCTGGAGGCACTCGCCCTCGCCCGTGGACGTGGCCTGCCCCGGGCCGACCGGATCTGGGCCATCGCCGCGGGTGCACTCTCCGACGGTGTTCCGGTCACCGACCTCGACATCGACCAGCTCCTCAAGGCTGCCGCCCCCTACGTCATGCTCGACTCCGAACACGAGCAGAGCGTCTACCGGCTCGCACACCGCACGTTCCAGGAACACTTCCTCAACCCGCCGCAAGGGCACGCGAGATGACACGACCCCTCTCGGAACGCCACCGCAGGATCGCCCAAGCTCTCATGGCCGCCGCGACACAGATCCCCAACCCGTACATCGCACACCACCTCGCCGGACACATCGCCGAAGCCGGCGCCTGGCAGGAACTCGCCGACGCCCCGCACGTACTCGATCACCTGGAACCCGGAGCCGTCGCGGCGGAGGCGCTGCGCCTTGGTTACGGACGCACCGGCCTCCCGAACCCCGTCACCGCCACACTCGTGGCCCGCGACCTGCTCGCATCGGTGGCCCCCGAGGACCGGGAGACCGTCCGCGCCCTCACCACCGCACGCTTCGTCGGCGCTGCACCCGCGGCCGGAACCCGGCGTGCCGATGCCGCCTGGTCCGTGCGGTGGACCAGGCTGCGCCGCGACCTTCTCCCGGCGATCCTCACCGACCGTGCGAGCCCGGTGGCAGCGCTGCGCGCGTTCTCGCTGCCGGACGGGCGGCAGCTTCTCGCCGTCGGGACGCACGACGGAAGGGTGCGGCTGTGGGACTCGGAATCGGTACTGGACGCCGCCATGCCCCCCGTCGAGGAACTGGCGTACGACCGCCCTGTCCACACCCTCGAGACCGTCGCGAGGCCCGGCGGAGAGATTCTGCTGGCCGCCGGGACCGGCCGGACCGTCCACCTGTGGGACCCGGTCTCCCGGTCGACGGTCGGCGCATCGGTACTCGACACCGGTGCCACCTCCGGGGAACGCGCATTCCGTGCCCCTGCCTGGAAGGCGGTGAGGCTGCCCGACGGCCGCTCGCTTATCGCGGTCTGTGACACCAACAACATCCGATTGTGGGACCCGTTCACCGGTGAACCTGTCGGTCCGGAACTCATCGGGCCCGAGTCGCTCACGCTGGCCCAGGCGATCAGCGACGGTTCGGAGAGCCTCGACGGGGTCTTGGCGCCCGTGACCCTGCCCGACGGGCGGGCGCTACTCGTCGCCGGAGGCACGTCCCGGGTCCTGGATTCGATCGACGGCTCCACCGATTTCATGTACGGCCGCCTCTGGGCGTGGGACATCGCCGCCGGCGAGCTGGTGTGGAGACTCCGCACCGGGTACAGCGGCACCCTCACGGCCCTGACCACGGTGCCGCTGCGCGACGGGCGCCAGGCCCTGGCCACCGCGGGCGGCGGCGGTGTGGTGCGGCTCTTCGACCCGGAGGGCCCCACACAGGTCGGGGAGTGGCTGCACGGCAACGGCGCCGACGTGGTAGGGGCTTCCACCGTGCGCCTCAGGCACAATCGCACCGCACTGGTCACGGTCGGCAGCGACCGCACGGTGCGGGCCTGGGACCCCACGACCGGTACGCCCGTCGGGGCGCCGATGTCCGCCCACAACAGTGGCGTGCGCGCGCTCACCAGCCTCCAAATCGCCGACGGGCGGGTCTTCGTGGCGGGCGGCGGCGAGGACGGCACCGTCCAGCTCTGGGATCCCGAATCAGCTGGCCACATCGACGATCCGCTGGCCGGTCCCGTGGACCAGCTGGTCTCGATGCCTGTCCGGCCGGGCGCCATCCGGCAGAGCAGGCCGCTCCTCGCATCCGTCAACAGCGACAACACCCTCCAACTGTGGGAGGCCTCCAGCGGACTGCCCATGGCTCAGCCACTTGAGGACTCTGCCGGTCGACCAGTCACAGTGCCGATGCCAGATGGCCTGGCCCTGCTCGCACTGGGAGACGGGAAGAGCCCCATCCGGTTGTGGGACCCGGAATCCCACCGAGTCGTACGCGTCATGCGGAGCAGGAATCCATTCCGGCGAATGCATCTGATCGACTATCCGACGGCCGTGGCCACGGTGCCATGGCGCGACGGGCGCACTGCGGTGGTCGTCAAGGACGGCCTGAGTCTCTCGCTGTGGGATCCGGCTTCGGGACGGGGCATTGGCAATCTGCGGTTCAGCATGGGCCTCAACCCTCTGGATGCTGGAACGATCAGTATCCCAGGCGGCCGGACGATGCTGTTCACCAGCTCCCAAGAAGGCATCAAGCTCTGGGACCCCACGACCGGCGCCCACATCGTCGAATGGAACCGCAAGCTCGACTACCTCACCACCATCATCCCGGTGACCTGGCCCGACGCCCACCCGCTGCTGGCCGTGACGGGAAAAGAGGTCACATATCTGGTGGACCCGTTCTCCGAAGACGCCCCCAAAGGTCAGGTGCGCGCGGCGTTGGCAGTGGGTTCCCAGCCCGCCACTTCACGACCTGACCGTCCCCTGTCCTCGGGCAGACATCGGCTTGCCGTCGCCGGATGCCTCACGCGCGATGGCCAGCCGGTCCTGGCGACCGGCGGCCACGATGGCGTGCTTCGCCTCTGGGAGCCAGAGACGGGCGGGCTTGTGCACGAGCTCCCTGTCGGTGCTCCGATCAATGCGCTCCTGACCATGGACAGCGTGCTCGTCATCGGGTCGCGGGACGGACTGATCGCCTTGGAGAGCTGAGAAGAGCGCTACAGCGCCCGCGAAGGCCCCTCCGCCCGCGCCGTCCACGAACCATCGCGGCATTCCCGGTGTATCGCCCCGCTCCGAACCGTCCCGCCGCACTCCGGAAGAGCAGCACCCTCCAGGCCGACACTGAAGTACATAGCGTGGGCAAGCGTCCGCAAACTAACGTCCTCAAGATCCGCAAAATATCGATCCCGGTCACAAGCATCCGACGACCCTGGCCTACAGGCCGCCGTAGCATCCTCTCTACCTGCGGAAACGCCGTGTGAGGCTCGCAGGGGAGCCTCACGCCGTGCGGTCCAGGCGCTGTGTCACGACCACTTCCCGACCAGCCCTCACGGCGCGGGCCCGGCGGCGGCGCTGGATGCGAGCCTGGTCGATCGGGGTCGGCGCATCAGCGGAAACGACCTCGGTCTCCGGGAACGCTCGGCGGGACAGCTCTCTTATCGCCCGGTTCTGCCGCTCGACCGCCTCCGCGATGTTCGGGTCGACCCGGGACCTGAATGGTGGTGCGGTGTCGGCGTCGTCGGTGCCTGCCGGTCAGGCCGGCTTGCCGCATCAGCCGTGCGACCCGGCAGCGTCCGCAGTCGGCGCCCTCGCGCTTGAGGACGGCGTGAACGCGCGGGGCACCGTAGGTGCCGCGGGACTGCTGGTGAACAGCGGTGATCTGTTCGGTCAGCTCGGCGTCCCGCACCGCCCGGGGGCCAGGGGTGCCAGCGCGACGGGCGTAGTAGGCGGTCCGGGAGACCTTGAGGAGTTCACATGTCCGTTTGACGTTGTGACCTGCGGTTTTCTCCGCCTCGATGAACGGGTGCACCGTCACCGGGTCTCCGTCGCGAAGAAAGCCGTCGCACGCTTGAGGATGTCGACGTCCTCGCGCAGCCTGCGGTTCTCCTGCCGCAGCGCGGCCAGTTCCTCGCGTTCGCCGCTGGTCAGGCCGTCCCGTTCGCCGTCGTTGACCTCGGCCTGCCTCACCCAGCTCCGCACTGCCGTCTCGGTCAGCTCGAAATCCTTGGCGACCTGGCCGACCGAGCGGTCGCCCCGCCGGCACAGCTCGACGATCTCAGCCTTGAACTCCGGCGTGAACGAGCGGCGAGGGCGCGGCTCCTTCTTCCCCATGCTCTCCATGATGAACATCATCCTTCCGGGGCCCAAGCCCCTGATCTCCGATGTCCGTCAAAGCGAAGCAAGCCCAGTCCTGGTCCGAAGATTCCTCCGTTGTCGGTGACTGATGTCCAGCGGGCTGTGCTGGAGGGCTGGTTGCGTCGTCGCACGACGGCTCAGGCCCTGGCTCAGCGGTCGCGGATCGTGCTGGCGTGCGCGGAGGGGCATTCGGCGATGGAGGTGTCGCGCCGGCTGGGGATCGCTCCGGACACGGTCCGCACCTGGCGGCGGCGGTTCCTGGAGCACGGTCTGGACGGACTGGGTGACGAGCCGGTGCCGGTCAGGAGGGCGCTGTCGTGTTGCAGGAGAACACGCCGCTGGCCATCGCCGTGGGCGTCGGCGTCGCGTTCGCGGTGACCGGTGCCAACGCCCTGATGAAACGCTACTGGTCAGAAGCGTCCGGAGTGGCGAACAGGTCCTGCAGGGTCTGGGTCGCCAGGTTGAGCAGCCAGGTGTGGGCGGGGTCGTCGTCGTAACGCTGGTGCCAGAGCAGATAGAGAGGTACGGGCGGCAGCTCGAACGGCAACGGCAGCATGGTCAGGCCCAGTTGGGCGCGGGCGGAGCGGGTGACCGCTTCAGGGAGGGTGACCACGACGTCGGTGTCACGGGCGAGTTGCAGTGCCGTGTCCGTCGCGGGGGCGGAGACGATGACACGGCGCTCGTGGCCGAGGGCGGCGACGACCTCGTCGACCCGGTCGCGCAGCTCTCCACGCCGGGAAACGGTCACGTGATCAACGGCCGCGTACCTCTCGACGGTCACCGGCCCTTCGGTGAGCGGATGCCCCGCGCGGAGAGCAAGGATGATCCTGTCCTGGCCGATGAGGCGGTGACGGATGTCGGGCTGAGGCGGCGGTCCGGCACTGGAGGCCACATCGACCTCGCCGCGACGCAGCTCAGGGCTGTCGTGGCCCGGCTCGACCGTGAGACGCATCTTCACTTTCGGGGCTTGGCGGTGCACCGCGGCGACAAGGGCGGTCCCGCAGGCGGTGGTGAGGGCGTCATGCAAGCGAACGGTGAACACCCGCTCCAGCCCAGCCAGGTCGAGGTCCGTACGGGAGGACAGCAACTGGTGAGCTTGCTGTACCAGGACATGGACCTCCGTGCGCATGGCCAGTGCACGAGGGGTGGGCGTCATGTGGCGTCCGGTGCGAACCAGGATCTGGTCGCCGGTGGCTTTGCGGATCCGGCCCAGCGATCGGCTCATCGCCGGCGCCGTGACGTGGAGCCGGTCTGCGGCTCCGGCCACGCTGCCCTCTTCCAGCAGCGCGTCCAGGACCGTGAGCAGGTTCAAATCCAATTGCATGCCAGTCACTATACGAGTGGAAAACATGCACATGTTGTTAAGCCTCACGGTGCACAGCGCCCATCTCGTCCCCGAGGACAGCGAGCTCCCACGCCTGCTTCTGGAGCGTCTCCACGATCTTCGCGAGCTTCTTGTCCCGCTTGCCCCCAGCCGTCGTCTCGAACTCGTCCACGTCGGCCTCACCCAAGAAGTGCGACAACCCTTGAAGCGCCGCAACGCCGAGGGTTGACGTGGCTGAGCGGGCTCAGGTCCGCCTGGGCGACTGGCGCCTTGCGGGTGGGATAGCCGTCCGGGCGCCGCTCGATCACCCGGGTGTCCGTCAGCCGCAGCAACGCGGCCAGCATCCGGGCCACCTGCACGCTCTGCGGCGGCGCCACCGCCGCGCCGGCTCTGGACAAGCTCACCGAGAAGACTGCCTCCAGCAACCGCGGCGTTCCCATTCCGTCCGCGCAGGGCAGCGTCAGCGCGTACCTGACCTACTGGCTGGAGGCCGTCGCCATCCACCAGCTCCGCGAGAACACCCACTCCCGCTAAACCACCTGTGTCCACCAGCACCTCATCCCCGGCCTGGGCAAGAAGAAGCTCGCCAAGCTCACCGCCAAGGACGTCCGCACCTGGCTCAACCAGCTCCGCACCACCTGTCAGTGCTGCGCCCGCAGCATCGATGCCGGCCGTGATCAGCCCCGTTGCTGCGCCGCCGGAGTGTGCTGCTCCAAGCGGATCTCCCCGCTGACGCTGGCGTACATCCACTCTGTCCTCAAGTCCGCTCTGGAGCACGCCGTCCGCGAGGAAGAGATCACACGCAACGTGGCTCGCAACGTCCGCACCGGTACACCGCGTCCTCGTCGGTTCGAACCGCTCACGGCAGACGAAGCCTGCCAGTTCCTCGCTGCCTCCAGCGATGACCGCCTGTCCGCGCTGTACGAACTCGCTCTCCGCACCGGACTCCGCAAGGGCGAACTCCTCGGCCTTGAGTGGGAAGACCTCGACCTCAGTGTCGGCACCGCCAGCATCCGCCGCACGCTTCAGCGCACCCAGACCGGAGGCCTGACAGCCCTGCCCACCAAAACCCGCGCATCCGAACGCCGCATCGCCCTCCCCAGCGAGTGCATCCACTCAATGAAAGAACACCGTGAAGCTCAGGCAGCAGAGCGTGAGGCGGCAGCGGAAGGCTGGAAGGACAGCGGTCTCGTCTTCGCAACGCCGGCGGGAGGGCCGATCGATCCCGCGAACCTCAATCGCAGCTTCCGTGCCCTCCTCGATCGGGCCGGGCTCCGACGCATCCGCTTCCACGACCTACGACACTCCACCGCCACTCTCCTCCTGGAGCAAGGCGTCGAACTCGTCGTGATCAAAGAACTCCTCGGCCACGCCCACGTCGGCGTCTACGCCAACCCTCGGGAATTGCATCAGATGGGCGAGAAATCGCAGGTCGCGAGGCCAGAGAGGCGTCCGACGGAGGCTCCATCCGCCTACAACTTGGTGGCCTGATCAGCGAGTTTGGTGATCAGATCCCATCTGATGCAGGATTTGCCCTCTGGAAGGGAGGGCTGGAGTGGGGCAACAGCGACGTGTCGACCTGGCCGGGGCGGCTCATCTGGAACTGCTCTCCGGGGTGGTCCAGCTGCGTCCGCAGGACGCGATGGTCGAGGCGATGCTGCGGGGGTGGCGGGCCCAGCAGGCCGCCCGCGGGCTCCGTGAAGACACGGCCACCGCCAGGGAACCGCTCGTGCGCCAGTTTCTGGAGCACACCAACGAGTACCCGTGGGCCTGGACGCCGGGGCATGTGGACGAGTGGTCATTGTGGCTGACCAGTGAGAAGCACCTGGCGCAGTCCACGATCCGCAGTTACCAAGGCAGTCTGCGGCTGTTCAGCGAGTTCCTGATCGACGGCCGCTACGGCTGGTCAGTGGCTTGCGAGGACGCCTTCGGCACCCATCCGGTGGCGATCTGCCACGAGTGGAACACCATCGCCCACCTCAACGACTACGAGGGCAGGCCGGAGGCGAGGCCGTTCACCCGGGAGGAGATCCAGCGGTTCCTCGACTGCGCCGACGACCAGGTCGAGCGCGCGGTGCGCACGAAGCGCAAGGGCGCCCTCGCCGCCTACCGGGACGCCACCCTCTTCAAGGTCATCTACGGGTGGGGCCTGCGCCGAACCGAGGCGGCCAAGCTTGATCTGGTGGACTTCGGCCGCAACGCCTCTGCTCCGCAGTTCGGCCGGTACGGCACGCTCAACGTCCGCTACGGCAAGGCAAAGAAGGGCCAGCCGCCCCGGCGCCGGAACGTGCTGTCAGTGATGGACTGGGCGGTGGAGGCCGTCGCCGAATACGTCGAGAATGTACGGCCGCGGTTCGGCTGTGAGGACCACCCCGCGCTCTGGGTGACCGAGCGGGGCGGAAGGATCAAGCCCGCCGAGATCAACGCCCGTTTCGTCGCCTACCGCGACGCGCTGAAGCTCCCGAAGGAGCTGGTCGTCCACTCCGCCCGCCACGCCTACGTCACCCTCCTCACCGAGGACGGCGTCGACCGCCGCTTCATCCAGCAGCAGGTCGGTCACGAGAACGACAGCTCCACCGCCATCTACACCCACGTCAGCGACGACTTCATGAACACCATGCTCCACAAGGCGCTCGCGCCCGTGCTCGCCCCGACCACCTCCGCATACAAGGACAGCTGATGGCCGCCAAGCTCGACTACCACTGGCACCTGCGCAAGGTCATGGCCGACCGGGGGCTGTTCTCCACCACCGACCTCATCCCGCTGCTGGACAAACGCGGCATCACCCTGTCCTCCAGTCAGGTCTACCGGCTCGTCGTCGAACGCCCTGAACGGCTCAGCCTGAGGATCCTCATGGCCCTGCTCGACATCCTCGACTGCACCATGGACGACCTCATCGAACCCGTGGCCGCGGCCGGCGCCGCGGCAACCAGCAGGTCGAAAAGAGCAGTTGGTGCCGAGGCCGGTGTCGGTGATCTTCGACCCAAGCGGGCCCGCATTCGTGGTGCCGAGCGACCGTGACCACACCGGGACCCCCTGACCGGGCCATCTCCGACCCGATCGGAACGATCGTGGACCTGGTCGCGGCCATCGAACCTCAGCTGGCAATCGAGCAGATCCGCACCGTGGTCACCAGCCTCGCGGGCGGCCGGGCGAAGGCCCGCCGCCTCGCCTCACACCTGGCCGAGCGTCCCGGCGTGCTGGCCGACGGCCGCTCACCGGCGCCCCGGGCCATCGGCGACCTGCTCATCGCGCTCCGCGAAGCCGGCGCCTCGCACATCTCGCCCCCGTGTTGCGCCGACTGCGGCAAGCCGATGCGAACCCTCCAGCGCCGCGGGCAGGACTGGTATTGCTCACGCTGCGGACGTCAGCCCGAACCCTGCGCTGCCTGTGGAAACACCCGCCGCATCACGACGCGGGACCGGGCTGGGCGACCGGGTTGCAAGATGTGTCCGGACGTCGACGGCCGGGATCCGATCACCGTCATCCACAGGGTGGTCACCGCGATGGACCCGGCCGCCGATCGCGAGGTGACAGCCGATGCGGTCCGCCGGTCGGCACCACGCCCCTCCGACCAGCAGAAACTCGCCTGGGCCCTCGAAACCGACCCCGGCCTGCTCACCGGGGACGGGCACCTCTCACCCCTTCGCGCCATTCTGCGACTGATCGACCTCCTGCACACCGCGGGCATCGCCGGAGTCGTCCCACCCGCCTGCCCCCGCTGCCACAGAGCCGTCCGCATCGACAAACCACTCGACGGACAGCGGGTCTGCCGCACCTGCATCGCCCACAGCCGCCTTGAGGACTGCTCGCGCTGCGGAGCCCGCCGGGAACCCGCCACCCGCGACGACCAGGGCCGACCGCTCTGTCCGAACTGTCTGATCACCGACCCCGCGAACCTCGAATGCTGCATCAACTGCGGGCGCCGACGCCTGGTGGATACCCGCACGCCAGACGGCCCGATCTGCCCGAGCTGCCCCGCCCTCCGCACCGCGACCTGCTCCGTATGCGGCGAGAACAGGCCCTGCGGCACTTCCCGCACCACCGGTCGCCCATGGTGTCCTACCTGTCAACGCCGCACCGCCTCCTGCTCGGCCTGCGGCCGCATCGCGGCGGTCATCTCCGGCACCCTCGCCGAACCCCTCTGCGTCGGCTGCACCGCCCCCGAGGTCTGGCACACCTGCCCCACCTGCACCGATCCCGACCATCCACGCCCGGGCCAGTGCGCCCGCTGCCTGATCAACCAGCGCCTCAACGAGCTGCTCGGGCCTCCAACGGAGACGCTCCACCCCGGGCTCCAGGCCCTCCGGCACAACATCTCCACCACCGAATACCCCCTCACCGGCAACCGCTGGCTGAACAAGCCGTCCGTTGCCCCGGTTCTCGCCGATCTCGCCTCCGGCCGCCGGCCACTCACCCACCAGGCCCTCGACGAACTGCCCGACAGCCAGCCCCTCGCACATCTGCGTCAAGTACTCGTCAGCGTCGGCGCCCTGCCCGAACGCAACGAGTACATGGCCCGCATCAAACGCTTCCTCGCCAATCTCCTCGCATCCCAGCAAGACCCTGACCAGCGCAGCCTCCTCCACCGCTACGCGACCTGGCACCTCGTCAGACGCCTGCGCGGCAAGAACAACGGCCGACCCGCCACTCCGCAGCAGTTCAACTCCATCCGCCAGCACACACGCGGCCGTCGCCTTCCTGGGCTGGCTCGCCACCCACAACCTCACCCTGGCCACCTGCGGACAGGGCGACCTCGACCGCTGGCTCACCGACGACTCAGCCGCCTACCGCTGGACCGCCGGCCACTTCATCCGCTGGGCCCGCACCAACAAGCTGACCAGCGTCCACGCCCCCGCCCACCGCTGGATCGGCCCGACCCAACCCCTGGACGACCAGCACCGATGGGACAACGCACGCCGGCTCCTGCACGACAACACCCTCAAACCCGAAGACCGGCTGGCCGGCCTGCTTCTCCTCCTCTATG
This sequence comes from Streptomyces sp. NPDC031479, assembly GCF_055581065.1. Classification (NCBI taxonomy): domain Bacteria; kingdom Bacillati; phylum Actinomycetota; class Actinomycetes; order Kitasatosporales; family Streptomycetaceae; genus Streptomyces; species Streptomyces sp. NPDC031479. Next base: position 17,867 of record NZ_JBVIKC010000072.1, read on the forward strand.
CCCAAAGACCGGCAGCGATCAGCCGCCTGACCACAGCAGACGTCGAAGCCGACGATGAAGGAGTGCGTGTCCACCTCGGCCAGGCCCCCATCCGGCTACCCGACCCAGTAGCCGCGCTCGCCCGCGCCGTCGCAACCAACCGCAAGGGCCACGCGACCATCGGGGCACTGGCACCGTCGCCCTGGCTCTTCCCTGGCCGCCAGCCCGGACGCCCGATCAGCACCACACAGCTCGCCAAGCGGCTCAACAACCTCGGGATCCGCCCCAACCAGGCCCGCAGCACCGCACTGTTCCAACTCGCCACCGAAATCCCCGCCGCGATCCTCGCCCGCACCCTGGGCATCCACACCGACGTCGCCGTCGCCTGGCAACGGCTCTCCGCCGGCGACTGGGCCAACTACGCCGCCGAAGTCAGCGCACGCTCCTCCGCCCCAGGCCGCCCCACACCACCGAACACCAGGACATCACCCTGAACACCGACTCTCTCGACCCGAACTGGATCCGGGATTGGGCCGCAGCCGTCACCGCACACCTGCAGTCCGTCCTGGCCGCGTTCGATACCTACTACCCCTTCCCACCCGGCGAGAACGAGGTCGTCCTGGCGGCCCCCGACCAGCTGGACTCCCTCGACACCCTGCGCGCACAGCCAGCAACCCCACCGGACCTGGTCACCTTCTATAGCGTGATCAACGAAGTGGCCATGCCCGACATCGGCAACGCGTTCTTCATCCACGCTGCCGACGCCACCATCAGCCAGCTCTCCGACGGGCCCGCCCTCCTCAACGACGGCGACGAAGGCACGATCTTCGCCAGCAATGGCGGAGGGATCCTCTACGCCATCGGCCGCGACAGCCGGGTGCACCGCTCGCACGCCGCCTCCCCTGACAGCGACTTCGAGCCCATCGCCACCAACCTGCGCGACTTCCTCGAACAGCTCCGTGACGCCGTGGCACCCTTCGCCGCCACCGGAACCCCCGGAGACCTTTGACCCGCGCCACCGCTTGATCAACATCAGGCATTCGGACAGTTCCAATACCCAACGTCACCATTACACGTACGACTCCGCCTCCAACGCCAGGCCATCGACACCCTCGGCAACGCCCTCGGCCCGACCGACGACGAACCGGAAGACCCACCCGCCTCAGCCGTCGTTCGCTGACGTTGCCGTCACCGTTGCCGTCAAACACCCCAGAAGCCCCGCCGGAATGAAATCCGGCGGGGCTTCTGGCGCACTCTGTTAACGCTCAACTCTGACAATCCGAGTCCATCGCGATGATCACTTGCGAGAGCACCCTCTTCTATGCTGATTTTCTCTACTATCGGCATAGAAGGAGAGGATTTCCCATGGATGAATAATCAACACGCGGTGGCATGTCGATTATCCACAAGTGGACCTACTCAGGGCGCTTTCCGTAATATGGACGAACAAATCCAGCAAGCTTCCTCTGAATCGATCGAATGGTCGACACGGTGAATTCATCACTGAACCCTGTGGTCACCGACCATTCAACACCTGACCCGGCGAGATCGCTAATGAAGACAATTTCTACCCCCAAGAGGATCCGAGCCCAATCAGCGCGCGAAATGGGGCTATCATTCGCCAGCATCTCGCGCAGCCCGCGGCTCCTCTCGATTAGATCCGAGAAGTCAGCGGACCCGATCGCCACAGCGAGATCATCGCTACATCGAGCAGGCCCTCCCCACTCAAGGAGGGCGCGCCGCATCAAGTGGACCTCAGACTCTGTCAGCACCTGACTCGGCTGCAACGAATGATCGACCATCAATTCAACCCATTCCAGTACTCATCTATCGTTGCCGCACTTCGATTGAACACAGTTCCCATATCTGGGCTCATGGGGTCATGGATCACGACCGTAGAACCATCGCCACCCAGATACGCCTCCCTGCCACTACCTAGGGGTTTCGTTCGGGAAGGATTACTCATCGTACCCCGAACCAAGTCCTCGAGATCCTTGGCAGACATTCCGGGAAATTCACTACCATGCTTGGCGTTGGCGTGCCCACTTGCGATGGATCCGGCATCCGAGATGCGCTCTGCCCTGCTGATTCCGGCAGCACCACGCGAAACCGTCGGCGCCTGAGGAACCTCAGCAAGGGTGATGTCTCCGATTCCTTCACACGTGCATGACTCTGCATGACCAGGGAAATAGCCGCCGCAATTATGGACGAGAACTGGTGTGGTGCCTGCCAGCACATAGTACGTGTGTAGGTCCGAGACCGTGAGGTTGTAGGTGTCCTTCAGGTCGTTGAAGGTACGGACGCTCGTGATACGGACGGTGCGGCCGTTATCGGTGCGGAGGCTCTCGCCTGCCTTGAGGTCGCCAGCGTCGATCCAAGCTTTGTCTGTGGTGGACCAGAAGGGGTGGTGATCGGTGGTGTGGATCGTTTCTATGCCATCGGGGGTTTCGATGGCGATGTCGGTGTAGGTTTTGTCATCGCTGGTGAATATGGACGCGGTGACGGTTTCGGCTGTAGTCTCTCCGTTTTCTGGATCTGTGGCGAGTACTTCGTCCCCGGGCTTCAGGTCGTCGATCGGCTTGCTAGTGCCGTCCGCCAGTAGAACTTCTGTTCCTGCGGTGAAGCTGTTGCAGCTCTGTGGTGTGGTTTTTACGATTTTTCCGTTGACGAACTCGTATGCGCCGTGTCCTGCGCCGTCGCCCATCACCCCGACTTCCTCGGTTGCTACTTCGAGGTGATCATTCAGGTAGTCGTCGGGGTTGCAGCCCTTTTCTTTCAGTACCTGGCAGGCATGGAGCAGGGCGCTTGCCTTGATGCTCCAATCCTGTTCGGGTGTGGATGCGTCCCAGAATTTTGTCTGCTTCCGGTAGTCCTCACGGTAGAGCTCGAAGAATTCTTTTTCGAGTCCCTTCGGGAGTTTGACGGTCTTGCCGCGGGGGGCCTCCATGAGAGGTTCCGACGGGGCGGGTCGCCAAGGCTTCCGTTTTGGCTTGATCTTGGGGCTGTTGTAGTCGCCCCAGATGGCCGTGGGCCGGTCAGGGTCGTCGACGGAGAGGTCGTCGTCGCGGGGGTTGTAGTGGCCGCCGCAGTGGCCGGCGAGGCAGTCGGTTTCGATGAGGCCGGACGGGTCGCTCTTTGTGATGGGGTTGCCGCTGGCGTAGGTGTACCCGTTCATCTGTGTCGGGTTGGTGATGTCGATGACGGGGTCGACGGATATGAAGCGCCCGGTGGTCGGCTCGTATTCGCGGGCGCCGATGTGGGTGAGTGCGGTGTTGGTGTCGTCGATTCCGCTGCCGAGGAAGGAGCGGTTTCCGGGCCAGTTGCCGGGCTGCGTGCCGCGAGGGTTGCCGTAGGGGTCGGTCTTGCGGCGGGTGACGTTCTGTCCGGTTGTTTGATCGACGGTGGTGGTGGCGGTGCCGTGGTGGTCGGCGAGCTGGACGCTGAGCTTGTGGTTGTCGGGCTTGCCGCCGGTCTGGCGGATGGTGGTGGCGCCGGGGCCTGCGTAGTAGCGGACGGCGTCGATGGCCTGGCCGGCCTTGTTGACGGTGACTTCGGTGTCGCCGAGGTAGAGGGTGCGGCTGCTGCCGGTTTCCTCGATGAGGCGGTTGCCTGAGGCGTCGTAGATGTAGGTGGTGGTGGTGTCGAAGGTGAACTGCTGTGGTCCGGTGGCGTTGCAGGACCAGAGCTGGAGGTCGCTGCCGTCGGCGGCGTTGTTGGGGACGTCGACGCACTGGTTGGTGGCCGGGTTGTTGAGGGACTTGTCGCCGGCGCGGTAGACGAACTTCTGCTTGTCGCTGCCGTCACAGGCGGCCAGGACCAGCTTGCTGCCGCTGGTGGTCAGGCACTTGTCCAGAGCGCGGACGGTGTCGCCGGTCAGGCGCCACTGCTGCGCTTTGCTCTCGTTGCAGGGGTAGATCTGGACGGGGGTGCCGTCTGCTGTGCCGCCGCTTTCGACGTCGATGCACTTGCCGGAGGCTCCGATGACGGAGACGGCTCCGATGCCGGGGCTGGTGGCGGAGGTGAGTTTGTTGCGGCGGTCCCAGTTCAGGGTCTGGGTGTCGCCGTCGATACGTCGGCTCTTGGTGTTGCCAGCGGCGTCGTAGGCGTAGGTGGAGAGTGAGTTGACCGTGGAGCCCGGCTTGCGGGTGGTCTTCTCGGCCTTGGCGAGGGCGTGTGGCTGGGTGGTGACGGGCGGCTGGGTGCCGTTGCCGGGGGTGGTGATTCCGTAGGTGTAGGTGGTCTCGTCGTCCAGGGCGCTGTTGGTGAGGTCCTTGTTGACGAGTTTGGTGCGGTTGCCGATGTTGTCGAACTGGTATTCCTGCCAGAAGCCGTCACCGTCCGGGCCGGGTGTGACGTCGGTCAGGGTGGGACCCGTGCAGGCGGCAGTCTTGCCGGTCCACGCCTTGGTCAGCTGGCCGACCGGGTCGTAGGCGAAGCACTGCCGGTCTTCGCGCCCGCCGGGCTGGCTGTCGGTGACCGCGGTGATGTTGCCGGCGGGGTCGTAGGTGTAGGAGACATCGCTGATCCGGTTGGGGCCGGTCTCGCGGTCGCTGATCTGGTTGGTGACCTGCCCGGTGTTCGGGTTGTACTGCGTGGTGGTCCACACCCGGTTCGGGGCGTTGCCGGACGCGGTGCGCAGGACCTCGCCGAAGGGGCTGTACTTGACGTCGGCGGTGTACCAGGCCAGACCGGAGATGCTTTGCGGGAGCCCGTCGGAGTTGTAGCGGGTGATCAGTTTCTCGGCTGCGAGGCCGCCGGGTGTCGCGGGGACGGTGGTCGACTGGACGTTGCCGGTCGGGGTGTAGGTGATGTTGGAGGCGTAGGTGCCGGTGAGGCCCTTGGCCGCGGGCACGTCCGGGATGGTGATCTTCGATCCGGTCGGCCGGTACTCGGCGTCGTAGCTGGTGATCTCGCTCTTGTAGGCGGCTCCGCCTTCGTACCGGGTGGAGGAGACGGGCTGTCCCTTCGCGCCGGGCAGGGAGTCGAATGTCCACGAGGCGACGAGGGGACCGGTGGGACTGTCGTCGTGCAGCTCGGTTGCCCGGCCCAGGACGTCGTAGGTGGTGTACTGGGCGCGGCCGGAGGAGTCGGTGGTCGAGGCCAGCTGGTCGAGGCTGTTGTAGGTGAAGGTGGACTTGCCCATGTCAGGGTCGTCGGCTGTGGTCAGCCGGCCGCGGGCATCGTAGGTGCGGGCCCATTGGTTGCCGGCTGGGTCGGTGACCTTGGCCAGCTTTCCCCGCACGTCGTACGCGTAGGTGGTTTTGTTCGAGGTGGTGAGGTCGTTTGCCGTGTACTGGCGCAGTTCGGTCGTGCGGCCGAACCCGTCGGTCCACGTTTCCGTTGCCTGGCTGCCCTTGAGGGGTGTCGTGCCGTCCGGGGACATGCTGGTGCGGGCACGGGTCCAGTCGCCGCCGTATTCGACGGTGGCCGAGCTCTGCGGAGTGTCCGAGTGCAGCGTCGTCGTGCGGATGGCGCGGCCGAGGCCGTCGTATGCGATTTTCGTGGAGTTCGGGATCTGGAATACCGACTCGGGGACGAAGATGTCCTTGGCCGGTGCGCCCTCGGCGTAGTAGCCGTTGTTGGTCTGGCGGACCGTGCCGTTCGCGCTGTAGAGGGTGTCGCTGATCAAGCGGCCGCCGCCCAGGGCGTCGTTCTGGGTCTGCCGGGGGCGGAGCTGGCCGTCGTAGATGGTCAGCGCGGTGGCGTAGGTGCCGTTGTCCCGCAGGGTGCGGGTCGTGACGGTCGGCGTTGCGTGTTCGGATATCTGGTAGTCGAAGGTGTAGGCGGCCTTGTCCGTGCCCTGTTGTTGTGAGGGTGTCCAGATGGCGGTGGTACGGCCGAGGTTGTCGTACGCGGTGGTTACCTTGCGGCCGTTCGCGTCGGTTGCCTCCCGTGCGCTGCCGCGGCCGGGGTCGACCTTGGTGGTGCCCGTGTGGCCGAGGGAGTTGGTGACGCTCAGCGAGAACGCCGGGCCCGTGGCCGGGCTGAATGATGACGACGTGGCGTTGCCGGCGGCGTCGTAGACCTTGACGGCCCGGCCGAGGGCGTCGTATTCGATCCGCGATGAGGTGACCCATCCGTCCCCTGCACCGTTGAGGGTGTCAGCCTGCTGGACGAGTCCCTTGCTCGGCGTGGCGCCGAAGGCGTTGAGTGCATCGTAAGAGGTGCGGGTTTCGGCGAGGACCGCTCCCGTGGCGCTCTGCGCGCACGAGCCACTGGTCTTCCGGGCGTGCTGGGGCAGGCCGATCAGGTTCTTGCTGGGGTTGTGGACGTAGCTGATGGTGTTGCAGGTCTGCTCACCAGGCACCCACCCTGTTCCGTTCTGGGTCAGGACATCGGTTTGTGTGGTGAGGGGGAGACCGTAGGTGGAGTCGTAGGTCGCAAGGGTGCGGGCCATGCGGGCCTTGCCGCCGCTGATGGCCTCGATCGCGTCGCTACGGCTGGTCCCGTGCCGGTATGCCTCAAGGGTGGCGGTGCCGTCCCGGGGGCGGGATGCTGTCTTCTGGCTCCAGGGCCAGGTGAGCGTTCGGGAGGAGACGCTGCCACCGGTCTTGGTGTAGGTGATCGTCTCGGCTGTTGTTCCCTGGTACTGGGGGAGGTCTTCGCCGAGGTCTTCGGTTCCGGTTGAGTCCTTGACCGTGATCTTGGATCGGCCGGCGTCGCCGGACATTCCCCGGAAGAACCGGGTGCGTGTCTGAGACTGCTCGGTGGCATCGGCCTTCCCCGAGCCCGCGGTCTCTCCCTTGTTCACCAGAACACTGGCGTAGCCGCGCCACTGGCTGTAGGTACGCAGCTCAGGCTTTGTGAACTCGTCTGTGTCCTTGGCCCAGGCCCCGTCACCCTCGTAGCTGTAGGCGGTGGTGACATCGGGCTGACGGGCGACACGGTCCTTCTCGGTGACCCTGTCGACGACGTACTTGTTGAACCATTCGATCGGGGGGACATCCAGGCCACGGTCCTGGGACCAATGGACGGGAAAGCAGCGGGTGGTGTTCTCCTCCGGCTTCGGGTGCGCGCCGCCGACGGGACAGGGCTCGGAGTAGCCGACGGAGATTTCGCCGCCGGTCTCTGTGCGGATCGTCTCCACGCGCAGACGGTCGAAGTCTGGGGTAGCGTCGTTCGGCCCGGTCGCCACCCGGTTAGGCATGTCCTTGACATTTGCGACGAAGGAAACCGGCGGGAGCGTGGTGCTCTCCTGGTTTCCGGCACCGTCCTTGCCCGTTCCATAGCCGGTGCGGGTGATGGACTCCAGCCAAAGCGGCGGGTGGGTGTCGGTGCGCTGGCGCGGGAAGGACTGGGCCAGATTCCAGCGATCGACCAGCGACAGCGTGGTGGAGCCTTCAGTGCGCTGGCCGTAGGTGGTGACGGCGGTCAGTCGCTTGCGGGTCCAGAAAGTCGGCGCATCGGTGTAGCAGTCCTTGTCGCTGGCCTTGCAGTAGAGCGTGGAGGGGGTGTCCCACCAGGGTTGCTTGTCGCCGTAGTTGGTGCCGTCGAATTCTGCGTCGGAGCACTGGGTGGTGCCTTCCTTGATGCAGCGTTCAGCGACAGTGAAGTCGACCTTGGCGGCCGGCGCTCCGGAGAGGTTGTCACTGCGGAGCCCGTAGGTGATCTGGGTGAGGTAGCCGCCGCGCGTGTAAGGGACCTTGGCCTTGTACTTCTGGTTCTTGGCGTAGTGGTTGGTCTCCTTGGCCCAGTCGATGATCATGGCGTTGCCGTGGACGTCCTCGACGTAGTCGAGGTTCCAGCGCCATGCCTGTTCGCACGAGGAGTCGGCGAAGGCTGCCTGATAGCAGGGCTCACCGGGGTGGTTGCCGAAGACCGGGACGGTGAAGACGGAGTTGGTCACACCTCTGGTTCCGGGGCCATCGACGTCGTGGCGGCCGAAGAAGTACCGGGTGCCGTCACGTGACGTGACGATCCAGTACTCGCCGTCCTTCGCTCCATTGACGACCGTGCTGTCCGTCTTGCGCTCGATCTTGGAACCGTCGTCGACAGCCGGCGTCCACTGACCCGTCGTCGCGTCGCGCACCAACTCCGTCGACCCGCCACCCAGGGACATGGACAGGTTTTCGCCGGCCCAGCAGAGGTCGCTCTTTTTCTTGTCGGTGGCGTTGTCGTTGTTCGGCTTGCCCAGGCTGGCCTTGAGGTCGTCATCACACGGCCGGTAGCGCCGCTCGATGAACCCTGGGGTGTAATCCCAGCCGTCACCGACCCACGAGGCCTGCCCGTTTGCGACAGACGTCCTGCCATCCACGGCCTGCGAGGAATACGAGAACCCGATCTTCGGGCTGGGCCCAGCAGGGGCTGAGGGCACCGTCAGCGGATAGCTCCAGGAGAAACCGCCACCACTGCCACCCGCGGTCCACGCGCCGGACGCGGAGAGCGAGGTTGCCTTGTATGTGCCGCCCGCGCCGGAGGCCCCGTCGGTGGCGGCGAGAACGGTGGGTCCTCCGCTGCCGCCGGCCATGGTGCGCAGACCCTGACCCGGTGCTGTGGCCGGGGCGATGGTGGCGCGGACGGTGCCGGTGCCCGGGTCGTTCGTGCTGGGGACGTCCTGGGCAGCGGTGCACTCGGGGAGATCCGGGGTGGTCAGGAAGCACGCGGGGAGCTGCTTGAGCTCCAGACGGGATGCCCACTCGGTGCCGTAGAGGTCCTTGAACTTCTTGTAGTCCAGCTGGACGTCGACCGGGGTGGATCCCTCGGCGGGCGGCGTGACCTTGATGAGCGCGCCATCGACGTTCGCGGCCTCGGTGGCAGTGCGCGTCTCGACCGCCACCGACCACGTGCCGGACGGCGCCGGCGGGGTCGGATTGGATTCGGTGGGCGAGGCCTTGCCGATGCTGACCGGCAGCGTGCCCGCCTGGACCAGCTGGTCCCCCGACAGGGCGACGCTGGCCGTGCCGCCGGCCGGCGGTGTCACCTTCGACGGTTCGTACTCCGGCGGCGACTGGACCGGGGCTCCTGCCCACCCCTCAAGCTTGGCGGCCTCGACCTTGTCGAGTTTGGCCTTCATGTCCTGCTGGAGACCGGGCAGTTGCACACCGCTGCGGTCGCCCGGCGGTGCCGCCCAGGCCTGTATGGGCAGGAGTGTTGCGATCAGCACCACCGAAACGGTGACGCCGGTACGCCCGGCGAGGCGCGCGCGTTTGGCGCGGGCTCTCTTGTTTCCGGGCAGGCTGAAATTATGCGCCGAGAACGGCGACATCTGGACCCCCCACGATCTGCCCACGCTGCAAGACACACGTGTGGCAGGAAAACTGACTATTAGCCAGATGATTCTGTGGCCTGGGCTCCCGGAAATCCATAATCCGATATCCGGTGTGGCCTTTATCACTTTAGGCGGCGAATACTTTATGATAAACCTGACAAAACGTGCCATTTGGATAAGGTTGCGGGCTCTTCGAAGAGGTGACCTTGTCGGAGCGATGGTTCATGCTCAGGTCGCGCGACCCGTACGTGAAAGGCGGCTGGGGAGCGGACCTTTTACGTTCTCGGCCCTTGGCCGGGCGTCGATTTCTGAGTGCCGAGGGCTGCGCTGTGGCGTGCCCGAGGGGGGAGTAGAAGAGCCATGCCTGTCGACGAATCCGTGGATGAAAATCCACCTATACCCGTGCTGGAAAAGGGAGTTGCGGATCTGCAAAGCCGCCGTTGGTACCGGCGGCGCCGGGCCTTGGGCGGCTTGTCCGCCCTGCTCGCTGTTGCCGTTGCCGTGCCCGTCGGACTGCATCTGACTGCCGATGAGGAGAAGCCCCAGACTGCCCCTGCGCAGGGGAAGCCGTCGGCGCCGGTGTCCGCGACGGAGGCCCGCCGGCAGGCGAAGGAGTCCGGGAAAGAGGTCGAGGTCACCTCTGAGGCGAGTGCGCACAGTAGTACGTGGGCGCAGCCGGGCGGGACGTTCAAGCTGCGGGTTTCGAGTCTGGCGACCCGGGCCAAGGTCGGCAGTGTGTGGAAGCCGGTCGACACGACCCTGGAGCGGGTGGAGGGCGGGTTCGCGGCGAAGGCCGTGAACACGCGCGTCGTGTTCAGCGCGGGAAGCAAGGCTGCTTCCGGTGGTGGGGGCCGCGCGTCGCGCGGTGTGTCCCGGGTGGCGCTGGTCGGTCCGGCGGCCGTGAAGGCGGACGGGCCCGCCCCCGAGTGGAGTGAGCTCGTACGGCTGTATACCGATGGGCACGATCTGGTCGTGTCCTGGCCGGGACCGCTGCCCC
>NZ_JBVIKC010000073.1:0-26358 GCF_055581065.1 Streptomyces sp. NPDC031479
TTTGTAAGCGCCACCGGAGGCACCCTGGTCGTCGGAGCTGGCCCCCTTTGGCAAGAAAGCCTACGTACCACCCCCGTCCCGGGCGGGGGGGGGGGGGGGCCGCGGGGGCTCCCCCCCCGGCGCCCCGCCTCCCCTTTCCCGTGGCGCCCATGGCTCCCGCGGTTCCCGAGTCCTCCGCATCCACCGTCTGGCGAAACGTGAGCATGCAGTACCCGACGAGAACCCCGCCCGTCGGCGAGCGGCCCCGGGCCCGGTCGGCCCTGGTGTCCGTACTCGCCGCGAACATGCTGGTCGACGCATTGGAGGTGTCCGCGACCCTGGTGGCGCTGCCGTCCGTCGGCGCCGACCTCGGACTGTCCGTCCCCCAACTGCAGTGGCTCGTCAGCGGGTTCGCCGCGGGCTTCGGCGGGCTCCTGCTGCTCGGCGGCCGGCTCGTCGAACACCTCGGCCGCCGCCCGGTCTTCCTCGCCGCGCTCCTCGTCTTCGCCGCCGCCTCCCTCGGGGGCGCGCTGACCGACAGCGCGGCCCTGCTGACCGTCACCCGCGTGGTCAAGGGCGGCTGCGTGGCGCTGACCGCCCCCACGGGCCTGGCCATCGTCATGGCGGCCGTCCCCGACGGCCCGGCCCGCCGCCGGGCCGTGTCCCTCTACTCCTTCTTCGGCGCCGCCGGGTTCTGCGCCGGGCTGCTCCTGTCGGGGCTGCTCACCGGCTCCGGCTGGCGCTGGACCTTCGCGTTCCCGGCCCCCGTCGCCCTGCTGCTGTTCGCGGTCGGCCTCGTGCTCGTACCCCGGGACCGGCCCGGTCCCCGCCCGGCCGCCGGGGACCGGTGGCGGGCGGTGACCGCCGCGCTCGCACTGACCGCGACCGTCCTGCTGCTGGTGGACGGACTCAGCGGCCTCGGCGCTCCGGCCGGGCAACGGCACCGCGCGGCCCTCGCGTTCGCGGGGGCACTGGTGTGCGCCACCGTCCTCGTACGGGCCGAACGCACCGCCGCGCGCCCGCTCCTGCGGACCGCGCTGCTGCGGCACGCGCCGCTGCTGCGCTCCGCGCTGGGGGCGGCCGCGCTCAACGGCTCGTACGTGGGCTTCCTGCTCATCGCCACCCTCCACCTGAGGGAGGCCGGCTGGAGCCCCTGGCAGACCGCGGTGGCCTTCCTTCCGGCCGCCGCACCGCTCGCGCTGAGCGCCCTGCACTCGGCGCGGATCGCCACCCGGCTGGGCCCGGCCCGCGCCGTCGCGGCGGGCGCGGCCGCCGCACCGCTCGGCTACGCCCTCTACCCGCACACCGGCGGGGGGCCGGTGCACCACACCGACCTGCTGCCCGCGACCGCCTGCGTGGGCGTCGCGTTCGTGCTCGCCTTCACCGCCCTGCACCTCCAGGCCACCGCTTCGCTCCCGCCCGGACTCCAGGCGGCGGGGGGCGGGCTCTACCAGACCTGCGTACAGCTCGGGGCGGCCCTGACCGTGGCCCTGACGTCCGCGCTGTACGCGGCTGGCCGGGGCTCCGCACTCTGGCTGGTCACCCTCGTCGGCCTGGCCGGCGCGGGCGTCGCCCTCGGTGGGCTGGCGCCCGCGCGCGGCCGTCACCCTCCCGTGCCGGGATCCCCTCGTCTTCCCGACCCGGCACTCCCGACCACGGACGGACGGGGACACCCGTCCGTCCCGACCCGGAAAGCACTATGAACACACTCCACATGTCACAGACATACGAGACAGACAACGGCCTGGTCCACATGACCCGGCCCGACATGGCGATCCTGTCCACGGCCGGGCTGCGCGAGCGCACCCGGATCCTGGAGCAGTACGTCCGTGAGGAACTCGGCCGCATCCTCGGGATCGAGCCGCACCTCGTCGACACCACGGGCCGCCCCATGGGCTGCCTCGGGATCGGCTCGATCTCCGGTATAGAGCTCCAGTACCGGATGGAGGCCACCCTCGGCGTCGACGTGAACCTCCAGCGGCTGCTGCTGGCCAACAGCGCGCAGGAACTCATCGACTGCCTCGCCGGCCAGCTCGGCCCCGAGGCCCACCTGCACGGGGCTGCGGTGACGGCATGACGACGACGACCCTTCTGCCGGCCGCGAACCCGGTGGTGAACCACCGCGACCTCGCGCGCCCCGAGTTCACCCTGTCCGCCGACCGGGTCGACCTGTGGCTGATCCGCCGCCCCACCGGGGCGGACGCCGAAGCCCTGGCACTCGACGACCTGGACGCGTCGGAGCGCAAGCGCACCGACTCCTTCATCCGCAGGTCGGACGGCCTGCTCTACGCCGCCGCGCACGTCGCGGTGCGCCGCCTGCTCGGGCGGTACACGGCCATCGCGCCCCCGGACGTCCGCTTCATGCGCGAGCCGTGCCCCGGGTGCGGAGAGCCGCACGGACGCCCCGCCCTGTCGCCCCCGCCGCCGCCCCTTCACTACTCCCTCTCGCACAGCGGGGGAGTGGCCATGGTCGGTGTCGCCACCGTGCCGCTGGGCGTCGACGTGGAGAAGCTGCCCGGCGCGGAGACGGTCGACATCTGCTCCAGGGCACTGCACCCGGACGAGCAGCTGGAGATCGCGGAGGCGGCGTCCGGCGAGGAGCGGCGGCACCTGTTCGGCCAGATCTGGACCCGGAAGGAAGCATTCCTCAAGGGCATCGGGACAGGGTTGAGCCGTTCGCCCGCCGAGGACTACCTCGGCACCGACCAGGACCGTCACCCCGACGGCTGGACCATGGTCGGCGTCCCCGCCGACACCACCCACGCCGCGGCGGTCGCCGTGACCGGGCCGGTCCCCGCGGTGGTCGACGTCCGGTGGGTGCCCGACCACTGGCTCTCCGCCGACCACGCGGTCTGCGGGGCCACCGCCCCCGGACCGCTCCCCGCGGTCCTCGCCAGCCGACCGCAGATAGGGACGTGACCGGATGACCCGCACCGCCTTCGTCTTCCCGGGACAGGGATCCGCCCACGCCGGTCCGGCAGCGGAGCTGCTCGCCCTGCGGCCGGACCTCGCCGCCACGTACTACCGCACCGCCGACGACATCCTCGGCATCCCGCTCTCGCAACTCCTGCGGGACGGCTCCGCCCGGGCGTTCGAGGATCCGGCGGTGGCCCAGCCGGCCGTCTTCCTGACGAGCCTGGCCGTACTGGAGGTGCTGCGCGGCGAGGGCGTGGAGCCGGACGCGGTCGTCGGGCACAGCCTCGGCGAGTACGCGGCGCTGGTGGCGGCGGGCGTCCTGGAGTGGACCGAGGCGCTGTGGCTCGTCCGGCTGCGCAGCGAACTCGTCGCCACGGTCGGGGACCGCATCGGCAGCTCCACGGTCGCCGTCAGCGGTCCGGGCCGCGCGGACCTGGCGCGACTGTGCGCCGAGGCCCGCGCGGCCACCTCCCGCGTGGTGGAGGTGGCCGGGGACAACGGACCCCGCCAGACCGTGGTCTCCGGGGAGGCGCAGGCGGTGGCCCACGTCGCGGAGGCGGCCGGCGCGGCCGGGGCCCGGGTGACCTGGCTGCGCACGGGCGGCCCCTTCCACTCCAGCCTGCTGCGCGAGGCCGAGGCGGAGTTCACCGAGACGCTGATCGCCACGGAGTTCCGCGATCCGGCCGTGCCGCTCGTCTCCGGTGTCACCGGCGGATGGGTGGCCACCGCCACCGAGGCCGTCGTCGCCCTGCGCAGCCAGCTCACCACCCCGGTGCGCTGGACCCAGGCCGTCGGGACGCTCGCCGCCTCGGGCACCCACCGGTTCGTGGAGGTGGGCCCCGGACAGGTGCTCGGCGGGCTGGTCCGCCGCATCCTGCCCGAGGCCCGGATCCACGCCACGCACACCGCCGAGGGCCTGGCCGGGACGCTCGCCGCCCTCGCCCCCACCCCCGTCTGAGGGCCGTGGCCCCGGGCGGGGCCGCGGCCGCAGTCACGCAGACCCGCCGCGGCGGCCGCGACGGGAGGTCACGACCCGAGGAGCAGTCCGTGGACACCCATCAGCAGGGCCAACTCGTGCGTCTGGTGCGGGGACGGCCCGACACCGAGCAACTGGCGGCGCTGACCGCCGCGGTCCTGGCCCGGGCGGCTGCCTACGAGGGCCAGCACGGCGGCACCGCCGGCGGCGGGCCCGCGCTGGCGCGCCGGTGCCCCTCGGCGCGGACGCGCCCCTTCGCCGGCTCGCACGGCCGGCGTGACGAACCGTCCGGGGCGGCCTGAGCCGGGCGGCCTGAGCCGGCCCCGCCCGGCCCGGCCCCCCGCACGGCCCTGCCCCCGGCACGCCCGGACCCGTACGCCCGGACCCGTACGGCCCGGACCCGTACCGATCGCGGCTCCCCCGCCGCACCCGACCACGCCGTCCCTGCCCCGCCCCCGTACCGCCCCGGCCTCCCGCCCGGGCGGTACGGGGGCGGGGCACCGTCGTGACCACCATCCGGCCGAGAGGGCCGGGAAAGGGATACACCATGAACGTCCACAAGGGACTGATCCTCGACGAGACCGCCAAGTTCCACCTGGACGCGCAGGACGAGCGTCCCTTCGTCCCGGGCACGACCGAGATCTGGCCGGCCGGGGCCGTACTGGACGAGCGGGACCGTACGGCGCTGGTCGAGGCGGCGCTGGAGATGCGGATCGCCGCCGGACCCAGTTCGCGGCGGTTCGAGTCGCGCTTCGCCCGCAAGCTGGGGCGGCGCAAGGCGCACCTGACCAACTCGGGTTCCTCGGCGAACCTGCTGGCCATGACCGCCTTCACCTCGCACCTGCTGGAGGACCGGCGGCTGCGGCGCGGCGACGAGGTGATCACGGTGGCCGCCGGCTTCCCGACGACCGTCAACCCGATCATCCAGAACGGGCTCGTCCCGGTCTTCGTCGACGTCGAGCTCGGCACGTACAACACCACGGCCGAACGGGTGGCCCGGGCCATCGGACCCAAGACCCGCGCCATCATGATCGCCCACGCCCTCGGCAACCCCTTCGAGGTCGCGGAGATCGCGCAACTCGCCCAGGAACACGACCTGTTCCTCATCGAGGACAACTGCGACGCCGTCGGCTCCACCTACGACGGACAGCTGACGGGCACCTTCGGCGACATCACCACCGTGAGCTTCTACCCGGCGCACCACCTCACGATGGGCGAGGGCGGCTGCGTGCTGACCTCGAACCTGGCCCTCGCGCGGATCGTGGAGTCCCTGCGCGACTGGGGCCGGGACTGCTGGTGCGAGCCGGGCGAGACCAACAAGTGCCTCAAGCGCTTCGACTACCAGATGGGCACCCTCCCGGAGGGGTACGACCACAAGTACATCTTCTCCCACGTGGGGTACAACCTGAAGGCCACCGACATCCAGGCGGCCCTCGGCCTGACCCAGCTCGACAAGCTGGACGACTTCTGCGACGCCCGGCGCCGCAACTGGCGACGGCTGCGCGACGGCCTCGACGGCCTGCCGTACCTGATCCTGCCGGAGGCCACCCCGCGCAGCGACCCGAGCTGGTTCGGGTTCGCGCTCACCGTGGACCCGGAGGCGCCCTACACCCGGGCCGCCCTCGTGGACTTCCTGGAGGGGCGGAAGATCGGCACCCGGCGGCTGTTCGCGGGCAACCTCACCCGCCACCCCGCCTACATCGGTGAGCCCCACCGCATCGTCGGCGACCTCACCAACAGCGACATCATCACCGACCAGACCTTCTGGATCGGCGTGTACCCGGCCCTGACCGACGAGATGCTCGACTACGTCATCGCCTCCGTCAAGGAGTTCGTCGGCGGCCGGTCCTGACCGCCGACACCGCCGTGGTCCCGCGCCGAGCCGCCCGCATCCCGCCCGAGACGTCCTTCACCAGGAGCGGACCTTGCCCACGCAACCCGACGACATCGCGGACCTGCGCGCCCAGGTGGGGCTCATGCGCGACCGCATCGAGCTACGGGAACTCTTCGACCGCTACGTCCTCGCCCTCGACGCGCTCGGCGGAGCCGGCCACGACGAGGCCGCCTTCGCCGACCTCTGCACCGAGGACGCCACCTTCCTCTTCCCCATCGGCCGCTGCCGGGGCGTCGAGGGCTTCACCGCCTTCCAGCGGGAGGCCAGGACGCGCTGGGCGCGGACCCATCACCTCAGCACCAACCACTCCGTCACCCTCGACGGGGACGGGGCCGCGCTGCGCGTCCACCTGATCGCCACCCACGTCCACCACGCGGATCCGGAGTCCTCCCGGCCGTTCGAAGTGGGCGGCTACTACGACGCCCGGGCCGTGCGGACCGTGGACGGCTGGCGGCTGAGCGAGGTCGCCTTCCACGTCGTGTGGTCCTCCGGCGACCCCCTGCCCGAGTTCGCCGGGGCCCGGGGGTGAGCGCCCGGTGAACGCCGTCCGCATCGCCGGATACCTCGTCCCCGCGTACGCGCCCGCCCGCGAGCGGGGCCTGCCGCACGAGGGCTCCGGGCCCGCCGCGGCCGGCCCCCGGCCCCCGGCGTCCGGGCCGGCCGGTGCCCACCCGCAGGGCCGGGACTCCGCGCAGGCCCGTGTTCCGGGCCGGCCGTCCGCCGGCCGCCTCCCGTCCGTCGCGCTGACGACGCTGCTGCGCCGCCGGGCGGCCTGGGGGATCGCCCTGGCCCGGTCCCGGGCCGCGCGCCGCTGACCTTCCGACCCCCGATCCGCCAGGAGAACCCGAATGGCCACCTCGCCTCAGCCCGGCACGCCCGGGGTGCGGGCCCTCACCCTCGACGCGGGCGGGATCCCGCTGTCGGGGCTGCTCGCCCTGCCGGCGCAGCCCGTGCCCCGGGCCGTCGTGGTGGCCCTGCACGGCGCCGGCATGAGCGCCGGTTACTTCGACAGCCGGGCCCGCCCCGGGCTCTCGCTGCTCGAACTCGGCGCCTCCCTGGGCTACACCGTCCTCTCCCTGGACCGGCCCGGCTACGGGGCCTCGGCGGCGGCACTGCCCGAGGGGCAGGAGCTCGCCGGGCAGACCGAGACCCTCCTCGCGGCCCTGGAGGACTTCGCCCGCGGCCACGAACTCGGAGCGGGCTACTTCCTCGTGGCCCACTCCAACGGCGGCCGGCTCGCCCTGTCCGCCGCGGGCGCCGGGGGCGGTTTCGCGCCGCTCGGCGTGGACCTGTGCGGGCTCGGCCGGCGCTTCGCCGTGGAGCTCGGGGAGCTGCCCGGGGCGGCGGACCTGAGGGGTCAGTGGCGCCGCCACTGGGGGGCGTTGCGCTTCTACCCCCCGGACGCCTTCCGGCAGGGCGCGGAACTGATCCGTCCGGTGCCGGTCCTGGAGGCCCGGGAGACCATGCGCTGGCCGGACATGTATCCCGCCGTCGCGGCTCGGGTGGGGGTCCCCGTCCGCTTCACCTTCGCGGAACAGGAGCTGTGGTGGAGGACCGACGGCGCGGCTCTGGAGGAACTCCTGAGTCCGCTGCCTCGGGCCGCGGAGGCCGTCCGCCAGCCCGATTCCGGCCATAACATCAGTCTCGGCTGGGCCGCCCGCACCTACCACCTGCGGGTCCTCGCCTTCCTGGAGGAGCGCCTGCTCGCCGGCGACGCGGCCCTCGCCGCCCCCGTGGCGACGCCCTGACCGATACCTGAACAAGGTTGACGCGGATCTGACATAAAGCCCGTTGACCCGTGGATCGGCATCAATGAGGCTTTTCGTGAGCATCCCGAGACGTGTAACGAATCCGTCATACCGGGGCACGTCACCTCGTTCTGCCTGCACTCGCTTTGATTCATAAGATTCATCCCGAAAAGGAACACACATGAGTGACGTGAAGGACCTGGTCCAGGTCGCCGGCATCATCGACGCCGAAGAGGCCGCTCTGCTGGCCGAGGAGGGCGTCGACTGGTTCGGCTTCCCGCTCCGCCTCCCGTCGGGCAAGGACGACATCTCCGAGGCCGCGGCCACGGAGATCATCGCCGGCCTGACCGCCCCTCAGGAGGGCGTCCTCATCAGCTACATGACGGATGCCGACGAGATCAGCGCGTTCACCACCCAGCTCGGGGTCAAGGCCGTCCAGCTCCACGGCGACGTCGAGCCGGAGCAGCTGCGCAAGCTCAAGGCCAACCGCCCCGACCTCTACGTGCTCAAGAGCCTGGTCGTGAAGGAGGACAACGCCGAGGAGCTGCTGCAGCTCGTCGACGAGGTCGCGGACGTGGTGGACATGTTCATCACCGACACCTTCAACCCGGCCACCGGTGCCAAGGGCGCCACCGGCCTCACCCACGACTGGAACGTCAGCGCCGAGCTCGTGCGCCGTTCGCCCAAGCCCCTGATGATGGCCGGCGGCCTGAGCCCGGAGAACGTCGCGGACGCGATCCGCTTCGTCAAGCCCGCCGCCGTCGACGCCCACAGCCTCCTTGAGGGCAGCGACCGCCGCAAGGACCGCGCCAAGGTCGCGAAGTTCGTGGCCGAGTCGCGCCGCGCGTTCGCCGAGATCGCGGGCTCCTGACCGCGGTACCCACCATGCGGTTGCGGCCGCCCGGGGCCTCCTGGCCCCGGGCCCGGCCGCAGCCCGTCTCCACCGACCGACGAGAAGCAGGTTCTCATGGCGACCGGCCACCACAACGTCCACCCGCTGCCGCAGACCAACCAGCTCCGGGCCATGCACACGATCATCCGCGACCGCGACGCGTCGCGTGCGGACTTCGTGTTCTACTCCCGGCGCATCATCCGGCTCCTGCTCGAATCGGCCCTCGACCAGCTGCCGTTCGACAAGCAGAAGGTCGTCACGCCGGTCGGCGAGACCTACGAAGGGCTCACCTTCGGCCCCAAGCTGTGCGCCGTGCCCGTGATCCGGGCCGGTGACTCCATGGTGGACGAACTGCGCGAGGTCGTGCCGAACATCCCCGTCGGCAAGGTCCTCATCCAGCGGGACAAGACCACCAAGCTCCCGCACCTCCTCTACCAGCACCTGCCGGCCGACATCGCGGACCGGCACGTCCTGCTCCTGGAGCCGATGCTCGCCACGGGCGGCAGCGCCAACGCCGCCATCGGCGTGCTCCTCGAAGCGGGCGTCCGCGAGGAGCACATCGTCTTCGTCAACTTCCTCGCCGCCCCCGAGGGCATCGCCGCGGTCCACCGCGAGCACCCGGCCGTCAAGATCGTCACCTCCTCGGTCGAGGAACGCCTCAACGAGCACGCGTTCATGATCCCGGGCATCGGCGACTTCGGTGACCGCTTCTTCGGTACGACCGACTCGGGCGCCGCCCGATGAAGAGCTCCCGCACCCTGGCGGACTCCGCGCTCACGGCGCTGGCGCCCGCGATCTGGGGTTCGACCTACCTGGTCACCACGGAACTGCTGCCCGAGGGGCGCCCCCTGCTGGCGGCGGTGCTCCGCGCCCTGCCCGCCGGCCTGATCCTGGTGCTCTTCGGCCGGACGCTGCCCAAGGGAATCTGGTGGTGGCGGGCCCTGGTCCTGGGCGTCCTCAACATCGGCGCCTTCTTCTACCTGCTCTTCGTCGCCGCCTACCACCTGCCGGGTGGTGTCGCCGCGCTGGTGATGTCCATCCAGCCGATGATCGTGCTGCTGCTCGGCGCCGTCCTGCTGAAGGAGAAGATCAAGCGGATCCACCTGGCGGCCTGTGCGCTCGGCGCGGCCGGTGTGGCGCTGCTCGTCCTCCAGCCGAACGCCGGGCTGAACGCCACCGGTGTCATCGCCGGCCTGCTGGGCGCGCTCAGCATGGCCTCCGGCATCGTGCTGACCAAGCGCTGGGGACGCCCCGAGGGCGTCGGCCTGCTCCCCTTCACGGGCTGGCAGCTGACCGTCGGCGGTCTGGTCCTGCTCCCGATCGCGCTGATCGGCGAGGGCCTGCCCGACGCGATCACCGGCAAGAACATCTGGGGCTTCCTCTACCTCGGCATCATCGGGGCCCTGTTCGCCTACGCGATCTGGTTCCGCGGCGTGCAGCGCCTGCCCGCCCTGGCCGTCTCGTTCCTGAGCTTCGCCTCCCCCCTGGCGGCCACCCTGCTCGGCTACTTCGTCCTCGACCAGTCGCTCTCGCCGCTCCAGATCGTCGGGGCGCTGATCGTCGTCGGCGCGGTGTTCCTGGCCCAGCCGCGGCCCGGCCGCAAGAAGCCGGAGCCGGAGCCCGAGCCCGGGGCGGCCCGCCCGACCCCGCGGGAATCCGTCGAGGCCTAACGCCCCGACGGCCTCCCGCCCGAGACTCCCCGCCGCCGGGCCCCTTCCCCCCGGGCGCGGGCGGGGAGCGGTGGTGGCACACCGCGGTCTCCCCCGTCCGCGGTGTGCCGCCCACCCCCCCCACACACAAGAGACCAGAACGCGCACCACTCCGTGAGAGGACCGAGACCGTGCCCCACGTCCACGTCAGGCACTACCCGAGGAACTTCACGGACGAGCAGCTCAGGGCCATCGACGAAGCGGTCACCGCCGCTGTGACGAGCACCTTCGCCACCGGGGAGGACACCGTCTCGATCTCCCTTGAGCCGGTCACACCGGAGGACTGGGAGAGCCAGGTCCTCGCCGAGATAGCGGCCCACCGGGACGAGCTGATCAAAGCGCCCGGCTACTGGAACGAGAGTTGAGAGAGCCCCGATGAGCGCAAGCAACGGCATCCCCGTCGTCTACACCGAGGAGGTCCGCGAGGCCCTCCACGAGGGCGCGGCCGTCGTCGCCCTGGAGAGCAACGTCATCACGCACGGCCTGCCCTACCCGGACAACGCGGCCACCGCCCGCAAGGTGGAGGACGCCGTACGGGCCGGTGGCGCGGTGCCCGCGACGATCTGCATCGAGGCCGGTGAGATCCGGGTCGGCATGAGCGACTCCGACATCGAGCGCTTCGCCTCCCTGCCCGGCATCCCCAAGGTGTCCAGCCGGGACCTGCCGGTCGTACTGGCGCAGGGCGGCCTCGGTGCCACCACCGTGGCCACCTCCGTCGTCGCCGCCGAGCTCGCGGGGATCCCGTTCTTCTCGTCCGCCGGCATCGGCGGCGTGCACCGGGGCGCCCAGGAGACCTGGGACGTGTCCTCGGACCTCATCCAGTTCACCCGCTCCAAGGTCGCCGTCGTCTGCGCGGGCGCGAAGATGATCCTCGACCTCGGTCTGACCCTGGAGTACCTGGAGACGCAGTGCGTCCCCGTCGTCGCGTACCGCTCGGACGACTTCCCCGCCTTCTACTGCCGTACGAGCGGCCACAAGGCGCCCCACCGCCTGGACGACGAGCAGGTCATCGCCCGCGCCGTCGAGGCCCACTGGGCCCTCGGCAACAACAGCTCCTTCCTGATCACCACCCCGGTCAGGGAGGAGGACGCCATCGACTCCACCGAGGTGGACACGGCCATCCGCGCCGCGGTCGCCGAGGCCACCCGTGACGGGGTGTCGGGCCAGGCCATCACCAAGTACCTGATGCGCGCCGTCGACGCGGCGACCGAGGGCCGTTCGGCCAAGGCCAACATGGCCGTCCTCGCCTCCTGCGCCGAGGCGGCCGGCCGGCTGGCCGTCGCCCACTCCCGCCACCTCGCCGAACTCGCGGGCCGCTGATCCGTCCCGCCCACAGGCGTTGTCCGTACCACCACCGCACCACGCGTTGACCTCAGTCTGGAGAGACACATGTCCGAGAAGCTGTTCGAGCCGGTCACCCTGGGGAAGCTGGCCCTGAGCAACCGAGTGGTCATGGCGCCCATGTCCCGCAACCGGGCGACCGCCGAGGGCCTGGCCACCGACCTGATGGCCACCTACTACGGCCAGCGGGCCGGCGCCGGCCTGATCATCACCGAGGGCGCGCAGCCCAGCGCCGTGGGCCAGGGCTTCGGCAACAGCCCCGGTCTGCACACCCAGGAGCAGGCCGAGTCCTGGAAGCCCGTCACCGAGGCCGTGCACGCCGCCGGCGGCAAGATCGTGGTGCAGCTCATGCACGCCGGCCGCATCGGCCACCCCTCGCTGTACCCGAGCGGCCACCAGTCGGTCGCCCCGTCCGCCGTCGCCGCGGCCGGCCAGGCCTACGGCCCCGAGGGTCCGCTGGACTACCCGGAGCCGCGCGCCCTGACGGTCGAGGAGATCGCCGAGGTCGTCAAGGAGCACGCGGACGCCGCCGAGCTCGCCATCGAGGCCGGCTTCGACGGTGTCGAGGTCCACGCGGGCAACGGCTTCCTGCTCCACCAGTTCCTGGCGGAGAACAGCAACCAGCGCACCGACCAGTACGGCGGCTCGGTCGAGAACCGCGTCCGCTTCGCGATCGAGGTGATCGAGGCGGTCTCCGAGCGCATCGGCGCCGACCGCGTCGGCGTGCGCATCTCGCCGTCGAACCCGTACAACGACATCGTCGAGGGCGACACCCACGCCCTTTACGAGGCGCTCGTCGCGGCCCTCCCGCCGGTGGCCTTCCTGCACATCCTGGAGGGCGGCAACCGCGACCACATCGCCGCCCTGCGCGCGCAGTGGACCGGCACGATCATCCTGTGCCCGCACCCGGAGAACGGCGTCCCGGTCTCGGCCGAGATCGCCACCGAGGCGCTGGAGACCGGTGTCGCCTGCGCGGTCGCCTTCGGCTCGGCCTTCCTCGCCAACCCGGACCTGACCGAGCGCATCCGCACCGGCGCCGCGCTGGCCGAGGCCGACCAGAGCAAGTTCTACGGCGGCGACCACACCGGTTACACCGACTACCCGACGCTCGCCGAGGCCGGCGCGGCGTGAGCGAGACCGGGCAGATGCTGCTGTTCTCGGGGCGCGCACACCCCGAGCTGGCCGAGGCGATCGCCGCCGAGCTGGGCACGACGCTGGTCCCGACGAAGGCGATCGACTTCGCCAACGGCGAGATCTACATCCGCTACCACGCCTCCGTGCGCGGCGCGGACTGCTTCGTGGTCCAGAGCCACACGGCGCCGATCAACAAGTCGATCATGGAACAGCTGATCATGATCGACGCGCTGAAGCGGGCCTCGGCCCGCAGCATCACCGTGATCCTGCCGTTCTACGGGTACGCCCGCCAGGACCGCAAGCACAGCGGGCGGGAACCCATCTCGGCCCGCCTGGTGGCGGACCTGCTCAAGACGGCCGGCGCGGACCGGATCCTCACGGTGGACCTGCACGCCGACCAGATCCAGGGGTTCTTCGACGGCCCCGTGGACCACCTCTTCGCCATGCCGGTCCTCGCGGACTACATCGGCTCCAAGGTGGACCGCGAGGACCTGACCGTGGTCTCGCCCGACGCCGGCCGCGTGCGCGTGGCGGACGGCTGGTGCGACCGGCTGGGCGCACCGCTCGCGATCGTCCACAAGAGGCGCGACAAGGACGTGGCCCACCAGGTCACGGCCCACGAGGTGGTCGGCGACGTACGCGACCGCGTGTGCGTACTGGTCGACGACATGATCGACACCGGCGGCACCATCTGCGCCGCGGCCGACGCCCTCTTCGCCCAGGGGGCGAAGGACGTCATCGTGGCGGCCACGCACGGGGTGCTCTCCGGCCCCGCCGCGGACCGGCTGAAGAACTCCCGCGTCAGCGAGTTCGTCTTCACGGACACCCTGCCGGTGCCCGGGGCGCTCGGACTGGACAAGGTCACCGTCCTGTCCATCGCCCCGCTCATCGCCGGAGCCTCTCGCGAGGTCTTCGAGAACGGATCAGTGACCCGGCTCCTCCAGAGCCGGTGAACGCCCGGACGGACGGGCCGACGGGGGCCCGTCCGTCCGTTGGGGGAGGGCGGCCGCACGCACCGCGCCGTTCCGGTCATCCCGGGTGGTGAGGCTCCGGCCTCGCGCCCTCGTTCTTCGGTTTTCCCGGCCGGACAGTGTTCCGGCCTCCGACGCCCACCGTGCCGCGGCTTCCGCCTCCCGGCGGAACCGCTCTCCACGCGCGGGTGAGGTGTCGCATCGCGGGCTCACCGACACACCGGGGCCCGGTGCGGGGGCGTTTCGTACGCGCCCGTTGCTCCACAACGGAACGTAAGGAAGCGGGAAATGACTCTTCAGGAGACCAGCGTGCTCGAGCCCACCCTGCGCGGCACCACCACGTTGCCCGACCTGCTGGCGAAGCGGGTCGCGGAGCACCCCGAGGCGACCGCCGTCGCCTACCGGGACGAGAAGCTCACCTACCGTGAGCTGGCGTCCAGAAGCTCCGCCCTCGCCGAGTACCTCAGACACCTCGGGGTCTCGACGGACGACTGCGTCGGCCTCTTCGTCGAGCCGTCCATCGACCTGATGGTCGGCGCCTGGGGCATCCTGTCCGCCGGCGCCGCCTACCTGCCGCTGTCCCCGGAGTACCCCGAGGACCGGCTGCGCTACATGATCGAGAACAGCCAGGCGAAGATCATCCTGGCGCAGCAGCGCCTGGTCTCCCGCCTGCGCGAACTGGCCCCGCAGGACGTCACGGTCGTCACCCTGCGCGAGTCCGAGGCGTTCGTCCTGCCCGAGGGCCGGGTGGCCCCGGCCATCGAGGGCGCCCGCCCCGACAGCCTCGCCTACGTCATCTACACCTCCGGCAGCACGGGCAAGCCGAAGGGCGTGATGATCGAGCACCACAGCATCGTCAGCCAGCTCGGCTGGCTGCGCGAGACCTACGGCATCGACCGCAGCAAGACCATCCTGCAGAAGACCCCGATGAGCTTCGACGCCGCCCAGTGGGAGATCCTCTCCCCGGCCAACGGCGCCACCGTCGTCATGGGCGCCCCCGGCGTCTACGCCGACCCCGAGGGCCTCATCGAGACCATCGTCAAGTACGGCGTGACCACCCTGCAGTGCGTCCCCACCCTGCTCCAGGGCCTGCTCGACACCGAGAAGTTCCCCGAGTGCACCTCCCTGCAGCAGATCTTCAGCGGCGGCGAGGCCCTCTCGCGCCTCCTGGCGATCCAGACCACGCAGGAGATGCCCGGCCGCGCCCTGATCAACGTCTACGGGCCGACCGAGTGCACCATCAACTCCTCCTCGTACGCGGTCGACCCCGCCGAGCTGGACGAGGCACCGCAGTCCATCTCCATCGGCGCCCCGGTGGCCGACACCGAGTACCACATCCTCGGCAAGGAGAACCTCAAGCCCGTCGGCATCGGGGAGATCGGCGAGCTGTACATCGGCGGCGGCCAGCTGGCGCGCGGCTACCTGCACCGCCCCGACCTGACCGCCGAGCGCTTCCTGGAGATCGAGCTCACCGAGGGCGCCGGACCCACCCGCCTGTACAAGACGGGTGACCTGGGCCAGTGGAACCCGGACGGCACCGTGCAGTTCGCCGGCCGCGCCGACAACCAGGTCAAGCTGCGCGGCTACCGCGTCGAGCTGGACGAGATATCCCTGGCGATCGAGAACCACGACTGGGTGCGCAACGCCGCCGTCATCGTCAAGAACGA
This sequence comes from Streptomyces sp. NPDC031479, assembly GCF_055581065.1. Taxonomy (NCBI): domain Bacteria; kingdom Bacillati; phylum Actinomycetota; class Actinomycetes; order Kitasatosporales; family Streptomycetaceae; genus Streptomyces; species Streptomyces sp. NPDC031479. Next base: position 15,228 of record NZ_JBVIKC010000073.1, read on the forward strand.
CGGCCGCACCGGCTTCCAGAACCTCATCGCCTGCGTCGAGCTGAGCGAGAAGGAAGCCGCCCTGATGGACCAGGGCAACCACGGCTCCCACCACGCCTCGAAGAAGAGCAAGCTCCAGGTCAAGGCGCAGCTGTCCAACCCGGGCCTGCGCGACGACGCCGACCTCGCCGGCCGCACCGCCTACGACCTGCCGGGTGCCGAGCCGACCCCCGAGCAGCGCAGCCGCGTCTTCGCCCGCAAGACGTACCGCTTCTACGAGGGCGGCGCGGTCACCGAGGCCGACCTGCTGGCGCTCCTCGGCGGACAGGTCCCCGCGGCCTACTCGCGCAAGGCCGCCGACCTGGCGCCCGCCGAACTGGGCCAGATCCTGCGCTGGTTCGGCCAGTACCTCAGCGAGGAGCGGCTGCTGCCCAAGTACGGCTACGCCTCCCCGGGCGCGCTGTACGCGACGCAGCTGTACTTCGAGCTGGAGGGCGTCGGCGGGCTGAAGCCGGGCTACTACTACTACCAGCCGCAGCGCCACCAGCTGGTCCTGATCAGCGAGAAGGCCGCCACCGGCAAGCCCACCGCCCACGTCCACTTCATCGGCAAGCGCGGCGGCATCGAGCCGGTCTACAAGAACAACATCCAGGAGGTCCTGGAGATCGAGACCGGCCACATCGTCGGCCTCTTCGAGCAGGTGCTGCCGTCCTACGGCCTCGACATCCGCGACCTGGCGTACGAGCCGGCCGTCCGCGACCTGCTGGACGTGCCCGAGGAGGACTTCTACCTGGGCACCTTCGAGCTGGTCCCGCACGCGGGCCGGCGCGAGGACCACGCCGAGGTCTACGTCCAGACGCACGGCAGCAAGGTCGCGACCCTCCCCGAGGGCCAGTACCGCTACGCGGACGGCAAGCTCACCCGCTTCTCGGACGACATCGTCCTCAAGAAGCAGGTCATCGCGATCAACCAGTCGGTGTACCAGGCCGCCAGCTTCGGCATCTCGGTGATCAGCCGCGCCCCCGAGGAGTGGATGCACTACGTCACCCTCGGCAAGAAGCTGCAGCACCTGATGATGAACGGCCTCGGCCTGGGCTTCATGTCGTCGGGCTACAGCTCGAAGACCGGCAACCCGCTGCCGGCCTCGCGCCGGATCGACTCCGTCCTGCACGCCAACGGCGTCGAGAGCGGTCCGTCGTACTTCTTCGTCGGCGGCCGGGTCAGCGACGAGCAGCTCGGCCACGAGGGCATGCGCGAGGACAGCGTCCACATGCGCGGCCCGGCGGAGCTGATCCGTGACGACCTCGTCAGCTTCCTGCCGGACTACATGATCCCGAACCGGGTCGTGGTGTTCGAGCGGCTGCCGCTGTCCGCCAACGGCAAGATCGACGCGAAGGCGCTCGCCGTCTCCGACCAGGTCAACGCCGAGCTCGTGGAGCGTCCCTTCGTCGCCCCGCGCACCGAGACCGAGAAGGAGATCGCGGAGGTCTGGGCCAAGTCCCTGCGCCGCGAGAGCGTCTCGGTCCAGGACGACTTCTTCGAGTCGGGCGGCAACTCGCTGATCGCCGTCGGTCTGATCCGCGAGCTCAACTCGCGCCTGGGCGTCTCCCTGCCGCTGCAGTCCGTCCTGGAGTCCCCCACGGTCGAGAAGCTCTCCCGCCGCCTTGAGCGCGAGGTCGCGCAGGAGTCCTCCCGCCTGGTGCGCCTGCACGCCGAGACCGGCAAGGACCGCCCGGTGCTGTGCTGGCCGGGCCTGGGCGGCTACCCGATGAACCTGCGCACCCTGGCCGGCGAGATCGGCCTCGGCCGCTCGTTCTACGGCATCCAGGCGCACGGGATCAACGAGGGCGAGGCCCCGTACGCGACCATCACGGAGATGGCCAAGGCCGACATCGAGGCCATCAAGGAGCTCCAGCCGAAGGGCCCCTACACCCTGTGGGGCTACTCCTTCGGCGCCCGCGTCGCCTTCGAGACCGCCTACCAGCTGGAGCAGGCGGGCGAGAAGGTCGACAACCTCTTCCTGATCGCCCCGGGCTCGCCGACCGTGCGCGCCGAGAACGGCAAGGTGTACGGCCGTGAGGCGTCCTTCGCCAACCGCGCCTACACGACCATCCTCTTCTCGGTGTTCACCGGCACCATTTCGGGACCGGACCTGGAAAGGTGCCTGGAATCCGCCACGGACGAGGAGTCCTTCGCCGGGTTCATCAGCGAGCTGAAGGGAATCGACGTCGACCTGGCGAAGCGGATCATCTCGGTCGTGGGTCAGACCTACGAATTCGAGTACTCGTTCCGTGAGCTGGCCGAGCGCACGCTCGACGCGCCGGTGACCATTTTCAAGGCCCGCGGCGACGACTACTCGTTCATCGAGAACAGCAACGGCTATTCCGCCGAGCCGCCGACGGTCATCGACCTCGACGCCGACCACTACAGCCTGCTCCGCACCCCGGACATCGGCGAGCTGGTCAAGCACATCCGGTACCTGCTCGGAGAGTAGGGGAGAGCCGGTAGCGGAACACGGCCGCCCCGTCGGAGAAATCCGGCGGGGCGGCCGTTTTTTTGCGTTTCCGGACGCGTGCGGCAGGAAGCTGCGAAAAGCATTCCGAATTCTGACGCAAGTTGACGGCGCCCTGACATCCGGCCGGTTGACGTGCGTCTGAGGACTGGAAGAGACTTCTTATAATCCAGGCGGACCGCCCCCCATCACCGCATAGCCGACTCCGTCGACGACCGTTCGGAAATTGCCGCCGTCTTTCTGACGAGGAGTTATCACCCATGCGTTTCCAGCTCATCGGACCATTCGAGATCGTCACGGACGACGGCAGGACCTACCGGCCCGGTACCCCCAAGGTCTGCCAGACGCTGGCCCTGCTGCTGACGCGGCCGGGTGAGATCGTGACGGCCGACGCGCTCATCCAGGAGCTGTGGGGCGAGACGCCTCCGCGCAGCGCCGTCACGACGCTCCAGACGTACGTCTACCACGCCCGCCGGATGTTCGCGCAGGAGGAACTGGCACCCGCCGGCCGCTGCCTGATCGTCACCAGCCCGCCCGGCTACTCGATCCAGGTGGAAGACGACGAGATCGACATCCGGATCTTCGAGAAGCTCGTCTCGCGGGCCCGGGCCGAGCTGGCGGCGGACGAACCCCTCACGGCGCTGGGCACCGTCCGCGAGGCGCTCGACCTGTGGCGCGGGCCCGCCCTGTCGGGCATCCCGACCGGCGACGCGCTGAGCGGCCACGTGGTCCACCTGGAGGAGCTGCGCATCCGGGCCTTCGAGATCCGCATCGCCTGCGAGGAACAGCTGGGCTGGCACCGCGAGTCCATCCCCGAGCTGCGCCGGCTGACCAACGACTACCCGCTCAACGAGTGGTTCCACAGTCGGCTCATCGGCACCCTCGGCGCCGCCGGGCGGCGTGCGGAGGCCCTCCAGGCCTACCAGAAGGTCCGCAGGCTCCTCGCCGACGAGCTGGGACTGGAGCCGTCGCGGGAGCTCAAGCAGCTCCAGGCGCGGCTGCTGGCCCCGGTGCAGGTACCGCCGCAGGTCGCGGCGCCGGTTCCGGCGCGCTCGGGGGTCTGACCGCGGGCCGGGCTCAGCCTCCGTAGGGACGCGCGGTGCGTCCCTCGCGCAGGGTGACGCCCCACCAGGCGAGCTGGTCCAGCAGGACGGAGGCGGCCTTGCCGCTGCCGTCCTCGTCGTGGGGGCGGCCCTCCTCGTCGAACCTCTCCCAGGCGTTGTGGAAGCTGACGGTGTCGCGCATCGTGACGGCGTGCAGTTCGGCGAAGACCTGCCGCAGCTGCTCGACGGCACGGTGGCCGCCGGCCATCCCGCCGTAGGAGACGAAGCCGACCGGCTTGGCGCGCCAGCCGGAGTAGACGTGGTCCAGGGCCAGCTTGAGCGAGGCCGGGTAGCCGTGGTTGTACTCCGGGGTGACCACCACGAACGCGTCCAGGGCCGCGACCCGTTCGGCGAGGCGGGGGGTCAGGCCGGGCGCCGGCGGTTCGAGCGTGAGTCTGAGCTCCTCGACGAGTTCCGGTTCGGCCAGGTCGATGACGTGGATCTCCATGTCCTCGCGGCCGGCGGCCTCGGAGAGGAACCAGCGGGAGACCGTGTCGGCGAAGCGGCCGGTGCGGACGCTGGCGATCAGGACGCCTACCTTGAGCGGGCTGACGGACATGGCAGTACCTCTTCCACCGGGTGACTGGGGGCCTCGCGGCCGGTGATCCAGAACGTATGACCTCAAGTCGACTTGAGGTCAAGCGGTGGGCGGAAGGGTCCGGAGCCGCCGGACCGGGCCCTCACGCCGTCCCTCCAGCGGCCCGAGACGGCACCGGCGGAATCTGGACGCGCAACGGGTGTCGGAGAAGGAACGGGGGCAACGGGTGGAACTCGACGGCAGGGTGGCCGTGGTCACCGGCGGGACGAAGGGCCTGGGGCTCAGGATCACCGAGGCGTTCGTCGCCGAGGGAGCCCGGGTCGTCGTCGCCGCCCGGGGGGTGGAGGGAGCGCGGGAGGCCCTGGCGCCCCTCGGGGACCGTGCCGTCTTCCACCGGGCCGACGTACGCGACCCGGGGTCCGTCCGGGCGCTGATGGACGGCGCCGCGGAGCGGTTCGGCGGGATCGACGTCCTGGTGGCCAACGCGGGGGTGAGCCGCCCCGGGCCCCTCGCGGGGCTGTCGGCCGGCGACTGGGCCGAGGCGCTCGACACCAACCTGGGCGGCCTCTTCCACTGCGTCCAGGCGGCGGTGCCGCACCTGGAGCGCAGCCCGGCGGGCCGGATCATCGCCCTGTCCTCCGCCCTGGCCTCCCGCCCCACGCCGGGCGCCGCCTCGTACTGCGCCACCAAGGCGGCGGTGGAGATGTTCAGCAAGGTGGCCGCGCTGGAGCTGGCCCCGAAGGGCATCACCGTCAACTGCCTGTCGCCCGGGTTCATCGACGAGGGCATGGGCCGGCGGCTGAAGCAGAACCCGCAGGTGTGGAGCCGGTACGCGCCCAAGGTCTCGGTGGGCCGGATGGGCCGGGGCGAGGAGGTCGCGGGCGCCGCCGTCTACCTCGCGGGGGCGGGCGCCTCCTACGTCAACGGCCACGTCCTGGAGGTCAACGGCGGCCTGGGCTGGTGACCGGCCCGGAGCCGGACGGTCGGACCGCCTGGACTCCGGCCCCACGGGCTCCCGGACCGGGCTCCCGGACCCCTTCAGACCCCGGCGCGGCGCTCGGCGAACCGGCGGGCCCGGCCCTCCGCGAAGTCCCGGGCGTGGTGCAGGGTCGCCGTGCTGTTGGTGCTCAGCGCCGTGCGCACGTAGGCGCGGGCGTCCTCCACCGTCGCGGCGGGGCCCAGCACCCGCGCGATGTTGGCGGTGTTGAGGGTGACCGTGTGCTGGGAGGAGGCCAGGACGCCGCCCTCGCCGTCCTCGGTGAACGTCCAGTACCCCGTGTGCAGGCTCATCAGCGCGGGCAGGGTCGTCTGCTTGTAGGCGATCCGCTCGTACGGGAAGGTCACCCGGTAGGACTTGGTGGTGTGCACCGAGCCGTCCTTCGCGCGGGTGTCCATCTCCAGCTCCTGGAGGCCGGGGGTGTCCTCGGTGAGCCGGACGACCGCCACGTGGGGCAGCCGCTCGGGCCACAGGTCCGCCTCGTTGACGAAGTCGAAGACGTCCGAGGCCGATCCCTCGACGCGCACCGTGTCCTCGAAGGAGAAGGTCAGGTCCTCGGTGGCATGGGCGTGCTCGACGTTGGTCCTGAGAGCGTCCAGCTCGGAGCGGGAGTTGCGGTCGACGGCCCGGTCGATCCAGGCCAGGCTCTCCGGGTCGTCGTCGACGGCCCGGTAGTCGTGCAGCAGCCGCACCCGCGAGGAGGACGGCGACAGCGGCTCGATGATCCACGTCCCGCCCATGGCGGCGACCGGCGGGGCGGGGACCTCCTGGCGGAAGGTGATCGTCAGCCGCTCCGGGTCCAGGGTCCGCCGGGAGGTCCAGTTCTTGGGCTCGCCGTTGGCGGTGGCCCAGATGCGGATGCGCTCCTCGTTCCCGCCGAGCGGGGTGTGGTCCACGTAGATGGTCGGGGGGAAGATCCGCGGCCAGTTGCGGACCTCGGCGATCAGGCGGTACACGGCGGCGGCCGGGGCGGAGACCGTGATCTCGTGCTCCACTTCGCGGGGGCCGGGCTGCGGCATGGTCGTGCTCCTCGGAATCGGGGTTCGTGATCGGTGCGTCCGGCCGCACGCGCGGGCGTGCGGGGACGGGGCTCAGAAGTTGCCGAGGCCGCCGCAGACGTTGAGGGCCTGCGAGGTGATGGAGGCGGCCGTGTCGGAGGCGAGGTAGCCCACCAGTCCGGCGACCTCCTGCGGGGTCGAGTAGCGGCCGAGCGGGATCTTCGCCTGGAACTTCTCCAGCACCGCCTCCTCGGAGGTCCCGTAGGCGGCGGCGTAGCCCTGGCGCACGCGCTCGGCCATCGGGGTCTCGACGTAGCCGGGGCAGACGGCGTTGACGGTGATGCCCGTCGGGGCCAGCTCGTTGCCCAGCGCCTTGGTGAAGCCGACCACGCCGTGCTTGGACGCCGAGTAGGGGGCGCCCAGGACCACGCCCTGCTTGCCCGCGGTGGAGGCGATGTTGATGATGCGGCCGCGGTTCTTGGCCCGCAGGCCACCGGTGTTCAGGGCCTCCCGGGTGACCCGGAAGACACTGGTCAGATTGGTCTCGATGACGTCGTTCCACAGCTCGTCCGCGAGGTCGGCGGTGACCCCGCCGCCCGAGCGCCCGGCGTTGTTGACGACGACGTCGAGGGTGCCGAACCGGGCGACGGCCGCCTCGATCCACGCCCGGACGCCCTCGCCGCTGCGGACGTCGACGCTCGCGCCGTCCACCTCCAGGCCCTCGGCGGTGAGCTCCTTCACGGTGCGCTCGACGTTGTCCGCGTCCCGGGCACCGATGAAGACCCGGTGCCCCGAAGCGGCGAGCGTACGGGCCACCTCCAGCCCGATTCCGCTGGTCGCCCCGGTGACGACGGCAACACGCTTGGTCTGGTCCGGCATGAGAACTCCTCGGCGAAATCGACGGGTGGCGCACGCGGAGACTCCGGTACGGCGGTGGAGGGGGGCTCGAAGGGCCCTGGTACCCGGTGCGCACCGGCCCCGGCCGGACCCGCGCCGGCGCCCCGAGCGCCCCCGCGAACGGCCGCCGGACCACCGGCTCTCCATCAGGGGTCGAGCGGGTGTTCACAAGCTCGACGCGACACCGCACGCGAGAGGCGACCATGATCAATCTCTTCCAGCCGCAGGTCGGAGCTGAGGAACTCGACGCGGTCGCCGGGGTGTTCGAGGACCGGCGGCTGGGCAACGGACGACGCACCGAGGCCTTCGAGGCGGCCTTCGCCGCCCACCTGGGCGTCCCCACGGGCCACACCGTGTTCACCAGCTCGGGCGCCACGGCCCTGCACCTGGCCATGGAGACCCTCGGCCTGCGCCCCGGCGACGAGGTCGTCCTGCCCTCCATCGGCGTCCCCGCCACCGCCGAGGCCATCGCCGCGCGCGGCGGCCGGCCGGTCTTCTGCGACGTGGACCGGCGCGGCCTCAACCCCTCCCTGGAGGACATCGAGGTCCACCTCGGCGACCGCACCCGGGCGGTGCTGCTGCTGCACTACGGAGGCCGGGCCGGCGACGTCGTACGGATCGCCGCCCGCTGCCGCGAACTCGGCGTCGTCCTCATCGAGGACGGCTCCTGCTCCCTGGCCTCCAAGGTCGGCGACCGCCCCGCCGGCACCTTCGGCGACCTCGCCGTCTGGAGCTTCGACGCGGGCCGGGTCCTGGTCACCGGCGACGGGGGCATGGTCTACGCCAAGGATCCCGAGCGGGCCGCGCGCACCCGCCACCTCGCCCGCCACGGCCTGGTCCGCGCCAGCGGCTTCGGCCACGGCACGCCGCCCTGCGGGCCGGGCGAACCGGACCTGCCCGAATACGGCCGCGGCATCCTCGGCAACGACCTGACGGCCGCCATCGGCTCCGTACAGCTGCGCCGGCTCCCGGAGATGATCGAACGGCGCAAGGAGATCGCGGGCCGGTACGACCGGCTGCTCGAAGGGACCGAGGGGCTGCTGACGCCGCCGCCGCTGCCCGAGGGCCACGAGTCCACCGAGTGCCTCTACTGGGTGCAGATGGACCCGGCCATCCGCGCCGGGGTCGTCGCCGACCTCCTCGCCGAGGAGATCTACACCACCTCCCACCACGCCCCCCTGCACCGGTTCCCGGCCGACGACCCCGTGGAGGCGCCGGCCACGCTCCCCTCCTGCGACTGGGCGGTCGACCGCACCGTGCGCCTGCCCCTGCACCCCGGTCTGACCGACGCCGACGTACGCACCGTCACCGACGCCCTGCGCGCGTCGGTGCGGGCCCGGCACCGCACCGAAGAAGGACTCACCGTGAAGGACACCCCATGAGCCGCCGCGTCGTCATCACCGGGATCGGCGTCGTCGCGCCCGGGGGAGTGGGCACCGGGCAGTTCTGGGCCCGGCTCACCTCCGGGCGCACCGCCACCCGCGCCATCAGCCTCTTCGACGCCACCGGATACCGCTCCCGGATCGCGGCCGAGGTCGACTTCGACCCGCTCGCCCACGGGTTCACCCCCGAGGAGGCCGCGCGCCTGGACCGGGCCGCGCAGTTCGCCCTCGTCGCCGCCGACGAGGCCCTCCTCGACAGCGGCCTGGACACCGCGGCGCTGGACCCGGCCCGTACCGGGGTCTCCCTGGGCAGCGCCGTCGGCTGCACCACCGGCCTCGACACCGAGTACGACGCCGTCAGCCGGGGCGGATCCACCTGGCAGGTCGACCACACCCTCGCCGTCCCGCACCTGTTCGACTACTTCGTGCCCAGCTCGCTCGCGGCCGAGGTGGCCTGGCGGGTGTCGGCGCAGGGGCCCGTCGCCCTGGTCTCCACCGGCTGCACCTCGGGGCTGGACTCCATCGGGCACGCCGTCGAGCTGATCCGCGAGGGCAGCGCCGACGTGATGGTCACCGGGGCCACCGAGGCCCCCGTCTCCCCCATCACCGTCGCCTGCTTCGACGCCATCAAGGCCACCTCCCCGAACAACGAGGACCCGGAGACCGCCTCCCGCCCCTTCGACGCCACCCGCAACGGGTTCGTCCTCGGCGAGGGCTCGGCCGTCCTGGTCCTGGAGGAGCTGGAGAGCGCCCGCCGGCGCGGCGCGACCGTCTACGCGGAGATTGCCGGTTTCGCCAGCCGCGGCAACGCCTACCACATGACCGGGCTGCGCTCCGAGGGCGTCGAGATGGCCGAGGCGATCACCGTCGCCCTCGACGAGGCCCGCCTCGACCCCACCGCCGTCGACTACGTCAACGCGCACGGCTCCGGCACCAAGCAGAACGACCGCCACGAGACGGCCGCCTTCAAGCGCGCCCTCGGCGAGCACGCCCACGCGGTCCCGGTCAGCTCCATCAAATCGATGATCGGCCACTCGCTCGGCGCGATCGGCTCCCTGGAGGTGGCCGCCAGCGCCCTGGCCATCGCGCACCACACGGTCCCCCCGACCGCCAACCTGCGCACCCCGGACCCCCTGTGCGACCTGGACTACGTCCCGCTGACCGCGCGGGAGCACCGCACCGACACGGTGCTCAGCGTCGGCAGCGGCTTCGGCGGCTTCCAGAGCGCCATGATCCTGACCCGCCCGCGCCTGGGAGATGCCGCATGACCACGGACACCGTCACCGCCCCCGGGACCGCCGCCGCCCCCGCCGCCGGGCCCGGGACCGGGCCGGCCGCGCCCGTCGTCACCGGCATCGGCGTCACCGCCCCCAACGGGCTGGGCACCGAGGCCTGGTGGGCCGCGGTGCTGCGCGGCGAGAGCGGCATCCGCCCGCTCACCCGCTTCGAGGCCGACCGGTACCCGGCCAAGCTGGCCGGCGAGGTCCGCGACTTCGACGCCGCCGACCACCTCCCCGGCCGGCTCCTGCCGCAGACCGACCACGTGACCCGGCTCGCCCTCACCGCGGCCGACGAGGCCCTCGCCGACGCCGGCGTGGACCCGGCCGCCCTGCCCGACTACGCGGCGGGCGTCATCACCGCCAGCTCCGCGGGCGGCTACGAGTTCGGCCAGCGCGAGCTCCAGGCGCTGTGGAGCAAGGGCAGCCAGTACGTCAGCGCCTACCAGTCCTTCGCCTGGTTCTACGCCGTCAACAGCGGCCAGATCTCCATCAGGAACGGCCTGCGCGGCCCCAACAGCGTCCTGGTCAGCGAGCAGGCCGGCGGCCTCGACGCGGTGGCCCAGGCACGACGCCAGCTCCGCAAGGGCACCCGGCTGCTCGTCACCGGCGGCATGGACTCCTCGCTCTGCCCCTGGGGCTGGGCCGCCCACCTCGCCGGCGGCGAACTCAGCACCCGCGAGGACCCGCGGCGGGCCTACCTGCCCTTCTCCGCCGACGCCGACGGGCACGTGGTCGGTGAGGGCGGCGCCCTGCTGATCCTGGAGGACGCGGCCGCCGCCCGCGAACGCGGCGCCACCGGCTACGGAACGGTGGCCGGGTACGCCGCCACCTTCGACCCGCGGCCCGGCTCGGGCGGCGCCCCCCGGCTCGGCGACGCCGCCCGCCAGGCCCTGCGCGAGGCCGGCGCCGCCCCGGACGAGGTCGACGTGGTCTTCGCCGACGCGGCGGGCCGGCGGGACGCCGACCGCGACGAGGCGCGGGCGATCGCCTCCCTCTTCGGGGAGTACGGGGTCCCGGTGACCGCGCCCAAGACCATGACGGGCCGCCTCGGGGCGGGCGGCGCCGCCCTCGACCTGGCCGCCGCGCTGCTGTCCCTGCGCGACGGGGTCATCCCGCCGACCGTCCACACCGGCCGGCCCGCCGCGGACTGCCCGGTCGACCTGGTGACCGGCCTGCGGCGCCCGGAGCGGCTGCGTACGGCCCTGGTCCTGGCCCGGGGACGCGGTGGGTTCAACGCGGCCATGGTGGTCCGCGCCCCCTGAACGGCACCTCGCGCGACCCCCGGCTCCGGTACCGGCGCCGGGGGTCGCGGCGCGCGGGGGTCAGGCACCGAGGGGGCCACCGCCGGGTCGGAAGCGGTTGATGGCGTCGAGGTGCTGCGCGCGCAGCTCGTGGTCGCGGATGCCGAGGCCCTCCTCGGGGGCGAGGGCGAGGACGCCGACCTT
>NZ_JBVIKC010000074.1:0-25685 GCF_055581065.1 Streptomyces sp. NPDC031479
GGGGCAGCGGTCCCGGCCAGGACACGACCAGATCGTGCCCATCGGTATACAGCCGTACGAGCTCACTCCACTCGGGGGCGGGCCCGTCCGCCTTCGCGATCGCCGGACTGGCCAGCGTCACCCGGGACACCCCTCGGGACGCACGGCCCCCGCCACCGGACTGACCCTTGCCGGCGGCGCTGCCCGCACTGAACACGACGCGCCCGTTGACGGCCTTCGGCGCGAACCCGCCCTCCACCCGCTCCAACGTCGTGTCGACCGGCTTCCACGCACCGCCGACCTTCGCCCGCGTCGCCAGACTCGAAACCCGCAGCTTGAACGTCCCGCCAGGCTGCGCCCACGTGCTGCTGTACGCGCTCGCCTCAGAGGTGACCTCGACCTCCTTCCCGGACTTGACGGCTTCCCGGCGGGCCTCGGTGGCGGTGACAGGCACACCGGCGTCACGCTTCGGGCCGGCCTCCGCGTGCGGCTGGTCGCCATCGCCCGGCAGGCTCAGACCGACGGGTACCGCCACAGCGACGGCAAGCAGCGCGGCGAGGCCGCCGAGATTCCGACGGCGCTGAAACCAGCGGCGCGGAACCGTGGCGCAATCACCCTGCTTTCTTTCCGGCGTCACTGGCGAATTCTCGCCCGAGGATTCATTTTCGGACATGGCAAATTCTCCCCCCTCGGGCGCGCAAAATTCGCCACCCCTGGGTACTCGCAGGTAATGAGCCCGATAGTCGGGCGGTACGTAGGGCCAGCTCCCCAACCGGCCTTCACGCATGAAATGTGCGGACTGAGCATGCCGCACCGAGTGGCGCCCGTCACCTGCGAAAAGCCCGTGCGGATGGTGGATTTGCACGATTTGTTAGCACCTATGCGATTCGTAAGTGACATATTCCACATCTGATAGCTTCCTATGGCTTTCGGTCCATCTGCTGATAAAGAATCAGCGAACTATTTGTCAGTTTCCTGCTACACGTGTGTCTTCACCGTGAGCAGACCGTGGGGGGGTCCACATGTCGCCGTTCTCGGCGCATAATTTCCGCCTGCCCGGAAACGAGAGATCGCGCGCGAAACGCGTACGTCTCGCCGGGCGCACCGGCATCACCGTCTCGGTGGCGCTGATCGCAACACTCCTGCCGGCACAGGCTTGGGCAGCACCACCGGGCGGCCGGGACGGCGTCCAACTGCCTGGACTCCAGCAGGACATGAAGGCCAAGCTCGACAAGGTCGAAGCCGCCAAGCTCGACGGCTGGGCGGGCGCCCCCGTGCAGTCGCCACCCGAGTACGAGCCCTCCAAGGTGGTACCGCCGACCGGCGGTACGGCGAGCGTCGCCCTCTCGGGTGACCAACTCGTCCAGGCGGGCACGCTCCCGGTCAGTATCGGCAAGGCCTCGCCCACCGAGGCGAACCCGACCCCGCCCGCTCCGTCCGGTACCTGGTCGGTGGCGGTCGAGACCCGTACCGCCACCGAGGCGGCGAACATCGACGGTGCCCTCATCAAGGTGACACCGCCCGCCGAGGGTTCCACCCCGGTCGACGTCCAGCTGGACTACAAGAAGTTCAAGGACCTCTACGGCACCGAGTGGGCCACGCGCCTGGAGCTCAAGCAGCTACCTGCGTGCTTCCTGACCACCCCGAACCTCCCCGAGTGCACTGTCGCGCAGGATGTTCCCAGCACCAACGACCCTGCCACCGGAACCGTCCGCGCCACCGTCGACCCGGCCACCGCACCGAGTCAGGGCCTGCGGACCATGACCGGCGGCAGCGGCGGACCGGTGGTCCTCGCTGCCTCCGACGGCGCATCCGGTGCGGGCGGTACCTACACGGCCACGTCTTTGTCTCCGACCGGCTCGTGGACGGCGGGCGGCAGCGGCGGCGGATTCTCCTGGAGCTATCCGCTGACCGTGCCCGCGGCTCCGGCGGGTCCCGCGCCCACGGTGGCGTTCTCGTACTCCTCTCAGTCGGTCGACGGCAAGACCTCCGTGTCCAACGGCCAGGCGTCCTGGATCGGTGACGGCTGGGACTACGAGCCCGGCTACATCGAACGCCGCTACCGCGCCTGCGCCGACGACCTCAAGGCCACACCCGCCAAGCCGAACAACGACAACAGCACGGACAAGAAGAAGCGCGACCAATGCTGGGCCGGCGACAGCATGGTCATGTCCCTCGGCGGCGGGGCCACCGAACTGGTCCACGACACCACCACCGGTCAATGGGTCGCGGCTTCCGACAGCGGATCCAAGGTCGAGCGCAAGACGGACACCTCGGTACCGAACGGCGCCAAGGACGGCGAGTACTGGGTCGTCACCACTCGCGACGGGACCCGTTACTTCTTCGGTCGTCACGATCTGGACGGCGCCGGCACCCGGCCCGTCACCAACTCGGTCTTCACGGTCCCCGTCTTCGGTAATCATCCGGGCGAGCCCTGCTACCAGCCGGTCTTCGCCGACTCCTCGTGCGAGCAGGCATGGCGCTGGAACCTAGACTACGTCGAGGACATCCACGGCAATGCGATGATCATCGACTGGGCCAAGGAGACCAACCACTACGCCAAGAACGAGAAGTACAAGGCCAAGGCCGCGTACACCCGGGGTGGATACCCGGCCCGGATCACGTACGGCCTGCGCAGCGACAACCTGTCCGGCCCCCCGGCGGGCAAGGTGGAGTTCACCGTTGCCGAACGCTGCATCAAGGAAGGCACCACGCAGTGCTCCGACGCCGAGTTCGAAGGCAACAACTACGGTGACAAGCAGCCCTGGTGGGACACTCCCTCCACGCTGCACTGCAAGGCGACGGCCACGGACTGCTACATCTCCGCGCCGACCTTCTGGTCACGCAAGCGGCTGACCGCCGTCACCACCTACGGCCAGCGCACCGAGGGTTCAACGGCGCTGTCCCTGGTGGACCGGTGGACCCTCGCGCAGTCGTTCCCCAAGCAGCGCACGGACACGCATCCGCCGCTGTGGCTGGAGTCCGTCACCCGCACCGGCTACGGCACCACCAAGGACGCCGCCGGGAACCAGGAAACCACCACGCTCCCCCCGGTTTCCTTCATCGCCAACGTCAAGGACATGCCCAACCGCGTCGCGACCGGGCCCGACGACGCCACCCCCGACTTCGACCGCCTGCGCGTGGAGACCATCCGCAGCGAATCCGGTGGTGAGACACACGTCGACTACTCGGCTCCGTGCCCCGTCGGTACCACGCACCCCAAGCCGGAGGAGAACACCACCCGCTGCTTCCCGGTCCACTGGTCGCCGGATTCCGACCTGGAGAAGCCACAGCTCCAGTGGTTCAACAAGTACGTCGTCGACCGGGTCGTGGAGAAGGACCGGGTCGCCCGCCAGCCCGATGTGGCCACCAGTTACACCTACGAGGGAGACGCGGCCTGGGCCAAGGACACCGACGAGTTCACCAAGCCGGAACTGCGGACCTACAGCCAGTGGCGTGGCTACTCGGCCGTCATGACGAAGCACGGAGTCACCGCCAACACCGGCAAGAGCGACGCGACCGAAGAGTCGCAGTCGCGCCAGCGGTACTTCCGCGGCATGTCCGCGGACGGCGGCCGGTCCAAGGTGACGGTCAAGGACTCCACCGGCACCGAGGAGCTCGGCGAGGACCTGCCCCAGTACCAGGGGCTCACCGCGGAGACCATCAGTTACTCCAAGGCGGGCGGCACGGTCGTAGCCCGGCAGCTGACGTGGCCCTGGAGCCAGAAGACGGCATCCAGGCCACGCGACGGGACCACTCCGCTGGAGGCGTACCGCGGGGGGACGGCCCGGACGGAGGAGGTGGAGGCGATCAGCGGCGGCAAGTCCCGCATGATCCGCACCCGCAACACCTACGATCCGGCGAACGGTCTGCCCCAGACCACCCAGACCGACGCACTGGCACACGACGGCACGTCCTGGTCCACGGTTCAGCAGAGCTGCACGACGACCACCTACGTCCACAACCCCGCAAAGAACCTGATCGGCCTTCCCCAGCGGGTCCGCAAGACCAGCGGTGACTGCGCCGGCACCGCCACGGGCACTGTCCTGAAGGACGTACGGACCTCCTACGACGCGCCGAACGCGTTCGGCGCAGCCCCCACACTCGGACTCGCCGTCCAGCTCGACACCCTGGACGCGGCCGGAACCGGATGGATCACGTCCGGACGCATCGAGTACGACGCTCTGGGCCGCCGCACCAAGGACTACGACGCGGCCGGCAACACCACCTCCTCCGCGTTCATCCCCGCCACGGGTGTTGCCTTCACCCTCACCAGCACCAACGCGCTGGGACAGACGGGTTCCACCCGCATCGATCCGGCGCGCGGCAACCCGCTGGAAGCCACGGACATCAACGGCCGCGAGATCACCTCGGCCTACGACAACCTGGGCCGTACCACGGCCGTCTGGACCCCGTCGCAGAAGACCACCGACAAGCCGGCGCGGACGTTCGAGTACCAGATATCCGAGCACGAGGCACCGGCCGTCACGAGCAGGACGCTGCAGGACGACGGTACGTACCGCACGTCCGTCGCGATCTACGACGGCCTGCTGCGCAACCGCCAGACGCAAACCGATGCGCTCGGTGGCGGCCGGCTCGTCACGGACACCTTCTACAGCGCCGACGGCAGCGTCCGACAGACCAACAGCGGCTACTACGCGGAAGGCAAGCCCGGCACGAGCGTCTTCGTTCCGGAGAGCGTCTTTCAGATACCCAACTCCACGAAGACCGCCTACGACGGTCTCGGCCGCGTGATCCGCACCACCAGCCTGTACGCCGGCGTCGAACAGACCGCGAACACGGTTCAGTACGGCGGAGACTGGACGCGTACCCGCACCGGAATGTCCCCCGACGGGTCGACCCCGCTCAAGGGAAGCCGGGCGACGGAAACCTGGACCGACGCCCTCAACCGTCCCACCGAGGTCCGCAACTTCACGGCAGCCGACCTCACCACCTTCGGCAAGACCGCCTACTCCTACGACGACCGCGGCAACCTGGCCAGGGTTACCGACCCGGCGGGCAACGGCTGGACCTACGGCTACGACGCCCGCGACCGTATGACCTGGTCCGATGACCCGGACGTGGGCAAGACCGCCTTCACCTACGACAACCTGAACCGCAAGGTCTCCACGACCGACTCGGCGGGCCGGACCCAGTTCACGGTCTACGACGCACTCGGCCGCACCACGGAGCTGCGCGACAACGCCGCGAACGGCCCCCTCGTCGCCTCCTGGACCTTCGACTCCCTGCCGGGAGCCAAGGGCCTGGGTGTCTCCTCCACCCGCTACGAGGGCGGAGCCGCCTACAGCAGCGAGGTCACCGGCTACGACGCCGAGTACCGGCCCACCGGATCCAAGATCACGATCCCGGACACGCCCGGCACCAAGGGCCTCGCGGGCACCTACGCCTACAGCACCACGTACACCGCGACCGGCAAGGTCCAGTCGACCACCGTCCCGGCCACCCCCGGCGGCCTGGCCGCGGAGAAGCTGGTCACGCGCTACAACGCCGACGGCATGCCGCAGAGCATGTCCGGCCTGGCCTGGTACACCGCCGACGTCAAGTACAGCCCGTACGGCGAGGTCCTGCGCACCGCGTCGGGCAACGCGCCCAACCGGGTGTGGACCACCAACCAGTACGACCCGAACACCCGGCAGGTCACCCACCAGATCAGTGACCGCGAGACCGGGCCCAACCGGATCAGCGACGTCTCCTACACCTACGACCTCGTCGGCAACATCACGGCGGTCACGGACACCCAGCCCGGCGGCCGGGAGGACCGCCAGTGCTACGCCTACGACCCGATGGGCCAGCTGACCAAGGCCTGGACGGGCAAGACCGCCGCCTGCAGCGGTCCCAGTCTCGCGGACGTCACGCCAGGCCCCGACGGTGACGGCTTCTGGCAGGAATACCAGTTCGACGCCATCGGCAACCGCACCAAGCTCGTCAACCACGACCTCACCGACAGCGCGCTGGACGACGAGACGACCTACACCTACGGCGTCACCACCCCGGGCAACGGAACCCAGCCTCCGGTCACCACCCAGCCCCACGCGCTGGTGAAGGCCGACAAGATCACCCGAACCCCGGGCTCGACGGCCAACTCGGTCTCCACCTACGACTACGACGTCTCCGGCAACACCAAGAGCCGGCGCATCGACGGCGACACCCAGACGCTGAACTGGGACCGGCGGGGCAAGTTGACCTCGGCGAGCAGCCCCGGCATCGGTGCAGCCTCGGTCACCGGAGCATCCGGCAAGTGCATCGACATCGAGGGCGGCGGTGCGGCCGACGGTACCCCCGTCCAGATCTACCCCTGCAACGAATCCAAGGCGCAACGGTGGCGCCTGACGGGCAACACGGTCCGCGCCCTGGACAAGTGCCTGACCGCCAGCGGCACCAGGCTGGTCCTGGCGACCTGCGACGGCAGCGAGAAGCAGAGGTTCGTCTACCGCGCCGGCGACAAGTCCCTCAACAACCCGGCCACCAACCAGTGCGTCGACGTCCCCAACAACGCCGCCGACGGCAGCGACCTCCAACTCTGGTCCTGCAACGCCACCGGACCACAGCAGTTCAGCTTCGACAACACGACCACCTACCTCTATGACGCCGCCGGCAACCGCCTGATCGAGGAAACCGGCAGCAGCCGCACCCTCTCCCTCGGCGATGCCGAGGTCACCGTCAACAAGGCCGGCCAGGCCCTGAACGCCGTCCGCTATTACAGCGGGCCGGGCGTGACCACCGTCCGCCAGACGGGAGGCAAGGCGGACAACCACAAACTGAGCGTCCAGCTCGCCGACCACCACAACACCGCCACCACGACGATCGACCAGAGCGCTGGCCAGAACATCACGCGCCGCAAATCGGACCCGTACGGCAACCCGCGCGGCTCGCAGCCCGGCAACTGGCCCGGCAGCCACTCCTTCCTGGGTAGCGGCGTCGACGACACCAACACCGCTCTCACGCACATCGGTGCGCGCGAGTACGACTCCACCACCGGCCGCTTCATCTCCGCCGACCCGGTCGTCGACATCACCGACCCGCTCCAGATGAACGGGTACACCTACGCCAACGGAAACCCCATCGGCAACTGGGACCCGAGCGGTCTCCGTAGCGAGGAGTGCGGAACTCTCTACGACTGCCACGGCCACACCGTCATCACGGCCGGCAACTCCCACGAGATCACGTACATGCCGGTCTCGAACCAGGTCAGGTACTACCAGACCCACGCACCGCAGCGCGGATACCGCGGGAACAATGGCAACGGTGACGACTGGTCTTACACCAGAATCATCAAGCAGGTCTACAGCAACCACAACATCAAGTACGTCGACCACAGCAGCGTCAAGAAGAAGCTGGCCTTCGTTGTAGCCGGCGCCGGCAGGGGCCTGGCCGAAGCCGCCACCCTCGTCATACCGCCGCCGGTGGCCAAAATGATGCAGCTCACGGGTATCCCGACGCCCGAACAGGCCTACGACCGCCTGATGGAGCACTTCGGTGTCGACACCAAGGACGACAACTATCAAATAGGCGCAATGCTGGCGCCCATGCCGGGCGCCGGCAGGGCCAAGATCGCCGAAAAGGCCGGCGGAAAGATCGCCGGCAAGGTCAGATCCCTCATCAGCAAGTGCGACAGCTTCGCGCCGGGCACCAAGGTGCTGATGGCGGACGGCACGAGCAAGCCGATCGAAGAACTCCGGAACGGCGATCAGGTTGTCGCGGCCGATCCGGACGACAAAAAAACCCAATCGAAGACCGTAACGCGCACGATCCACACCAAGGACGACAAGAACTACGTCGATCTCGACGTCGAGACGGACAGCGGCTCAGGCAAGATCACGACGACTGAGCACCACATCGTCTGGTCCGAATCGCGGCAAGCCTGGATCGAAGCGGGCACCCTCCATCCCGGAGACACCCTCCGCACCGACCAGGGCGCAACGGCAGTCGTCAAGCGAACACGCCTCTATGAAGCGACCCTGGACACCTACAACCTGACGGTCGCCGACCTCCACACGTACTATGTCCTGGCTGGGGCCACTCCAGTCCTCGTCCACAATTGTAATCCGGTCAAGGATTTCAATGTTCCGAACACGCCAGGGGTCTATACCATCCACCTGAAGGGTGGAGAGAAGTATGTCGGAATGTCGACAACGAATATTCAGGATCGCGTCATGGCTGCAACGAAGCCGTCCCATGCTGTGGGCACTGCTGGCTATTCATGCTCAGACATCTGCAACGTGACCTGGATGCCTCTCCCTGTGGGTGTCAAATCCGTAACTGCTAGAAGAGTGGAGCAGACGGTGATGGAAGGCTTGAAGAGTCGTGGGGTTTCTCTAGTCAACCGACGAGATCCTGAATTCGATGTCACCGGTCTCGGTGGCCAACAGAACTGGAGTTAGCAACATGGGGACATGGGGTTTCGGTGTTCTGGAGAGTGACACCGCACAAGACTTCATCGACCAGGTGAGAGCCTTGCCTGCTGAGGTGCGATTGACCCCCGTGGCAGATATCCTAGGGAAGGTCGCAGCAGATGCATCAGTCATCAATCGGGAATTCCTTCCGGAAGAGGTAATTGCAGCCGTGTCAATCGTTGCGGCGCTGGGCGCCGAATCGCGTAATTACGCATGGATGGATGACGAGAATTTCCGGGATGCAATCCGGGGAATTCAACCTCAGAGTCAACTGCGTGGCGTAGCCCTCATGGCTTTGCGTGAGGTTGCTGAGGGGGATAATTCCTTCCTGCTAGCCGGATGGAAGAATGATAGCGATCGCGCCGCTATCACTCGACAGGTTGACGAAATCAAGGCCGTACTCGCCGACGCTTAAGGTTCGTGAGAGGCCCCGCCAGGTAGTTTCCGGCGGGGCCTCTGTGGGGTCTATGGCAGTGGCGTGGCGGAGGTCGTCGAATCAGATGGGTGGAGCCCCGCCCGACCGGGTGGACCTTGCGGAGTCCGGTGGGGAGGTCGAGTCCGAGAGCAGCCCGGTGTAGAGGGTGGCGTCCGGGAGTGATGGGCCGTGAGATGACGGCGGCCCCCTCGCCCCGTTGGTGGGGGAGGAGGCCGCTCGTGTTGCGGGGGCAGGGGAGGGCGGCGGTTACTCCGAGTCGGCTTCCAGGTTGCCTTCCGTGTCCAGGTAGACCTGGCGGAGGGATTCGAGGATCTGGGGGTCCGGCTTTTCCCACATGCCGCGGGATTCGGCTTCCAGGAGGCGTTCCGCGATGCCGTGGAGGGCCCAGGGGTTGGCCTCCTCCAGGAAGGCGCGGTTCGTGGGGTCCAGGACGTAGGTTTCCGTCAGCTTGTCGTACATCCAGTCCGCGACCACGCCCGTGGTGGCGTCGTAGCCGAAGAGGTAGTCGACCGTCGCCGCCAGTTCGAAGGCGCCCTTGTAGCCGTGGCGGCGCATCGCCTCGATCCACTTGGGGTTGACCACGCGGGCGCGGAAGACGCGCGAGGTCTCCTCCACCAGGGTGCGGGTCTTGACCGTTTCCGGGCGGGTGGAGTCGCCGATGTAGGCCTCGGGGGCCGTGCCGCGCAGGGCGCGGACGGTGGCCACCATGCCGCCGTGGTACTGGAAGTAGTCGTCCGAGTCCGCGATGTCGTGCTCGCGGGTGTCGGTGTTCTTTGCGGCGACCGTGATGCGCTTGTACGCCGACTCCATCTCCGCGCGGGCCGCGCGGCCCTCCAGGCCGCGGCCGTAGGCGTAGCCGCCCCAGACCGTGTAGACCTCCGCCAGGTCGGCGTCGGTGCGCCAGTCGCGGGAGTCGATCAGCTGGAGGATGCCCGCGCCGTACGTGCCGGGACGGGAGCCGAAGATGCGGGTGGTGGCCTTGCGTTCGTCGCCGTGGGTGGCGAGGTCGGCCTGGGCGTGGGCGCGGATGTAGTTGTGGGCGGCCGGCTCGTCCAGGGAGGCGGCCAGCCGGACCGCGTCGTCCAGGAGGCCGATGACGTGCGGGAACGCGTCGCGGAAGAAGCCCGAGATGCGGAGCGTCACGTCGATGCGGGGGCGGTCGAGTTCCGGGAGGGGGATGGCCTCGATACCCGTGACGCGGCGCGAGGCCTCGTCCCAGACCGGGCGGACGCCGAGGAGGGCGAGGGCTTCGGCCACGTCGTCGCCGGAGGTGCGCATCGCGCTCGTGCCCCACAGGGACAGGCCGACCGAGGCGGGCCACTCGCCGCCGTTGTCGGTGCGGTAGCGGGTGAGGAGGGAGTCCGCCAGGGCCTGGCCCGTTTCCCACGCGAGGCGGGACGGGACGGCCTTGGGGTCGACCGAGTAGAAGTTGCGGCCCGTGGGGAGGACGTTGACCAGGCCGCGGAGCGGGGAGCCCGACGGGCCGGCCGGGACGAAGCCGCCGTCCAGGGCCGAGACGACGTGCGCGATTTCGTCCGTGGTGCCTGCCAGGCGGGGGACCACCTCGTGGGCGGCGAAGGTGAGGACGTCGGCGACGGCCTGCGGGTGGCCCGCCGCGACCGTGGCGACCGCCTCCGGGGACCAGTGGGCGTCCTCCATCGCCTGGACCAGGGCGCGGGCCGTCGCCTCGACCTCGTCCGCCGAGGTGCGGGTCGCGGCCGACTCGTCCAGGCCGAGGGCCTCGCGCAGGCCCGGCAGGGCGGAGGTGCCGCCCCAGATCTGGCGGGCGCGCAGGATCGCGAGGACCAGGTTGACCCGGGCCTCGCCGGTCGGGGCGCCGCCGAGGACGTGCAGGCCGTCGCGGATCTGGGCGTCCTTGACCTCGCACAGCCAGCCGTCGACGTGCAGGAGGAAGTCGTCGAAGCCCTCGTCGTCGGGGCGTTCGTCCAGGCCCAGGTCGTGGTCGAGCTTCGCCGCCTGGATCAGGGTCCAGATCTGGGCGCGGATCGCCGGGAGCTTGGACGGGTCCATGGCGCTGATCTGCGCGTACTCGTCGAGGTGCTGTTCCAGGCGGGCGATGTCGCCGTAGGACTCGGCGCGCGCCATGGGCGGGACGAGGTGGTCGACCAGGGTGGCGTGCACGCGGCGCTTGGCCTGGGTGCCCTCGCCCGGGTCGTTGACCAGGAAGGGGTAGATGAGGGGGAGGTCGCCGAGTGCGGCGTCCGGGGCGCAGGAGGCGGAGAGGCCGGCGTTCTTGCCCGGCAGCCATTCGAGGTTGCCGTGCTTGCCCAGGTGGATCATCGCGTCGGCGCCGAAGCCGCCGTCGGCGGAGGCCGCCTGGATCCAGCGGTACGCCGCCAGGTAGTGGTGCGACGGCGGCAGGTCCGGGTCGTGGTAGATCGCGATCGGGTTCTCGCCGAAGCCGCGCGGCGGCTGGATGAGGATCAGGAGGTTCCCGCGGCGCAGGGCGGCCAGGACGATGTCGCCCTCGGGGTTCGAGGAGCGGTCGACGAACATGTTGCCGGGCGCCTCGCCCCAGTGTTCCTCGACGCTTTCGCGGAGGTCGGCGGGGAGCTCGGCGAACCAGCGCCGGTAGTCGGCGGCCGGGATGCGGACCGGGTTGCGGGCCAGCTGCTCCTCGGTCAGCCAGTCCTGGTCGTGGCCGCCGGCCTCGATCAGGGCGCGGATCAGCTCGTCGCCGTCGCCGGAGACCAGGCCGGGGATCTCGTCCGCCGGGCCGAAGTCGTAGCCGTGGGAGATGAGGGTGCGCAGCAGTTCGACGGCGCTGGCGGGGGTGTCGAGGCCGACCGCGTTGCCGATGCGGGAGTGCTTGGTGGGGTACGCGGAGAGGACGAGGGCGATCTTCTTGTCGCGGCGCTCGATGTGGCGCAGGCGGGCGTGGCGCACGGCGATGCCGGCGACGCGGGCGGCCCGCTCGGGGTCGGCGACGTAGGCGGGCAGGCCGTCCTCGTCGATCTCCTTGAAGGAGAAGGGGACGGTGATCAGGCGGCCGTCGAACTCCGGGACCGCGACCTGGGTGGCGGCGTCGAGGGGGGAGAGGCCCTCGTCGTTCTCCTCCCACGTGCTGCGGGATCCGGTCAGGCACAGGGCCTGGAGGATCGGCACGCCCAGCGCGGCGAGGGCGCCCGCGTCCCAGGACTCGTCGTCCCCGCCCGCGGAGGCGGTGGCCGGGCGGGTGCCGCCGGCGGCCAGGACGGTGGTGATGACGGCGTCGACGCCCTCCAGCTCGGCCAGCAGCTCGGGCTCCGGGGCGCGCAGGGAGGAGACGTAGAGGGGGAGGGGGCGGGCCCCCTGGGCCTCGATGGCCTCGCACAGGGTGTGCACGAAGGCGGTGTTGCCGCTCATCTGGTGGGCGCGGTAGTAGAGCACGGCGACCCGGGGGCCGCTGTCGGTGCCGGCCGTGCGCTCCAGCCGGCCCCAGGTGGGGGAGCCGGCCGGGGGCTCGAAGCCGTGACCGGTGAGCAGGACGGTGTCGGAGAGGAACCGGGCCAGCTGTTCTAGGTTGGCGGGGCCGCCGTGCGCGAGGTAGGCGTGAGCCTCGGCCGCGATGCCGATGGGGACGGTGGAGGCCTCCATCAGCTGGGCGTCCGGGGCCTGTTCGCCGGTCAGGACCACGACCGGGCGGGTCTGGCCGGGGGCCAGGAGGACGTCGAGGCCCTCCTGCCAGGCGCGCAGGCCGCCCAGGAGGCGTACGACGACCAGTCCGACGCCGTCGAGCAGACCCGGGAGGTCGTCGAGGGGGAGGCGGGAGGGGTTCGCGAACCGGTACGGGACGGGGCCGTCCGCCGTGTTCGCGGCGCGAGCGCTGAGCAGATCGGTGTCGGACGTCGACAGCAGCAGGATCATGCGGCGGCAGGCCTTCCTCGGGGTTTCCGCGCCCCGGGCAGTGAGGACGGCGGGAGTTCCTGACTCACCCGGCGCGGGTGCTCCGCGGGGTTCACAGTGGCGGGACCGCGCCGGAATCGCACCGGGCTTCCTCCCATGTCGCCGTCCTCGGCGATGACGGGCCGAACGGCCCGTCGGAAGGTCATCTTAGGCGGCGTCGTCCCTGGCCGGGAGTGGGGGTGGTCGGGCGGCCCCGGTCGGCGGGGCCGGTGCGGGCGGTCGGGGCGGGCGGTCGGGCGGCGCGTCCCGGCGGCGGTGGTCGGGGCGCGGTGTCATCGCCGGAGCTCTGCCCCGCGCCCGGTGTCCCGAACCGCCGGGGCTGCGGTGCGCCCCGCCCGCGCCCCCGCCCGCGCCCCGGACACCACCGGGGCCGGAGGCGGGAATCCCGGTGCGGAATCCGGGTGCCGGGTCCGGGGCGGCGGGGTGGCGACGGACACAGGTCGGGGGCGGGCAATCGTGGGTATGCTCGCGGCCATGCCCCAGCCCCCTTCCGCCGCATCGCGGGACGAACCCGTCATACGGGAACGCGGTGACGCCTGCCCCGGCGCGCTGCGCCTGCACGCGGCCGACGACGGGTTCCTGGCGCGCATCCGGATCCCCGGCGGCCTCCTCGACGGACCGGCCGCCCTGATGCTGGCCGACGCCGCCGAACGGCTCGGCGACGGCCACCTCGACCTCACCTCGCGCGGCAACGCGCAGTTGCGCGGCCTCGGCGAGAGCTGCGGCGGGGAGCTGGCGGAACTGCTCGGCCGGGCCGGGCTGCTGCCCGCCCCCTCCCACGAGCGGGTCCGCAACGTCGTCGCGTCGCCGCTGGCCGGCCTCGACCGGGCCGGGCTGCCGGACATCTCGGGCTGGGTGCCGCCGCTGGACCGGCTGTTGTGCGCGGATCCGGGCGCGGCCCGTCTGTCGGGGCGGTTCCTGTTCGCCCTCGACGACGGGCGCGGCGACGTGTCCTCCCTCGCGGGTGACGTGACGCTGACCGCGTGCGGGGACGGCGCCCTGGTGTGGACCGCGGGCTCTCCGGAGGGCGTCCTGGTGGCGGCCGGTGACGCCCCCCGGGCCGCCCTGGTCGCCGCGAACCTCTTCCTCGACGCCGTCGCGCGCGCCGGGACCCGGGCCTGGCGGGTGACCGAGCTGCCCTCCGAACACGCCCTGGACGTACGGATGTTGAGCGAGCGTCTGGCCGCCGCCGGGATTCCGGGGCGGGTGGCCGGCGTCCCCGAGCCCCGGCTGGACACGGGGCACGGGCCGGGTACCCCCGCGCCCCACACCGCCGACGGGCACGAGCCGGGTCCCCCCGCGCCCCACACCGCCGACGGCCCCGCCCCCGGGGTCGTGTCCGGGCCCGGGGATGGTGCCGCGCTCTCCGTGCTCGCGCCCCTCGGGCGGCTGACCGCCGGTCAGTGGCGGCTGCTGGCCGGGCTCACCGGCCGGATGCGGCTGACCCCCTGGCGCGGGGTCGTCGTCCCCGGCCTGACGGAACGTACGGCGGGCCCCGCGCTCGACGCCCTCACCCAAGCAGGGCTCATCACCGAGCCCGGCGATCCCCGACGGTCCGTCACGGCCTGTACCGGGCGGCCCGGTTGCGCCAAGTCCCGGGCCGACGTACGCGCCGACGCGCGGGCCCTCGCCGCGCGGACCGCCGGCCCGCTGCCCGTGCACTGGTCGGGATGCGAGCGGCGCTGCGGGCACCCGAGGGGCACCGCCTGGGTGGACCTGGTGGCCACCCCGGACGGGTACGAGATCTCCGCGCCCGGGCGGCCCGCCGCCCCGGCCGCGCACGCAGACCTGGCGGCGGCCCTCACGGCCGCCCGCAGCACCACCCCATCACCGTCGCTGTGAAGAAATGAGCGAGTACACCGTGTTCGAGTACGAGAAGGACGGCGCCGCGATCTACCGCCAGTCCTTTGCCACGATCCGCGCCGAGGCGGACCTCTCGGGGCTGCCCGCCTCCGTCGCCCAGGTCGCGGTGCGCATGATTCACGCCTGCGGGATGACGGACCTGCCCCAGGACCTCGGCTACACCCCCGAGGTCGTGCTCCGGGCGCGCGCCGCGCTGGCCGCGGGCGCGCCGATCCTGTGCGACGTGCAGATGGTGGCGAGCGGGGTCACCCGCAAGCGGCTGCCCGCCGACAACGAGGTGATCTGCACCCTCTCCGACCCGGCCGTGCCGGAACTCGCCGCGAAGATGGGCACCACGCGCAGCGCCGCCGCCCTCGAAGTCTGGCGCGATCGGGGCCTGTTGGAGGGCTCCGTGATCGCCGTCGGCAACGCGCCCACCGCGCTGTTCCGGCTGCTGGAGATGATCGAGGAGGGCGCCCCGCGCCCGGCCGCCGTGATCGGCGTGCCCGTCGGCTTCATCGGCGCCGCCGAGTCCAAGGACGCCCTCGCCGCCCACGCCTCGGGCCTCGACCACCTGATCGTGCGGGGCCGGCGCGGCGGCAGCGCCATCGCGGCCGCCGCCGTCAACGCGATCGCGAGCGAGGAAGAATGAGCACCAGCGCCACCCCGGGCAAGCTGTACGGCGTCGGACTCGGCCCCGGCGACCCCTCCCTGATGACCCTGCGGGCCGCCGAGGTGATCGCCGAGGCCGACGTCATCGCCTACCACAGCGCCCGCCACGGCCGTTCCATCGCCCGTTCGATCGCCGCGAAGCACCTGCGTTCCGACCACGTCGAAGAGCCGCTGGTCTACCCGGTCACCACCGAGACCACCGACCACCCCGGCGGCTACCAGGGCGCGATGGAGGAGTTCTACGAGGCCTCCGCCGCCCGCCTCGCCGCGCATCTGGACGCGGGCCGCACCGTGGCCGTGCTCGCCGAGGGGGACCCGCTCTTCTACGGCTCGTACATGCACATGCACAAGCGGCTCGCGGACCGGTACGAAGCCGAGGTGATCCCCGGCGTCACCTCCGTGAGCGCCGCCGCGGCCCGGCTGGGCACCCCGCTCGTCGAGGGCGAGGAGGTGCTGACGATCCTGCCCGGCACCCTGCCGGAGGAGGAGCTCACCGCACGCCTCGCCGCCACCGACTCCGCGGTCGTCATGAAGCTCGGCCGTACCTTCCCCGGCGTGCGCCGGGCGATGGAGGCCAGCGGGCGGCTGCCCGAGGCCCGTTACGTGGAACGGGCCACGATGGAGGGCGAGCGCACCGGCGTCCTCGCCGACACCGACCCGGACACCGTGCCGTACTTCGCCGTGGCCGTCGTGCCCAGCCGGATCGGCAACCCGGGCAGCGTGCCGTCCGGCCCCGGGGAGGTCGCCGTCGTCGGCACCGGGCCCGCCGGGCCGCTGTGGCTGACCGCCGAGACCCGGCGGGCGCTGGCCGACGCGGAGGTCCTCGTCGGGTACACCACGTACCTGGACCGGGTGCCGGTCAAGCCGGGCCAGGTGCGGCACGGCTCCGACAACAAGGTGGAGTCCGAGCGGGCCGAGTTCGCCCTCGACCTCGCCCGCCGCGGCAAGCGGGTCGTCGTGGTCTCCGGCGGGGACCCCGGCGTCTTCGCCATGGCCACCGCCGTCCTGGAGGTCGCCGGCCAGCCCGAGTACGCGGACGTGCCCGTGCGGGTGCTGCCGGGCGTGACCGCGGCCAACGCGGCGGCCGCCGCGGCGGGCGCCCCCCTCGGCCACGACTACGCCACCATCTCGCTGTCCGACCGGCTCAAGCCGTGGGAGGTCATCGCGGAGCGGCTGCGCGCAGCGGCCGCCGCCGACCTGGTGCTCGCCCTGTACAACCCGGGATCGCGCAGCCGGACCTGGCAGGTGGCACAGGCCAAGGAGCTGCTGCTGGAGCTGCGTTCGCCGCAGACCCCGGTGGTCGTCGCGCGGGACGTGGGCGGCCCGGAGCAGTCGGTGCGGATCCTCGCCCTGGACGCGCTGGAGCCGGCCGAGGTGGACATGCGCACGATCCTGCTGATCGGCTCCTCGCAGACCCGGGTGACCGAGCGGCCCGACGGCTCCCGGGTGACCTGGACCCCGCGCCGCTACCCGTGACCGTGCCCGCCTGAACTCCCTGGCGCGGGGGCCCCGGTGGGGGTCCCGTGCCCGGGGGAGGGGCGCGGAAGGCCCGCGCGGGTCGGCCCGCGCGGCCCGTCGGGGAGTCGGGGCAGCCCCGGACGGCCTCGGGTCAGCCCGCGCAGCCCGCCAGGGCGTCGGCGCAGCCCTGGACGGCCTCGGGGTCCAGGGTGAGCAGCTGCCACGACAGCACCCCGACCGGCGGCGAGTCGTCCTGCGGCTTCGGTTCGATCTGCGCGGTCAGCGGGGCGCCCACCGGGAGGTTGAGGCGGGTGACCTCCCCGGCGGTACACGCCACGTCGAAGGTGCGGTCGCCGGGCCCGCCCTCCCGGGACAGCACGAGGGTGACGTGCGTCTCCTCCTCGCTGTCGCAGGCGATGTCGAAGCGGTACGGGCGCTCCCCGCCGGTCTCCAGGGTCTTCTCCAGCCCGGAGCGCAGGAACCCGGTGCCCCGCGCCGTCACCCGGCCCTCCCCGGCCCCCTTGCCGAGGCTCTCGTCGGCACGCTGCAGGGCGTCGTCGGGCGCCCACGCCCGGGGGGCCGCTTTCTCGCCGCATCCGGTGACGAGCGCCGTGACGGCCAGGATCAGGACGAGGGAGTGACGTATCCGCATTCCCTCAGCCTAGAGGGTGCGGCGGCAGGCCGGGACCGGCCGGAAGAGCCCGTTTCACCAGGGACTTAGGCTCCGCCGGCCACCCCGCCCGTCCGTGCCGCCCGCGGCCGGGCCCTACGTGTCGAGCCAGCGCAGGGCCGCCTCCACCGACGGAGCCTCGGCGACCCCCTGCGGGACCGCGGGGCGGCGTACGACGAGGACCGGGATCCCGGCCTCCCGGGCGGCGGTGAGCTTGGGGGCCGTCGCGGACCCGCCGCTGTCCTTGGTGACCAACAGGTCTATACGGTGCCGGGCGAGCAGCTCCCGTTCGTCCTCCAGCGTGAACGGACCCCGCTCCAGGAGCACTTCGAGGCGCGGCGGCACCGGTCCGGCCGGCGGGTCCACCGAGCGCACCAGGAACCAGGGCTCGGTGAGGTGCGCGAAGGTGTGCAGGCCCATCCGTCCCGTCGTCAGGAACACCCGGCGGGCCTCCAGTTCCGGCAGCAGCGCGGCCGCCCCGGCGAGGGAGTCCGCGAACGTCCAGGCGTCGCCCGGACCCGGGGTCCAGCCGGGGCGGCGCAGCGCCAGCAGCGGTACGCCCGTGAGCGCCTCGGCCTCGGAGGCGTGGAAGCTCATCCGCTCCGCGAAGGGGTGCGTGGCGTCCACGACGTGGGTGACGTCGTGGCCCACGATCCAGCCGGCCAGCCCGGCGATACCGCCGAAACCGCCGATCCGGGTCTCGCCCGGCGGCAGCACCGGCGCGGCGACCCGGCCCGCCAGCGAGGTCGTCACCCGGTACGCGGGGTGGTGCTCCAGCGCCTCCGCGAGGCGGCGGGCCTCCGTGGTGCCGCCCAGGATCAGGACGTGCGCCCGGGAACCGTCAGCAGACATGCCGGTCGCGCTCGGGGGAGTACAGGTGGCTGTCCGGGAACTGCTCCGCGCCCAGCGTGCGGCCCACGATGATGACGGCGGTGCGCACCAGTCCCGCCTCCTTCACCCGCGGCGCGATGTCGGCCAGGGTGCCGCGCAGGATCAGCTCGTCGGGGCGGCTGGCCATCGCGACCACCGCCACCGGGCACTCGGCGCCGTAGTGCGGCAGCAGCTCCTCCACCACCCGGTCGACGTACCGGGTGGCCAGGTGCAGCACCAGCAGGGCCCCGCTGCGGCCGAGCGTGGCCAGGTCCTCGCCGGGCGGCATCGGCGTGGCCTGCTGGGCGATCCGCGTCAGGATCACCGTCTGGCCGACGGTGGGCACCGTCAGCTCCCGCTTGAGGGCGGCCGCCGCCGCGGCGAAGGCCGGAACGCCCGGGACCACCTCGTACGGGATCCCGGCCGCGTCGAGGCGCCGCATCTGCTCGGCCACCGCGCTGAAGACCGACGGGTCCCCGGAGTGCAGCCGCGCCACGTCCAGGCCCGTCTCGTGGGCGCGTACGCACTCGGCGACGATCTGGTCCAGGTTCAGCTGCGCCGTGTCGACCAGGCGGGCGTCCGGCGGGCACTCGGCGAGCAGCTCGCGCGGGACCAGGCTGCCCGCGTACAGGCAGACCGGGGCGGCGGCCAGGGTCCGCGCACCGCGCACCGTGATCAGGTCGGCGGCGCCGGGGCCCGCTCCGATGAAGTACACGGTCATGTCTGATCCTTCTCCTTGGTAACCGACCATTGGGTGACCGGCATCGCCTGCCGCCAGCCGGTGAAGCCGCCGACCGGCACGGCGTGCGAGACGGCCAGCTTCACCAGGTCGCCGCCGTGGCGCCGGTAGCGCTCCGCGAGCACCGCCTCCGACTCCAGGGTGACCGTGTTGACCACCAGCCGGCCGCCGGGGGCCAGCGCCGCCCAGGCGGCGTCCAGCAGTCCGGGCGCGGTCAGCCCGCCGCCGATGAACACCGCGTCGGGGGCCGGGAGTCCCTCCAGGGCCGCCGGGGCGGCGCCGACCACCACGCGCAGTCCGGGCACGCCCAGGGCCGTGGCGTTACGGGTGATGCGCGTGGCCCGCTCCGGTACGCGCTCCACCGCCACCGCCCGGCAGGACGGGTGCGTCCGCATCCACTCGATGCCGATGGAACCGGAGCCGCCGCCGATGTCCCACAGGAGCTCGCCGGGGGCCGGGGCCAGCGCGCACAGCGTCGCGGCGCGCACGTGCCGCTTGGTGAGCTGCCCGTCGTGCTCGTACGCGGCGTCGGGCAGGCCGGGGGTCGCGCCGAGCCGGGGAGCCGGATGGGTCCGGTCGCGGCGGCATTCGACGGCGACCACGTTCAGGGGGGCGCCCGGCGGTCGGTCCCAGTGCTCCGCGACGCCCTCGTACGCGTCCTCGTCCTCGGAACCCAGCTGTTCCAGCACCCGCATCCGGCTCGGGCCGAAGCCGCGCCCGCGCAGCAGGGCGGCGATCTCGCCGGGGCTGCCGGCACCGCCGCTCAGCACCAGGACCCGTCGGCCCTCGTGCAGCGCGGCCGTGAGCCGGGCCACCGGGCGGCCGACCACCGTCACCACCTCGGTGTCCTCGACCGGCCAGCCCAGGCGGGCGCACGCGTAGGACACGGAGGAGGGGTGGGGGTGGATCCGCAGGGCGTCCGGGCCCAGCTCCTCGCAGAGCGCGCGGCCGATCCCGTAGAACATCGGGTCGCCGCTGGCCAGCACCGCGATCCGGCGCCCCGCGTGCTCGGCCATCAGCTTCGGCACGGCCGGGCGCAGCGGGCTCGGCCAGGCCACCCGCAGTCCGGCGCAGGGGTCGGGCGGCAGCAGGTCCAGCTGCCGGGGCCCGCCGATCAGTACCTCGGCCGAGGCCAGCGCGGAGCGCGCGCCGGCGGTGAGCCCGGCCCAGCCGTCGGCGCCGAGGCCGACCACCGTCACGGGGAGGGGAGGTGCTGCGGAGCTCACGGAGAGGTACCTCGGGGGCGGGAGAAGGGGGAACGTGAGGGACGGCTCCGCAGCTTACCGGTGGCTCCGCCGGGCCCTCGGTGGCAGGGTGACCTGGGCGGGAACGGTGGCGCCGGCCGCTCACACCCCGAACGCCCCGGCCCGGCCCCGGCCTCCCGGCCCGGGGAGGGCGGGGGTCCTGACGGGTCGGGGCGGGGGGTGAGTAGGGTGACGGGGATCGTTCATCCGTGCCGAGGGAGCCGCCGTGACCGGCTGGAACGCCACGAACATTCCCGACCAGGGCGGCCGGACCGCCGTCGTGACCGGGGCCAACAGCGGCATCGGCTACGTCACCGCCCGCGAGCTCGCGCGCCGCGGTGCGGCCGTGACCCTGGCCTGCCGCAGCGCCGCGCGCGGGCGTGCCGCGGTGATCCGGCTGCGCGGCGAAGTGCCGGGCGCGGAGGTGGAGTTCGCCCCGCTGGACCTGGCCGACCTGTCCTCCGTACGGGAGTTCGCGCGGGCCTTCGGGCAGCGCCGCCCCCGCCTCGACCTGCTGGTGAACAACGCCGGGGTGATGGCGCTGCCGTACGGGCGGACCGCCGACGGGTTCGAGACGCAGTTCGGGGTGAACCACCTCGGGCACTTCGCCCTGACCGGCCTGCTGCTGCCGAGGCTGCGGGCGGCCGGCCCCGGGGCCCGGATCGTCAACGTCTCCAGCGGCTTCCACGTGCTCGGCGACGTACGTCCCGAGGACCTCGACCCCGATCCCGCCCGGGGCGCGGACGGCTACCGCCGCTGGATCGCCTACGGCCGTTCCAAGAGCGCCAACCTGCTCTTCACCCACGAACTGGCCCGGCGCTTCACGGCCGCCGGGGCCACGATCACCGCCGCGGCGGCGCACCCCGGCTACGCCTCCACCAACCTGCACGCCGGGGCCTCCGCCCAGGAGGGCCGCACGCTCGCCTCCCGCGTCATGGCCCTCGGCAACGGCGTGCTCGCCCAGCCCGCCGCCTCGGGCGCCCTGCCCACCCTCTACGCGGCCACCGCCCCCGGCGTCGGCCAGGACGCCTTCTTCGGTCCCCGCCTCGGCTGGCGCGGCGCGCCCGTACCGTCCTGGCGGGCGCGCCGCACCTTCGACGACGCGGCGGGGGAACGCCTCTGGGCCGCCTCCGAGAAGCTCACGGGAGTCTCGTACGCGTCGCTGCCGCGCTGACGGTACGGGGAGACGGGTCAGCGCTGTGGTGCCGTCCGGCCGCGGTAGGAGCGGGCGGCGACGAGAAGGCCGATCCCCCAGACCAGGAACTGTGGGATCCCGTAGACGACGATCCACCGGCTGAAGATGCCGGTGCCGTTCCACTGGACGACGGTCAGGGCGGCGGCCCAGACGGTGTAGAGAAGGAGGAAGGCCGCGACGGCGAAGGCCGTGGAGGCCAGCGTCCGCGGCGGGACCCTGCGTCCCGCGACCAGCGGCACCCAGCGCGGGAACACGAGCCCCCGCGGCCGGACCAGGCTCAGCGCCAGGACGCCGGCGAGCGCGGCCATCTCGGCGAGGGCGGCCCGGCCGGGGTCAGTAGAACATCCAGGCCGGGGTCAGGTTGCCGTTGATCGTGAACATCACTTCCCCGGCCACGCACGGCGGGTCCTGGTTCGCGACGGCGGCCGCCTGGCTCGGGTCTCCGTAGTTGCCCATCCAGCGCCAGCGCTTGAGCGATCTCTGCGCGGCGATGCGTTGCTTGATCTCGGCCCCTTCCTCTACGGAAAGGACTCGATCAGCCGCGATGTCGTCGTCCTGCTTCCCCATGCCGTTCCTCCTGCTTCGTAGCTGACTGTGACGGTCGACTACAGAATGTGTCCGACCGTACCGATGTGCTAGTCGCGAGGTCGGCGTGTCGGCCCGAGGGGTGCAACGTCTACCGTTTTGGCCCTGGGGCGGGTGTCGCCGCGGCGGCCGTGGGGGCTGCGACGGTGCCGTGGAGCAGTTGTCGTCCGGGCTCGGTCACCGGGGGCTGCTCGGCTGCTCGTTCAGGGTGGAGGCGAGGCTGCGCAGGATGCGGGCCAGGGTGCGGGCGTAGTTCCAGTTCGCGTGGTCGCCGCGCCCCGTCGGGCCGGCGTCGACGAAGTACGTCCACTCGGCCAGGGCGGACCCGGCGCGCTCGGTCCGCCGCTCGCCGGGGACCGCGCCCACCTCGGCGTGCAGCGCCTCCCCGCCGGTGATGAGGTCGTCGACGAGCCGGGCCACGGCCTCGGCGTCCGGTCGGTCCGAGTAGGGCACCAGTGCCCGCCCGATGAGCCGCTGGATGTCCGAACCGTCAGGATTCATACGGGTGCTCCCTACCGTCGTCCGCGAGTACCGGGACGACGGTAGGGGCCACGGCGGGACGCCAGGGGCACGGATTGTGCCCCCTGCGTCACGCCGTCACGCGGTCAGCATGCCGAGGCGGGTGGCCAGCTCGGACGCCCGGCGCCGCCGTCGGGGGGACTTGGCTTCCGCCTCCTCCAGAATGATCCGGCGGGCGTGCCCGTTGTACCGGACGGTCTCCGGCGCCGCCTCGTGGGCCTGCTCCAGCGTGGCCAGTGCCACGTCGGGCTGGGCGTCGAGGTGGTACGCGCGGGCCTGCTCGATCCGGTGCCGGGCCCGGCGCGGCCGGGACGGGATCGCTTCGGCTTCCGCCCGGGCGGCCTGGCGCGCCGACTCCCCGCCGGCGTGCAACTCGACCGCCACGGTCACCGCGTGCGCGCCGATGACCGCTCGCGAGAACGACGTGACCGGGTGGAAGTAGCCGGCGGGGAGGGACTCGGCCAGGGAGCGGGCGTCGTCCCAGTACCGCCACGCCGTACCCGTCTGCCCGCGGCGCGCCGCCGTCAGCCCGGCCTCGACGGTCAGGGCTCCGGCGACCGCGCGGACGTCCGTGCCGGCATCGGGGAGGAGCGGCTCCAGGTACCGCAGGGCTTCCAGGGTGACCGCGTCCGCGGCGTCCAGATGCCCGCCCTCGCGGTGTGCCTGGGTGGTCAGCCACGCGGCGAGGCCGATGGCGTGCGGGTCCTCGGAGTCCTGTGCGGCCGTCATGCCACGCTCCGCGACACGCCAGACCAGCGGTGCGTCGGGCTGGTAGGCGCAGAAGAACTGGGCCAGGAAGTAGGTCTCCGCCAGCCTGGCCTGGGCGGCCTTGCGGTCGGCGATCGTCCCGGCGGCCCTGACCGCGCACTGCGCGTCCCGGATCAGGTCCGGCAGCAACGAGCCGATGACGTCCCGGTGGTTCGGCGCGGAGTGCCGGGCCTGCCACGCCTTCGACAGCCGGGCCGACAGGTGGGCGGCGGACGGCGCCTCGCGGCCGTCACCGCCGAACCGGAGCGTGTTGAGCGCTTCGCGGACCGCGGCGAACCGCGGGTGACCGGGTCCGGTGAACAGATGGACCCGCATGGACTGGTCCCCCGTGAGGTCGGACAGGTCCCGGACGCGGAGCACCTCGGCGATCCGCAGGATCACCGGCAGCGCCGGCGTCTTCAGCCGGCCGGTCTCGATGGCCTTCACCCAGGAGCCGGACCGGCCCACGAGGCCGCCGAGTTGGTCACGGGTGAGGCCCCGGCGGGTGCGGAGGATCTGCATCCTCTGGCCGAGCACCAGCGGATCGCGGTACGGGTCCGGGACAGCATCGGTAGACATGGCGGCCTTGCCCCTCTCCTTGCGGCTCGTCTCCTTGAGGCTCGTCGCTGCCAGCGTAGGGCGCGGGCCCCTTCCGTGCGGTCCGGAACGCACGCAAACCCCTTCCCCCGCCGCCCGTCGGGTCGCGGGGAGGCCGCTGGGCGGCATCGCGGGAGACGGCGTACGCCCCGACACCCGGCCGGTGTTGATCGTGTTCGTGGGCCGCGCGGCAGCGTTGCCGTGCCTCCGTCCGCCCCCGGTGTGCCTCCGTCCGCCCCGGCCGGGGGCTCACCGCGAGGGTTGCGGCCGCCGGACACTCGCACCATGGACGACACTCCGGACAACCACTCAGAAGGCCGCGACCACGCGGTGGTGCTCGGCGCGGGCCTGGCCGGCCTGCTGACGGCGCGGGTGCTCGCGGAGCGGTTCGCGCGGGTCACCGTCGTGGAGCGGGACGAACTTCCCGGCGAGGGGCCGGAGTTCCGGCCCGGGGTCCCGCAGTCCCGGCACGCGCACGTGCTGTGGGCGCGGGGGCTGGAGGCGATGGAGCGGCTGCTGCCCGGGATCACCGGCGAGCTGACGGCCGGCGGAGCCGCCCTGCTGGACTCGCCCCGGGACTTCCTCTGGCTGAGCCCCGCCGACTGGTTCGGGCCGCTGCCCGGCACCCGGGTGCTGCTCGCCAGCCGCGAGCTGACCGAGTGGACGCTGCGCCGGGCCGTGTTGCGCGACCCGCGGATCCAGGTGCGTACGGGCCGCCTGGTCACCGGACTCGTCGCCGGGGCCGACGGCCGCTCCGTGGCCGGGGTGACCCTGCGCGAGGACGGCCCCGTACGCGCCGGGCTCGTCGTCGACGCCACCGGGCGGACCTCCAGGACCCCGGCCTGGCTGGCCGCCCTCGGCCTCCCCGTCCCGGCCGTCACCCGCTACGACTCCCACCTCGGCTACTCCAGCCGCACCTACCGGATCCCGCCGGACCCGGCGCGCCGCTGGCAGGGCATGTACGTGCAGGGCCGCCCGGACAGCCCGCGCGGCGGCGTCCTCGTGCCGGTCGACGGGGACCGCTGGCTGGTCACCCTCATCGGCAACGGCGAACACGCCCCGCCCACCAAGGACCCCGGATTCCTGGAGTTCGCCCGCGGCCTGCGCAGCCCCGCCCTGTACGACGCCATCCGCGACGCGGAGCCGCTGTCCGAGCCCGCCGGTTTCCGCGGCACCGCCAACGAATGGCGGCACTACGAGCGCCTGGAGCGGCTGCCCGACGGCCTCCTGGTGGCCGGGGACGCCGGCTGCCGCTTCAACCCCGTGTACGGGCACGGGATGACCGTCGCCGCCCTGGGGGCGGAGGCCCTGCGCGAGGCCCTCGCCGGCCTGACGGCGGACCGGATCCCGGCCGCGTCCCGCGAACTCCAGCGGCGCACCGCCACGGCTGCCTCCGTCGCCTGGCAGATCGCCACCAGCGAGGACCTGCGCTACCCCGGCACCGAGGGGCCGCCGCCCGACCGCGCCACCCGGGTCCTCCAGCACTACATGTCCCGGGTGATGGTCGGCGCGAACACCGACCCCGAACTCTCGGCGCCCTTCTTCGGAGTCCTCTCGCTGACGGAGCCGCCCGCCACCCTGCTCAGCCCGTGGACCGTGCTCCGCGTCCTGTCCAAGTGGCGCCTGCCCACGTCCCCGCAGGCCCCGGCCTACCCACCCCATCACCCGGCGCCCGGCACGGACTAGTAGGGCTTTGTTAGGTGGTGTCTGACGGATATCCGCGGCGTCGCGACGCCCGGCACGCACTCTCGCCGCACCGACCGAAAGCCCAAGTACGTCCGGTACGCGGGCTTCCGGTCGGCACGCCGAGAG
>NZ_JBVIKC010000075.1:0-24176 GCF_055581065.1 Streptomyces sp. NPDC031479
TTTTTTGGCCGGGGGTGGGGGAGGTGTTGCAACCCAAGACGTGTGGGGTGGGGTGGTCCCGGGTCTCCCTTTTTTTTTTTTTTTTTCCCCCCCCCCCCCCCCTCCCCCCCCCCCCCCCCGGGGCCGAATCCGCAGCCGTCGGCACCCGACGGCGCCCACGGCCAGCCGTCCGCCTGCCCGCCGTCCGCCCGTCCGCCCGTCCGCCCCGAACAGGGAGTTCCCGTACATGTCCGTGAACCCGTACCGCCGTGGCGCGGTCCTGACCGGCGCCCTCGTCCTGACCCTCGCCCTGGGGGCCTGCTCCTCCGGCAGGCCTGCCTCCGCCCCGGGGACGGGCTCGCCGGCGAGCGGCCCGGTCTCCATCGCCTACCTGCAGAAACAGGGGGATCAGGAGTACTTCGTCTCCGAGGCGTCGGGGGCCAGGAAGAAAGCCGAGGAGCTGGGCGTCAAGCTCACCGTCGTCAACCTCGGCAACGAC
Organism: Streptomyces sp. NPDC031479; assembly: GCF_055581065.1. Classification (NCBI taxonomy): domain Bacteria; kingdom Bacillati; phylum Actinomycetota; class Actinomycetes; order Kitasatosporales; family Streptomycetaceae; genus Streptomyces; species Streptomyces sp. NPDC031479. The sequence continues at coordinate 479 of NZ_JBVIKC010000075.1, forward strand.
GCCTCGAAGACCATCACCGAGGTCAAGTCCGCGATCGCGCAGAAGAACTCCGGCATCATCATCGTGGTGCCGGAGTCGGCGGTGGGCCCCCAGGTCGCCGCCGAGGCCAGGAAGGCCGGCGTTCCCCTGCTGACCTCGGACGACCAGGTGTGCGCCGGCGGCCCCAAGCCGACGGCGTGCGACAAGGTCGATCTGGTGGCACGGGTCGGCTTCTCCGGCACCCAGATGGGAGCCGAGGTCGGCAAGCGCGCGGCGGCCGAGTTCACGAAGGCCGGCTGGAGCGCCGCCGACACCCGGATCGTCTACGCCTGGAAACAGGACACCACCGTCTGCACCGACCGGATCAACGGAGCCAAGTCCGCGTGGAAGGAGGCCGGCGGCCCCGAGGTCCAGACCGTCGAACTCGGCACGGACAACACCCCGGCGGGCGCGCAGGCCAAGGTCGAGGCCACGGTCACCGCGAACCGCGGCGTCCGGCACTGGGTCGTCATGGGCTGCAACGACGAGAACGTCTCCGGTGGCGTCAAGGGGCTGAACAACGCGGGCGTCAAGGGCGCGGACATCGCGGGGATCGGCCTCGGGGCCTATCTCGCCTGCAAGGACTGGCAGGCCGGTGCCGACAACGGGATGAGGGCCGCGCTCTACATCCCGGGCGACGAGGTGGGCAGGCTGGCGGTGCAGGCCATGTACGACAAGATCAAGAACGGCAGGGAATTCGCCCCCGAGGCCTTCGCCCCGACCAGGATGGTCGACGCCACCACGTGGCGCGACGCCGGGTTCGGCTGCAAGTGAGCCGGCCTCCCTCGGCGGCGTCCGACACGGCGGCGTCCGACAGAGCGGCGTCCGCGGGTCCGCCCGCCGGCGGGCTGCGCGTGACCGGCATCGCCAAGAGCTTCGGCGGCGTCCGGGCCCTGCGGGGCGTCGGCCTGGACTTCCCCGCCGGTACGGTCACCGCGCTCATGGGCGAGAACGGCGCCGGGAAGTCGACCCTGCTGAAGATCGTCTGTGGTGACCACCCGCCGGACTCCGGCACGGTCGAGGTCGACGGGGCCCCGGTCCGGCTCCGCTCCCCCGCCGACGCCCGGCGGGCGGGCATCCGGCTCATCCCCCAGGAGCCGGAGATCGTCCCCCACCTCACCGTCGCCGAGAACGTCTACCTCGGAGCCCTGCCCACCCGTGGCGCCCGCCGCTTCGACCGGGCGGCCCTGCGCCGCCGGCTCGTGGACGACCTCGTCCGGATCGGCTTCGACCAGGTCCTCGACGCGGACACCCCGGGCATCGGACTGACCCCGGCCCAGCGTCAACTCGTCGAGATCCTGAGGGCGTTGACGGGTGACGCCAAGGTCGTCGCGTTCGACGAGCCCACCTCCTCCCTCTCCGAGAGCGAGGTGGAGGCCCTGTTCGCGCTGATCCGCCGACTGCGCGCGCGGGGCATCGCCGTCATCTACGTCTCCCACCGCATGCGGGAGATCTTCCGGCTCGCCGACCGGGTGGCCGTACTGCGCGACGGGGCCCTGGCCGGCACGCGCGACGCCGCGGCCACCGACGAGGCGGAGATCGTACGGATGATGGTCGGCCGGGACCTCTCGGCGGCCCCGGCCCGCGACCGCGCGCCCACCGGCCGGATCGTCCTCGACGTACGCGGGCTCACCACCGACGACGTACGCGGCATCAGCCTGCGGGTCCGGGCCGGGGAAGTGGTCGCACTGGCCGGACTGGTCGGCGCCGGGCGCTCCGAACTGGCCCGGGCCCTGATCGGCGACCTCCCGCTGCGCGCCGGCACGGTCTCGGTCCTCGGCGAGGAGCTGCGGCTGCGACGGCCCTCCGACGCGATCCGCGCGGGCATCGGGCTGGCCCCTGAGGAACGCAAGGAACAGGCCCTGTTCCTCGACCGGTCGGTCCGCGACAACATCTCCCTCGTCGTCCTGGAACGCCTGCGCCGGCTGCGTTTCGTACGCCGGGCGGCCGAGAGGGAACTCGCCCGCGAGTACGGCGGCCGGCTGCGGATCCGTACGCCCTCCACGGAACAGGACGTGCGCACGCTGTCGGGCGGCAACCAGCAGAAGGTGGTACTCGCCCGCTGGCTGGCCCGTCGGCCCCGGGTGCTGATCCTGGACGAACCGACGCGCGGGGTCGACGTCGGCGCCAAGGCGGAGATCCACCGCATCATCGCCGAGCTGGCCCGCGCCGGTGTGGCGCTCCTGGTCATCTCCTCCGAGCTGCCGGAGGTACTGGGTCTCGCCGACCGGGTGCTCGTCATGCAGGGGGGCCGGATCACGGGCGAGCTCGACCGCGCCGCGGCCACGGAGGAGGCGGTCCTCGCCCTGGCCATGGCCGACGACCTGACCACGACGGCGCCCGCACCGCAGCACACGCCGACGCCGATGCCGACCGACGGAGGGCTCACATGAACGCGAAATCGGCGACCACGGGGGACCAGGCGTCCGGGGGCGCCGCCGCGCCCCCGCACGCACCGGAGCCGGATCCGGAGCCGGCCGCCGCGCCGGGGGCGGGGCGACGGCTGGGCACGGCCGTCGGCGCCCTCGGCGGCCAGAACCTCGGGCTCGTCGCCGCACTGGTCCTCGTCCTGCTCCTCTTCGGCTGGCTCAACCCGGCCTACGCGACCTGGGCCAACTTCAAGGTCATCGGCGACGCGGTGACCATCTCCGGCCTGCTGGCCCTCGTCCAGACCGTCGTCGTCATCTGCGGCGCGCTGGACATCTCCATCGGCTCCCAGGTCGGCCTGGCCTCGGTCGTCTCGGCCATGGTCTACACGTCCACCGGATCCAGCGCCCCGCTCGGCATCGCCGCCGCCCTCGGGACCGGCCTGCTCGCCGGGCTGCTCAACGGCGCGGTCATCGTCTACGGCCGGGTCAACCCGGTCATCGCCACCCTGGCCACCCTCGCCGCGTACAAGGGCGTCGCCCAGCTCCTCTCCAACGGGGCGGCCCAGGGCTACGTCAGCAACGACGACGTCTTCATCTTCCTCGCGAACGGCTCGGTCGCCGGGATCCCCGTGCTGCTGTGGATCCTCGCCGCGGTCACGCTCGCCGTCCACCTGCTGCTGAAGTCCACGGACATCGGCCGCAACATCTACGCGATCGGAGGCAACGACACGGCCGCCCGCCTCGCCGGCATCCACATCAACAAGTACCTGATCGCCGTGTACGGCCTGGCCGGTGTCGTCGCCGCGATCGCCGGAGTGCTGCTCACCGCCCGGACCGGATTCGGGCACCCCGTGTCCGGCAGCGAGGGCCTCGAACTGAAGGCGATCACCGCCGCGGCCCTCGGCGGCTGCCTCCTGGCGGGCGGCAAGGGCGGCGTCGGCGGCACACTGCTCGCCGTCACCCTGCTCGGGGCCCTGGACAACGGGCTGACCGTGCAGGGCGTGAACCCCTTCTGGCAGAACGTCGCCCAGGGCGCCCTGCTCGTGGCCGCGGTGGTGATCCAGAAGCGCCGCGCCCGGGAGCGGGCGGTGGGGCTCCCCACCTGAACGGGCCGCCCACCCGAACGGGCTGCCCACCCGAACAGGTGGCCCGCGAACGACCGCCCCGCCCGCCCGTCGCGCTCCGGGAGGCGGGGTGTTGACGGAGGCGGTACCCGGACCCCCACGATGCCCGGGTACCGCCTCCGCGCGTCCGCATCGGCGCCCGCGTCACCGCCGCCGGCCCGGCCCCGGCTCCGGCTCCGCTCCCGTGCGAGCCGGCCCCGAGCCGTGTTCGAGGCATTCCCCGGTCGAGCCCGAACGATGCCTCATCTCCGCGCGAGCTCCGGCCCAGGCGCGTGCAAGTCGCGCGCGAGCGCGCCTGGTTACCTTTCGAAGACCGACGGCACATCCCGTACGCCCCCGGATCCTTCCCGTCCACGAAGTCCGTACGAGCCAGATGCCCTGCTGACGCAGGGGGAGATGAGAGCGAATGAACCCCGAGCGCACCCTGGTGCTCGTCGGCGGGACCGACGAGACCGTGCGGAAGGCCCACGACCTGGGACTGAGCGTGCTGTTGCTCCAACACCCCACCAAGGTCAGCGAGGAGCAGAACACGCTCGCCGCTGCCGTCGAGGTCGTGGACTTCACGGACTGGTCGCTGGTCGAGCCCCTGGTGCGGGCCTGGCACGAGAGTCCCGGCTTCGCGGCGGCCCTCTCCCTGACCGAACCCGGACTGGAGAACGCGGGTCGGATCAACGACCTGTACGGCCTCGGGGGAACCGGCTACGAGGTGACCGCCCGGATCCGCGACAAGGCCGCCATGCGGCGGTACGTGGCCGAGCACGACCCGGCGCACGCCGTCGGTGCCCGCTCCCTGCGCGCCCGCGAGGACCTGGACGCCTTCGGGGCGGCGTACGGCTTCCCCTTCATCGTCAAGCCCGTCGACGCGACCGCGAGCATCGGTGTCCAGCGGGTCGAGGGACCCGAGGACGCCGACCGGGTCTGGGACGAGGTGGTCCGGCTCTCCGGCACCCGGACCGACCGCGTCTCCTCGCTGTTCGTCCTGCAGGACTTCCTGATGGAGGAGTTCCTGGACGGACCCGAGTTCAGCGTCGAGTCCTTCAGCTTCGCGGGCCGCCACGTGATCGTGACGATCACGGAGAAGTTCACCTCGGACGGCCACTTCGCCGAGCTCGGCCACGCCGTACCGGCCCGGCTCTCGGCGGCCGACGAGGACGCGGCGCGCGACGCGGTGCGCGGCTTCCTGGACGTGATGGGCATGCGCGACGGGGTCTGCCACACCGAGGTGCGCCTCACCGCCAAGGGCCCTCGCGTGATCGAGGGCCACAACCGGATCGCCGGTGACGCCATCCCCGAGCTGGTGCAGAGCGCGTTCGGCATCGACCTGAGCACGCTGGCGCTCGCCCACCCCTTCGGCCTGGCCGAGGAGCTGCCCGACCGGCCCGTGGCCCGCGGGGGCGCCGCCGTGCGCACCCTGGTCGGCACGCCCGGCACCCGTGTGGAGTCCGTCGCCGGGGTCGATGAGGCACGTGCCGCGCAGGGCGTCATCGACGTCCGCGTCAGTGCCCGGCCCGGCGACGACGTACGGCCGCTGAAGGACAACTGGGACCGGCTCGGCCTGATCGCCGTCTCCGCCGGGGACACCACGGCGGCGATACGCCGCGGCGCCGAGGTGATACGGGAGCACATCCGCATCACCCTCGCGCAGCCGGACGGGGAGACCGTCCTCGCGCGGCCGGCCGAGGTCAAGCGGCGCGAGAACCTGCTGATCCTGCACCGCAATCCGCTGGAGCCGTTCCCGTTCCGGTCCTGGCTGCCGGAGCACACCGGCGACATCGTCGTCCTCGGCTCCCGCGAGAAGATCGAACTCGCCGGTGAGAAGGTGCCCGACGGCGACCTCGGCTACACCCGCCTGGAGATCTTCGACGACTTCGACGCGGACGAGGTCGACGCCCGCGCGCTCGAACTGGCCGCCGCGCACGAGATCACCGGGGTGACGGCGCTGCACGAGGCGGACATGCTGCGGGCCGCGCGGCTGCGCGAGCGGTTCGGGCTGCCGGGCGCCTGGTACGGCGACGTGCTGCCGTTCCGCGACAAGGCGCTGATGAAGACCCGCGCGCAGGCGGCGGGCATCGAGGTCGCGGCCTGGCTGCAGCCGCGCACCGCCGAAGAGGCGCGGACGTTCGCCGCGGCCGAGGGCTTCCCGGTCGTGTTCAAGGAGCGTCAGGGCTTCAACGCGATCGGCCTGCGCATCCTGCAGGACGAGGCGTCCTTCGAGGAGTGCCTGACGGAGGTGTACGGCGCGGGCGAGCGGGACGACGTCCTGCTGGAGGACTACGTCCCGGGCCGCATGTGCCACGTGGACGGTCTGGTGGCGGACGGGCGGGTGGCGATGGCCTGGCCCTCGCAGTACCAGTACGACCTGTCCTCCTTCGCCTCCGACGCGGGCCCGCGCATCGACCTCACCCTCGACGCGGACGACCCGATCACCCCGCGCCTGCTCGAACTCTCCGAGCAGGTCCTGGCAGCGCTCGCCCCCGAGGGTTCCCGGCTGCGCGACTTCGCCTTCCACATGGAGGTCTTCCACACCCCGGACGACCGGCTGGTGCTGTGCGAGATCGCCTGCCGGCCCGGCGGCGCGAAGATCCGCGAGGTCTTCGGGACGCTGTTCGACGTGCACCTCGGCGAGTACGCGGTGCGCGCCGACGCCGGCCACGAGCTCCACGCTGCCGTACGGCAGCGCGCGGAGTCCGGTGAGCTGCCCGCGCCACGGTGCATGGCGGGACAGATGCTCCTGATGAAGCAGCCGGGTCTGGTGCGCTCGCTGCCGCCGCTGCCGCAGGAGCCGTGGCTCGCCGGGTTCTGGCTGTACGCCGAGGAGGGCCAGGTCATCGCGCCCGCTTCGGGTTCCTCCGACTTCCTCGCCGCCGCGGTGGGCACCGCACCGAACCGCACGGAGTGCGAGCGCCGTCTGCGTGAGCTCGGGGTGTGGGTGCGCGAGCACAGCGAGATCGGGGACGCGCCATGACCGGAGCCCGCCTGTCGGCGAAGACGCGCTACATGCTGGGCATGGTGGTCGACGCCACCGGAGCCGGCATGTACCTGCCCCTGTCCCTGCTGTACTTCCACCACGTCACCGGGCTCCCGCTCACCCAGGTCGGCACCCTGATGACCGCCGCCGCCGTGATCGGGCTGGTCAGCAATCCGGCGGCGGGCGTCCTCATCGACCGGTTCGGGGCCCGGGCCGTGGTCACCGGCGGCTACCTGCTGCGGGCGGCCGGGTTCTGTACGTACCCGCTGGTGGACAACGGCGTCAGCATGTTCGCCGTGATCCTCCTGGTCGCGCTCGGCGACACCTCGTACCCGCCGGCGATCCAGTCCTTCATCGCCGAGTTCGTCCGGGGCACCGAGCGGGACAAACTGCTCGCCGCGCAGCGCAGTCTGCGCAACGCCGGTCTGGGTGTGGGCGGTCTGATCGCGGGTGCGGTCCTCGCCCTGGGCAGCGACGCGTTCTACTACGTGATCGTGTTCTGCACGGCCGCGGGGTACGTGCTGGCCGCCGTGTGCTTCGGCTCCATCCCGATTCCCAGGACGGCACCGGACTCCGCGGCCCCCCGGGTCTCCCGCAAGGGCGGCTACCGGCTGGTCGCCCGCAACCGGCCCTTCCTCGCCCTGACCCTGCTCAACGTGCCGACGGCGTTCGGCTACACGGTGCTGGCCGTCGGCATCCCGGCGTACGTCACCCAGGACCTGGGGGCGTCGACCTCGCTGGTGGGCGTCCTGTACGCGGTCAACACGGTCGGGATCGCGCTCCTGCAGATCCCCGTCACCCGGGCGCTCGTCGCCTTCCGCCGCACCCGTGCGGTGGCGCTGGGCGCGGCCGTGTTCGCCTCGTCGTTCGTGGTGTTCGCGGCGCTCGCCGGGGTGGGCGACAAGTCGGTCGTCCTGGTCGGGGTGTTCGTGGCGACGGCCCTGTTCACGGCGGGCGAGCTGATGCACGGCGCCACGGCGTCGGCGTTGTGCGCGCAGGCCGCTCCGGAGGAGACCCGGGGCCGTCACCTCGCGGTCTACCAGCTCTCGTGGGCGGTGCCCAGTGCCTTGGCGCCGGCCGTGCTGACGGCCCTGCTCACCCTGTCGCCGACGGCGATGTGGGTGGTGCTCGCGGCGGGCGCGACCGTCTCGGCCCTGGGAGTCCTCCGCCTGGAGCCCAGGCTGCCGGAGGAGGCGGTCCACCCGCGTCCGCGTCCGGAGCCCCTGCCGAAGCCGCAGCCGGCGCCGGGCCCCTCCGCGGAGCCGGCCCGGACCTGACCCCTCCCGCCCCGACGGGCCCGACCGCCCGGGACCCCGCCCCAGCCGTGATGTCACTGCTGGGGCGGGGTCTCGGCGTGCCCGCACCTCAGGCGGACCGGCCAGGGGGTTAGCCCCACCCCCGGGCCGGGCGGTAGCCGGATCGTCGGGGGATCGCGCCTGCGGACATGCTGGGCCCGGCGAACATGCCGGTTTCCCGACGATTACACAGGAGTTGAGCCGTGCGCGCACACTCAGGGCAGGATCACCGTTCCGGCAGCCGGCGGAACGGTCGGCCCAGGGCCCTCCCGGTCCTGGCCGCGGTGGCCGTCGGTGTTCTGGCGGCGGGTGCCCTGGCCCAGCCCGCGGCCTTCGCCGCCGCCCGGCCCGACAGCGTCCAGCAAGGCCTGAACGCGCTGGTGCGCGCCGACGGCATACCCGGTGTGCTCGCGAGCGTCCAGGACCGCGAGGGGCACACCCGTACGTACACGGCGGGGGTGGGCGACCTGGCCACCGGAGCGGCGGTGCCCAGGAACGGGCAGGTGCGGATCGGCAGCAACACCAAGGCGTTCACGGCGGTGGCCGTACTGCAGCTGGTCGGCGAGGGGAAGATCGGCCTCGACGACCCGGTCGACACCTATCTGCCGGGCCTGGTCCGCGGCGAGGGCATCGACGGCCGTGCCATCAAGGTCCGTCACCTCCTGCAGCACACGAGTGGGCTGCCCGACTACCTCAACGACGTTCCCCGGCCCAGGCCGTACGACCCGCGCGAGCTCCTCGGCTTCGCCCTGCGGCACGAGGCCACCTCCGAGCCCGGGAAGAAGTGGGCGTACAGCAACACCAACTACGTGCTGGCCGGCCTGATCGTCGAGAAGGTCACCGAACACCCCCTCGCCGAGGAACTGGAGCGGCGCGTCGTCCGGCGTGCCGGACTGCGCCACACCTACTTCCCCTCCCCCGGCGAGACGGGCATCCGCGAATCCCATCCCCAGGGCTACGACCGCGAATCGCCGGGCGCGCCCCTGACCGACGTCACCGAGATGGACCCCTCGTGGGCCTGGGCGGCGGGCCAGATGATCTCCACCAACTCCGACCTCAACACGTTCTACACGGCGCTGCTGTCCGGCCGTCTCCTCCCGGACGCCCAGCTCGCCCAGATGCGCACCACCGTTCCCGCCGAGTACTTCGGCCACGGCGCGCGCTACGGACTGGGGCTCGTCAGCAAGCCGCTCTCGTGCGGCGGGGTCTACTGGGGCCACGGCGGCAGCTTCCCCGGGTACGAGACCCGGGGCGGGGTCAGGGAGGACGGCCGCGCGGCCGCCGACATCGCGGTGACCATCCAGCCGACCGACAAGGCGGCCATGGAGCACGTCGAGGACGTGGTCGACACGGCGCTGTGCCGCTGAGACGCGCCTCCCGGGGCCCGCGGGGACTCAGTCGCCGTTCGCGGAGAAGTGCTGGTAGTCCGGGTCGGACCAGCGGGCGCCCCAGGACCAGCCCACCGCCTCGAAGGCCCTGGTGACGGCGTCGTCCTCGCGGATCGCTCCGGGGCCCGCCCGGTCGCGGTCGAGGTGGGGCCGCCCGTTCGGCGGGTGGCTCGTGCCGTAGCGGTCGACGTACGGGTTCTCGACGGGGTTGATGTCGACGGCGTCGCCCCAGGCGTGCCGCGAGAGCCGGGCCGGGTCGCCGGTGACCGGCCGGCAGTTGAAGGCGGAGGTGTTGTCGGCGGCCATGGCCCGTTCGTCGCTGCCGCCGTACTCGGCGGTGACGCGCATCCGGCGGATCGGGAACCGCTCCTCGAAGGCCTGGGCGAACACGCGGAGCACGGGGCCGACGGCGTCGCGGTGGACGATCAGCTCGCCCCGGTGGACCTTGCCGTCGAAGCCCCAGTGGTTCATCCGGACGAGCCGCAGCCGGTCCGGGGGTACGGGGCAGCCGGGCCGGTAGCTGGCGCCCAGCTTCCCGGCGGGAACGGCCGAGACGCCTGCGGAGAGCTCCGTCACCGGGACCCCGGGCACCGCCCGGAATCCCGGGGCGGCCGCCTCCGGTACGCCGCAGGACGGCGTGGACGCGCAGAGCGCGACCGTCAGTGCCACGGCTGCGAAGCGGTAGCGCACCCGTCCACCGTAGACCCGCCCGCGCCGGTGGGCACGGCGGAGCGGGCGGCGTCCGTCAGCTCGCCTTCCAGACGACCTCGGGCGCGGTGCCGGTCTCGTCGCTCGGCTTCCCGGCGTCGCGCTCGCCCTGGAAGCCGACGAACGCCGGCTGCACGTCCTCCGGGACCAGGTAGATCTCGCACGTGGTGACGGACTTGCCCGCGGCCAGGCGCAGGTCGGTGTCGGAAGCCTCCTGGCAGGGCTCGAACTTGGCCCCCCACGACGGGGCGAAGGTGTAGGCGCGCTTCGGGTCGGTGCCGTGCAGCAGCAGCTTGAAGTTGAAGCTGCCGTTGTCCGCCTCGCCGCCCTTGTGGGTGTAGGTGGTGGTGACGTAGTAGGGGGTCTTGCCGTTCAGCAGCCCGACACCGAGCTTCTCCACCGCGGCCTTGTCTCCCTTGACCACCGAGACCGGGGTGACGCTCAGCTGGGTCTTCTGGTTGTCGGGGAAGTGCGTCTCGGTCACGTCCGCCGCGGTCTTGAGGGCGAGCGGTGCGGCGAACGTCCCCTTCGACGCGGCGGCCGGGGCCCCGCCGTCGTCCGGGCCGCAGCCGGTGAGGGCGAGGGCGGCCAGGGCTATCGGCGCGGCGGTACGGAACAGGCGGTTGGTCAACACGATGTGGATCCCCCGAGGTTGATGACGTGGTGCGGCCGGCCGCTTTCCGGCGGCGATCGGCTCGGTGACCCTAACCCCCCGGATGATCACGGTTCACCACGCCTCTGTCACGGTCCTGTCCCAGGGCAGCGCCCGGGGGCAGTCCCGGGGCAGTCCCGGCGGGTGGAACCGCTGGTCGTGGCCTCCGGCGGGCGGGCCGCCGGAGGCCGGGCTGCGGTGGGCCCGGGACGGGGTCATCATGGCGGGAGGGCGGGCCTGCGGGGCTGCCCGCAGGGCCCGGCACGGAGCGGGAGGACGTTCCCCCCAGGAGGCACCGCATGCAGCTGGACGACTCGCAGAGGGCCTGGGCCATGATCATCGGCGTCGTCGCCGTCATCCTCGCGGACATCGCCGCGATCGTCCTGATGAACACCGTCGGGCGGTGACCCCCGCTTCCGGGCGGGGCGCGTCAGGTGGAGCAGACGGGCAGTCCGGGGTCGTCGTGGGTGCGTACCGCCGGGAGCCAGGCGGTGCCGCCGGGGACGTCGGTGAGGTGGACCCGGAACCAGTTGGGGGTCCCCACCCCGTGCTCGTCCTCGACGCGGATCCCGTTGACCACGACGCAGTCGGCCATCAGGACGTCGCCGTGCCAGACGCGGTGCGATACGACGTTGTTCAGGTCGTACGTCACGTACGGGTTCTTGGCCAGGCCGAGCCTGCACGTGGGCAGCCGTTCGGTCTGGGTCTTGCAGTCCCCGTCGATGTTGAACACCCGTACGGGCGCCAGTGCGCCGACCGGGCCCGTAGGCGCGGCCGTGGGCGGGGCGGACGGGGTGGGGGGCGCGGCAGCACCGGCCGGGGGCCCGGGGGCTCCCCGGTCCCGGAGCGCCAGGGTGACGACGGTGGCGAGCGCGTACGGGGAGCCGGTTGGCGCGGGGCTGCCGGTCGTAACGCCGGGACGACCGCGGGAGCCTCCAGTCCGGGGTCGGCCCGGAGGATCGCCGCGTGGATCGCGGAGAGTTCCGGACCGGGGTCGAGGCCGAGTTCCTCGGCGAGGAAGCGCCGGGTCCCGGCGTAGCGCCGAGCCGGTTCCACGAAGGCCGCGTTGGCGCCCGCCAGCGGAGTGCCGCGCCACATGCCGAGCGCGGCGCGCAGGCTCTCCGACGCCTCTTGCGCGTGTCGTGCGGCCATCTCCCCGGCGGCGCGGCGGACCCGGGAACGCATAGCGGTGGCCGGGCAGAGTGTGGACGTCGGCCGGTCCGCACGATGCCGTGGGCCGTGGGCCGTTGGGCCGCGGCGGCACGAGTGCGGAACACGGGGGCCGGCCGACCACGTCCCGATCGTCACCCGACCGGAGAAAGGAAAGGGGTCGCTGTGCGAAGACCCTTACGAAGGCTGAAGGAGGCGGCGGTGGCGGCCGTACCGGCCGTACTGACCGCCACCGTGTCCCTGACCACGGCGGCCGCGCCGGCGCAGGCGGCGTCGTTGTGCCGGCCGCGCGAACACCAGGACGCCATGCCGGAGATCGCCCGGGAGACCGCCATCTGCCTGTACCGGGAAGGCGGCAACCACTTCGAGCTGCCGCACTGCACCACCTGCAACCCGTACGACTGGAACGGCGTGGGCAGCTGGTACAGCCGCCAGACCGGCGGTGTGTGGGGCAAGATCCTGGACCGGAACCGCAAGCCCCTCCAGTGGATGGGGCCGGAGCCTTCATGGCCCCGGGGGGTGTGGCGGTCCGCCGTACCCCCCGGGGCCGGCCGTACGGTGCGCTGCGGGTCTACTCGCGGGCTGGCTACCGTCAAGTCTTGTACCTGAATGAGCGGTTGCCGCCGCACCGTCGGGATCGCGGTGGGGTCCGGGATCGCATCGGACTCCGGTCACCACTTGTCGTGGCAGTTCCAGTGCCCCTTCACCCAGTGGGTGCTCTGGTGGCCGGGGACCCAGTACTTCTCCCACCAGCCGTGGCTCTTCCATCCGGGATGCCAGCGGCCGTCGTGGTCCTTGTAACCGGGGTGCCACCTGCCCTCGTGCCACTTCTTCTCGTAGTGCCCCCTGATCCAGATCTTGCTCCAGTGGCCGCGCTCCCACGAGCAGCGGTCGTGGCGGTTCCCTTGATCGTGGTTGCCGTCGCGGTTGTTGTCGTGGTTGGCGTAGCCGTTGCTGTTGTTGCTCCTGTTGCTGTTGCCGTTGTTGTCATGGTCGTCGGTGAGGACGGAGGTGACGGACGAGGAGGGGGTGGGCGACGTCGGCGCCGCTGCGGCCGAGGCGGATCCGGCGGCTCCGAGGGCCACGCCCCCGGCCAGCAGGCCCGTCGTGGCCACGCCGACGGCCAGGTGCCGGAAGCGGGTGGGAAGGTTCATGAATCTCATCTCCTGCACGGCGCGGATTCCGGTTGCCTCGGGGATTCGTCGCCACTCCCGCGAAGGATGGGTAAAATTCATATAAATATGCAGAAATTGTACATTTTGATCGCCTTATCGGGAAGTGGAATCTTCAGTGGACGTAGCGCCGCCCGGGTCCGGTCCCGGGCCCCTTACCGTGTCCCGGTGACCGAACCAGCCCCGCACCTGCGCGCGACCGCCGACGCCTACGACGCGCTCGCCGTCGTATACACCGATTTCGCCCGTGACGCGCTCGACGGTCTCCCACTGGACCGCTCGGTCATCGCGGCATTCGCCGAACTCGCACAGACCACCCGGTCCGGATCCGGGTCCGCGTCCGTCGCCGAACTGGGTTGCGGCCCGGGACATGTGACGGACCATCTGCGGCGCCTGGGACTCGACGCGTTCGGGATCGACCTTTCGCCCGCGCTCATCGGGCTCGCCCGCCAGGAGTACCCCGGCCTGCGGTTCGACGTCGGTTCGATGGACGCCCTGGACCTGGCCGACGGCGTACTCGACGGCGTCCTTTCCTGGTACTCGGTCATCCACGCCCCGCCGGGGCACGTACCCGCCTACCTCGCCGAGTTCCGTCGCGTACTGACGGCAGGGGGCGCCCTGCTCGTCGCCTTCTTCGAGTCCGAGGGCGGCCCGGTGGAAGCGTTCGACCACAAGGTGACGACGGCCTACCGCTGGCCGGTCGACACCCTCGCGGCGCTGGCCGGCGAGGCCGGGTTCGTGGAGGTCGGCCGCATGCTGCGCGAGCCGTGCGAAGGCGAGCGGTTCCGGCGGGGTCATCTGCTGATGCGGGCGCGGTAGGCGGACGGCTCGGGGGCGTCACACGCTCCCGCCGCCTCGGCGCCGGCCCGCCCCGGGCCGCGGCGCTACGGCCGCGGTGCCTGCCCGGCCCGGTCCGCGACGCCCCGTCCGATCACGGCCACCGAGGTCACCGTGTCCCCCGCCTTCCCCCAGGCACCGTCCTCCAGGAGGACGGTGCGTTCGCCGAGCAGCCGCAGGCTGTCCTTGTCGAAGATCCATTCGGTGGGTTCGCCGTCGTGGACACGGGCGACCGCCACGCCCGTGCGTCCGGCCTCGTCCTTCGCCTCGGGCAGGAAGACCACCCCGGGGATGCGCGCGGCCGCCCGGTACAGGGCGGCGCTCACACCGGGCGGGGCTTCCATCGTCCGCAGCAGGTCGCCGATGGCGACGAACGCCTCCCGGCCGGGGCCGGTGGTCGAGCCCCAGCCCGGACCGTGGTTGCGGCGGGTGTCGGCGTAGATCGGCTCCAGGAGTTCGCCGGGGTCCGTCGGCAGCGATTTCAGGAAGCGGTACGTGGGACCGCCGGGGGTGCCCGTGCCCTTGCCGTAGGCAGGCTCCGTGGAGGTGCCGCTAGCGGTGCGCACGAGCGACTCGGCGGATCCGTCGACGGAGAGCCAGCGCTCGGCGGACTCGTCCGTGCGGGACGCCGCCACGGCCCCGCTCGCGGTCTCGGTCAGGGCCGTGGAGTGTCCCGTGGTCCGGGTGTAGACGAACTGATCGTCGCGGAGCGTCGGGGCGGGCAGGGCCCGGGCGGCGACGGCCACACGGTCGAGCAGCCGCACGGCCGCCGGCTCGGGCGGGCCGGCGACGGGCCCCCGGCCTTCGGACCCGCGCCCCCCGACGGTGACCGCCAGGACCACGGCGCAGGCCGTCGCTCCGGCGGCGAGCAGCACGGCCGCCGGCCGACGGGTGCGGGACGGTCGCCGGGGGGTCGGTGCCGCTTCGCGCATCAGGTGCTCCCTGATCCGGCGCAGCCCGGGGAAGGGGAGGTCCGCGTCGGAGAGGCCGGGAACGCGGTGGAGGGTGTCCCCCGGCTCGGACGGTTCCGGGCGCGGGTCGTGGTCGGCGGCGGGGTCGACGGCGTTCACAGGGTTCCTTCCCTGGTGGCTCGGGGCGCCGGGTGCCGCGCGGGGGCGTCCCCCGGGGCCGGAGGCTCGGCGAGGTGGGCTTCGGTGAGCTTGTGCAGGCGGGCGCGGGCCCGGGAGAGGCGCCAACGCACGGTGCCCACGGCCACCCCGCACGCCCGCGCCACCTCGTCGTGGCCGAGTCCGGACCACACGTACAGGAGGAGCACTTCGCGGTCCGTACGGCGCAGGCGGTGCAGTACGGCCAGGGCCGCGGCCGCGTGCGTGGCGTCGGCGATGCGGGAGACGGCGGCGTCCGCCACGTCGGGCACCGTGTCGGGGGGGGGGCGGCAGCCGGGCCATCGCCTCGCAGTGCCGACGGGCCGCCCTGCGGGTGTTGCGGATGGCGTTCGTCGCGATCCCGATAAGCCGTGCGCGCTGGTTCACCACCTCGTCGAGCGACTCCCGGAGCCGCCAGGCCTCCAGGAAGGTGAGGGAGACGACGGGCACCGGCCCGTTGCATGTGATCTCCGCCACAGGCGGAGGGCAGGCCGCCGGCGTCGACGGCGACGGGGCCCGTCGGGCCGTCAGGTGCCGGGGACCCGGTGCCAGTCCACCGCCCCGGTGCCCAGGGTGATCGTGGCGCGGGGCCGCATGGGCTCGTCGTCCCGGCGGGCGAGCAGGACGACGTGGTCCACCCGCGCCTCCATGCTCTCCAGGCGTGCGGCGCACTCCGCCGCCAGGCCGCGCGGGTCCCGGGCGGCGCGGCCGAGTGACAGGTGCGGGGTGAAACGGGGGAACCGGCCGCGGCACGAGGGGAACGGCTCCGCCAGAGCGTCCTGGAGCGCCGTCCAGGGGGTCAGGCCGGCTGCCGCCGGGTCCAGCCACACCGTGGCGTACGCGCGGTGCCGGAACGTACGCACTCCGCTGAGGCGGATGGCGAAGGGCTCCCGCTCGGCGGCCACCGCGGCCAGTAGCGGGGCCGCGGCCGCGAAGTCGCTCTCCGGGACGAAGCCGAAGATCAGGTTGACGTGCGGCGGCCAGCGGCGGATCTGGGGGTCGTGCTCGGCCCGGATGCCCTGGATGGGGGGCCACAGCGCGGGTGGAGGGAGCCAGGCGACGGCGGTCCGGAACGTGGGAGCGACCCGGAGGGAGCCCGGGACACCGCTTCCGCCGCCGGCCGTCGCGGAGAGGTTCATCCCGTCATCATGCCCCGGGCGTGGGGACGGGGGCGCCCTCGCCGTGCGGCGGCCGGCGGTGGGCGCCGGTGGGCGGCTGGCGATGGGCTGTGGGCGGTGGGCGGCCCGTCCGGGGACGGCGGGGGTTCGCCCGGTCACGGCACGTCTCGCCACGCCGGCTCCGCCCCACGTCACGGAACCGCCACAACCGCGTGCCCCGCAGAACCGGGCGGGGCCCGGTCGCGTGTCCGACCACGCGTGCCGGTGTGGAACCGGTCGTGGACCTCGGGGAGTGCTCATGCAGTACACAGCAGGCGTCGGCCGGACCGCAGCGGTCCTGGCGGCGGCGGTGACGGTCGCGGCCATGATGACGGGCTGTACGCCCACCGGCGAGGACGGCGCGGTCGCGAAGCCGTCGTCCCCGGGGTCGGTGTCGGCGCCCCCGACCCCCTCGACCCCGTCCGCGACGCCCAAGGGTTCGGCACCGGCCGAGCCGAAGCCGGCCGGAGGTACCTCCTCCGGCGGTACCGGAGCCGCCGGCGGGACCAAGGCCTGCGCGATCGGGCAGGTCAAGGTCTCCGACGCCCACCAGGCCGACGTCCGGCCGCCGGGTACGGGAACGGGTGCCGCCGTCGTCTCGGTGACCAACACCTCGGCCCACCCCTGCACGGTCCAGGGGTTCCCGACGGTCGCCGGAGCCGGCAACGGCTCGCCCGACCACAACCTCCCGCTGGCCACCACCCACAGCGGTCCGGCCACCGTGGTGTCCCTGGCCCCGGGCGCCCGCGCCTGGACCAAGCTCACCTTCGTCAACGTCCAGGGCGAGGCCGACGGCTACTGCGTGTCCGGCGCCACGCCCGCCACCTTCCCCACGATCGTCCTGGGCGTCCCGGCCGCGGGCTCGCACCAGATCGCCATGGACGACGGCATCTTCGCGGAGTGCGACAACAAGGTGACCGTCACCGCCTTCTCCTCCGCCCGCCCGTCCTGACGTCCACCGCCGGTGGCCCGCCGTCGCCTACGGCGCGGCGGTGGCCTCCACGTACTTCCTGACCAGCTCGTAGGAGCGCAGGCGGTCGCCGAGGTCGTACACGGGCGTGGTGAGCATCAGCTCGTCCGCGCCCGTCTCGCGCGCCAGTCCGGCGAGCCGTCGTACGACGGTCTCGGGCGTCCCGACGGCCTGCTGTGCCCGGAAGTGGGCCAGCGCCTGCCGCTCCTCCTGCGTGAACGGGTGCGCGGCGGCGGCCGCCGGGGTGGGGAACGGCAGGTCGCTCACCCCCTTGAGGAGCCCGGCCTTGACGACGTCCATCGGTCCGACGCGCCACGCGGCCTCCTCTTCCGTCTCGGCGCACACGGTCTCCACGCACAGCAGCACGCGCGGCCGCTCGCACCAGCGGGACGGGGTGAACTCCGCGCGGTAACGCTCCAGGACCGCCCGGGTGTTGTCCGGCCGGATGTGGTGCGCCACGGCCACCGGCAGACCGAGCTCGGCGGCGAGGGCCGCGCCCGCCGTGCTGGAGGCCAGCAGCCACGGCTCCGGCAGCGGGCCCAGGGCGACCTCGTCCACCAGGAAGGACAGGGTGGCGGCCACGTCGTCGCGGTACTCCTCGTCGGTGACCGGTCCGGCTCCGCGGCGCAGTGCCCGTGCGATGCCCTCGTCGAAGGTCCCGGGGCCGCGGCCGATGCCCAGGTCGATGCGGTCCTCGTGGAGGGCTGCCAGCGTTCCGAACTGCTCCGCGAGCATGACGGGGGCGTGGTTGGGGGCCAGTACGCCGCCGGAGCCGAGACGGACGGCCGAGGTCGAGGCGGCGGCGTGCGCGATCAGCACGACCGGCGGGAACGCTCCGATCGCGGGCGAATGGTGGTGCTCGGCGTACCAGACGCGGTGGTAGCCCAGTTGTTCGATTCCCTGAGCGAAGGCCGCGGTGTCCCGCAGGGTGTCAAGGGCGCGGGAGTCCGTCTGGACCATCGCGACTTCCAGCGCTGAAAGAGGTATGTCGAGCATGGCGTCAGCATAGGGACCGCACGTCCGGATACCGGATCGATGATCACTTTCGCGCCACCGGTCCGGACGGGCCTGACGGTCCGGCAGGCCACCTGCCGCACCGCTCGTTTCCGGCCGTCCGGGGTACGACACCGGCCACAGGTCCGGGCGCGCCCCGGTCGGGCGTACGGATGGTGCCAGACTGGGCGTGTCCGTACGTTCGGCGGCGTTCCGCGTTTTCCCGGAGGTGGCACGGCGTGGCGTTCGAGGCCGAGGAGTCCTTCCCCGCCATGCGGCCCGCGGTGCGGGAGACGTACGGGCCCGCGGACCTGAGCGGGGAGCCGGTCTTCGCCGGCGGGTTCATCAACTTCGGCTACTGGAACGGCATCGACCTGACGGCCCCGCTCGGCGAGGCGGAGCGGATCCGCAGCCAGCAGGACCTCTACCGGCGGGTCCTCGACGCCGCCGGGCCGCTGGATCGGCTGCGGGTCCTCGAAGTGGGCTGCGGGCTCGGCATGGGCTGTGCGCTGGCCCTGCGCGAGCACCACCCCGCCGGGGTCACCGGCATGGACATCCACCCCGCCCAGTTGCAGCGGGCCCGGGAGGCTCACGCGGGCCTCCTGGACGAAGCTCCGGAACGGCTGAGATTCGTACGGGGCGCGGCGGAGCGGATGCCCTTCGCGGACGGCGAGTTCGATGCCGTCGTCAGCGTGGAGGCGGCGCAGCACTTCCCGGACCTGGCCGCCTTCGCCGCGGAGACGGCGCGCGTGCTGCGTCCGGGCGGACGGGTCGCCGTCGCCAGCTTCTTCACCGCGGACGACGCGCCGGCCCTGGACGGGGAACTGGCCCTGCTGCTGGACACCTACGCGAACGGGCTGGACATCGCCCGCCCCGTGTCCGCCCTCACCGACGCACTCACGGCGTCCGGGCTCGCGGGGGCGCGGGCCGAGTCGATCGGCCACCGGGTCTGGGCCGGCTGGGACGCCTGGCTGTCCCGGCTGTGGGCACCGGGCACCTGGCCGCGGACCTTCCTGAAGGCGTACGAGCGGCGGATCCTCGACTACTACGTGGTCACGGCCCGCCACCCGTAGGCGGCCGCGCCGGCCGGCCCGGCACCCGTCGGGTGCGTCGGCCGAGGGGAGGTAAGCGGGGGCCGCGCGGCGGCGTGTCGGGAGAGGCGCGGGAGCGGCTGCGCCACGGTGGAGCCCATGGCCCCGACCCCCGCGAAAGGCGCGCCGTGACTCCCGAGCCCCGCCCCCTGGACACCCGCCGACGTACGCTGCTGCTGGCCGTCGGCACCACCGCCCTCACCGGTCTGGCATCGGCGTGTACCGGAAGGCGGGACGGTACGGCGGAGGCGGCCGCCGGCCGGGCCGCCGCCGTACGGGCCGTCACGCCGAACCCGTCCGGCCCGCCACCGTCCTGCGTGCTCGCCGCCGAGACCGGGGAGGGCCCGTACTACACCCCGAAGAGCCAGATCCGCTCCGACGTCACGGAGGACCGCCAAGGCGTCCCGTTGCGGCTGGACCTGCAGATCGTACGGGCCGCCAAGGGGTGCGCCCCGCTGGCGCAGGCGGCCGTGGACATCTGGCACGCCGATGCCTCCGGCCTGTACTCGCAGCGCGGCGCCACCTATCTGCGCGGCACCCAGACCACCGACGGGGACGGCCGCGTGTCGTTCCGCACCATCGTGCCGGGCTGGTACGCGCACATCGCCCCGCACGTGCACTTCAAGGTCCGCCCCGGGCGCCGCACCGCGGTCTCCTCCCAGCTGTTCCTGCCCGAGGAACTGCTCAACGCGGTGTACGCGGGCGATCCCTACTCCCGCCGCAAGGCTCCCGCGCACCCCAACACCCGGGACGACCGGTTCGCCTCCAAGGGCGCCGGGCTGACGCTGAACCCGGTACGGGACGGCGCCGGATACCGGGCTTCGTTCGTCATCGGCATCGTCTGACCGACGGCGTCGCCCGTACGGAGCGCCCGGCGTGCCGGAGCGCCTCGGCGCACGCACGCTGGGGGCATGCCCGATCGCCTGCACGTCGTCGTCCATCCGGTCGCTCCCGGGGGTGGCCGGGCGGTGGTCGCGCACGTGCACGGCGAGGACCGCCCGCTCGGCATGGCGCACTCCCTGGCCGATGTGGTCGAGATGTTCCGTGCGGCCGGTCTGGAGACCGCCGTGGGGTGGCCGCCGATCCGCTGGCTGGGCGGGGCGCCCGACGAGTGGGGCGACGACTAGGCCGTGGCCGGGGGGGATCAGCGGCGGTGTGCGGGGAAGAGCACGTCCGCGGTGTGCCGGGTGTCCGCGTACTCGCGCACCGCGGCGATCCGCCCGTCGCGGACGGTGAACACCCCGGCGCAGCGGTTGGCGTAGGCGGCGCCGTCGACCGTGGTCGCCGTCGAGGTCCATTCGGCGAGGACCTGGTCGCCGTCGGCGAAGGCGTGGGTCAGCTCGATCACGGTGGTGCCGGGCCGGATCAGCGGGCCGACGGAGCCGAGGAAGTCCTCCAGGATGGCGGTGCGGCCCTCGTAGGTGCCGGATATCGGCAGGTCGCCGGGGTAGGTCCAGGTGGCGTCGTGCGCGAAGCTGTCGCGGATGGCGGGGAGGTCGCCGTCGCGCACCGCTTCGACGTATCGGGTGACGACGGCCTTGGGGTCGGTGCCGGTCATGGGGAGCTCCGTTCGGTGGCTGTGTCCGGCGGTCCGTCGGACCGCTCTGGTCACAGCTCACCGCACGGGCCCCCGTGGATCCAACAACCGTCCGGCCACCTCGACAACCGAACGTTGTCGCCGCCGGTGGGGGCGGTGTCCGGGTGGGCGGCAAGGGCCCGCCGGCCGTCCTGGGAGCAGGACGGGGCGCCCGCCGCCGCGGGCGCCCCGTCCCCATCCCCGTGCACCGGCCTGCGGTCAGCGCGTGGCGAGCAGCTGCAGCGTGTCGATCACGCGGTTGGAGAAGCCCCACTCGTTGTCGTACCAGGCGACGACCTTGACGTGGCGGCCCTCGACACGGGTCAGCTCCGAGTCGAAGATCGACGAGGCCGGGTTGCCCGTGATGTCGGAGGAGACGAGCGGGTCCTGCGAGTACTCCAGCACGCCGGCGAGCGGGCCCTGCGCCGCGGCACGGTACGCCTCCAGCACCTGCTCGCGCGTCACGTCGCGGGCGACGGTCGTGTTGAGCTCGACGATCGACCCGACGGGCACCGGCACGCGGATCGAGTCGCCGGACAGCTTGCCGTCGAGGTTCGGCAGGACGAGGCCGATCGCCTTTGCGGCGCCCGTCGTGGTCGGCACGATGTTGACGGCGGCGGCGCGGGCGCGGCGGGCGTCCCGGTGCGGGCCGTCCTGGAGGTTCTGCTCCTGCGTGTAGGCGTGCACCGTGGTCATGAAGCCGTGCTCGATGCCCGCGAGGTCGTCGAGGACCGCGGCCAGGGGTGCGAGCGCGTTGGTGGTGCAGGAGGCGTTCGAGACGATCGTGTGCAGGTCCGGGTCGTACGCGTCGGTGTTCACCCCGAAGGCGAGCGTGACGTCGGCGCCGTCCGCCGGCGCGCTGACCAGCACCTTCTTCGCACCCGCGTCGAGGTGGGCGCGGGCCGCCTTGGCCGAGGTGAAACGACCGGTGGCCTCCAGCACGATGTCGACGCCGAGCTCTGCCCACGGCAGGTTCGCCGGCTCGCGCTCGGCCAGCACCGTGATGCGACGGCCGTCGACGACGAGGACGTTCCCCTCGACGGACACCGGGCGGCCGAGCCGGCCCGAGGTGGTGTCGTAGGCGAGCAGCCGCGCCAGGGTGGCGGGCTCGGTGAGGTCGTTGACGGCGACGACATCGAGGTCGCTGTCGCGTTCGAGCAGCGCGCGCAGCACGTTGCGTCCGATGCGGCCGAATCCGTTGATGGCGATGCGAGTCATGAGGCGTGTCCTTTCGGGTTCGCCACCAGGTTCCCCCGCTGGTCGCGGCCGTGACAGCGGCGGGATTGCCACGGTCCGCAAGGATCGCGCCAAGGGTGGCGGCACGCGGCTATTCGCCCCGGGTGAAGGTGCGCCGGTACTCGCTCGGCGTCGTGCCGAGGATCCGCTGGAAGTGCAGCCGCAGGTTGGATCCGGTCCCGAGGCCGACGTCGGCGGCGATCTGCTCGACGCCGCGCTCCGACCGCTCCAGCAGCTCGCGGGCCAGGTCCACGCGGGCGCGCATGACCCACTGCATCGGCGTGTACCCCGTGTCCTCGGCGAAGCGGCGCGAGAAGGTGCGCGCCGACACGGCGGCGTGCCGGGCGAGGATCTCCAGGGTGAGGGGCTCGCCGAGCCGGTGCAGCGCCCATTCGCGGGTGGCGGCGAACCGCTCGCCCAGCACCTCGGGCACGCTGCGGGGCACGTACTGTGCCTGACCGCCACTGCGGTAGGGCGCCGCGACCAGGCGCCGGGCGGCGTGGTTCGACGCGGCCACCCCGAGGTCGCCCCGCAGGACGTGCAGGCACAGGTCGATGCCCGAGGCGGCGCCGGCCGAGGTCAGCACGCTGCCCTCGTCCACGAACAGGACGTTCTCGTCGACCCGTACGAGCGGGCGTTTCGCGGCCAGGGCCCGCGCGTAGTGCCAGTGCGTCGTGGCGCGTTTCCCGTCGAGGAGTCCGGTGGCGGCGAGCGCGAAGGCACCGGTGGAGATGGCGGCGAGTCGCGCGCCGCGGGCGTGGGCCGCGATCAGCGCGTCGACGACGGCCCGCGGCGGGTCGTCGCGGTCGGGGAAGCGGTAGCCGGGGACGAAGACGATGTCGGCCCAGGCCAGTGCTTCGAGGCCGTGTGCGACGTAGTACGAGAGTCCGTCTCCGCCGGTCACCAGACCGGGCGCGGCACCGCACACCCGTACCTCGTACGGCATGCTCGCGCGGGTCGAGAACACCTGCGCGGGAATGCCGACGTCGAGCGGCTTGGCCCCTTCGAGGACGAGGACGGCGACATGGTGCAGGCGGGAACGTGGCACGGGAAGGAGCGTACGCCAACGCAGCTTAGATGTTTATTGACTTCAAGGGATAGTCACGGATATATCCGCATTTGGCAACACGCGCCGAATGATCCACCTTTTGACGAGCCGGGGGCGCCAGAGTGTGGCTCCTCGGCAGGACGCCGGGAACCGTTCGGAGCCCGTCCGGCTTTCAGGAGACCGGACCGGGCTGTCTGTTGAAGGGGTCATCTCCATGTCTGCTTCTCTCGCCACCCGCCGCGTGGTCGCCTCCCTCGTGGCCGCGGGCGCCCTCATCGGCGCGGCGGCCCTGCCGGCCGTCGCCGCCGACCACGGACGCGACCACAAGGGCCAGCGCTCCGCGGTCGTCATCGGCGGCGTCCAGTACGACAGCCCCAACCGCGACGACCGCTCCAACCGCGCCCTGAACGGGGAGTGGGTCGAGGTCAAGAACACGGGCCGCCAGAGCGTCAACCTGCGCGGCTTCACGCTGACCGACCGCGAGGGCAACCGCTACCGCTTCAGCGACTTCCGCCTGGACGGCCGCTCCAGCGTCAAGGTCCACACCGGCCAGGGCCGCAACACCCACCGCGACCTCTACCAGGGCCGCCGCCAGCAGATCTGGGACAAGCGCGACACCGCCACCCTGCGCGACAACCGCGGGAACGTGCTGGACAGCCAGTCGTGGGGCCGCGGCGGCCGCCACAGCTGACCCGGACCGGCGGCCGCCCCACGGGGGTGCCGAGCCGCCGGCCGTTCCCCCTGCGGGGGGGGGGGGGGGGGGGGGGGGGGGGGGGGGGGGGGGGGGGGGGTGGGGGGGTGGGGGGGGGGGGGGGGGGGA